>CAILVY010000322.1 GCA_903837785.1 Candidatus Hydrogenedentota bacterium
CTTTCGCTCTCGATGCTATTGCAGGCCGGTGTTCAATGAGACCACTGTTGCGTCGCCGTCTTTCGACAGGACGATGTTAAGGATGCGCTCGCCCTTTTCGTAGGAAAGCATGGTCATCGGCGCATCGCCCCCCTGGTTCATGGAGGATTGTTCCGTCCATCCCTGCGCCTTGTATTGCTCTTTGCAGAAGGTTGCGACCTTGTCCATGGCATCCGGCGTCTGCGCCTGGATGTGATACATCTGCTGTTCGGCCATAGTCTGAACCATGGTTACTTTGAGGCCGGGATACTGGGGGATGTCCTTCGGGAAGTCCTCAGGCACCTTGGCGGCGTCGCCGGTGAGCATTTTCATGGCGCCGTCATCGCCCTGTATCGTCATGCTGGAATTGTCGCCATTGCCGTTCATTTGGATGTCCACGGCCTTGCCGTTCTCATCCGTTGCCTTGATGGTCATCTGGCCGCCATTGCTGTTCATCGTCATGTCGAGGTTTCCGCCATCGCCATCCTTGCCTTTGATGCTCATCGAGGCGACGTTGCCGTCCTTCCCCAGTTTCACATCGACGTTCTTTCCCTCCCCGCTCATGGCCGCCTCGATGGCCTTCTCCGTGGCTTGCTGTTTCGCGGCATCACTGGCCTTGCCGCATCCCGCGGCGCCGAGACTGAACGCGGCAAGGACCGCGAGTGAAAGGAGCAGGTTTGTCTTCATGGCAGTATTCCTCAGATATTCCGTCGTTTCCGAAAAGATGAATCCCGCCGGAAAACATAACCGATTCCGCCTCCGCTTCGCCAGTTCTTGGCATGGGCACGACGCACAGAAACGTGCGAATTCGGGGAATGTTCCACCGCAAGGCAGGGTTTCAGCAGTGGCCTTCGGTCGCCCAAGATAATGTATTGACAAGGGTTTTGCTCTGTGGGTACGATAGGCGCGTTGGAGAAGGGCGCACACGATCGGCCTTCGGGGGACGGAGTGCCTGCTGATTGCCTGGCGAAAGGGAGACGATGGCACAAGTTGGTTGCCAACGGCGGAAGGGATTCTCGCTGATCGAGATCATTGTGGCCTTGGCCATTGTGAGCGTGGCGGGAACTGTATTTGTTTCCTTTTACGTTTCGAGCATGGATTTGGCGCGAACCGCGCGGAACCGGGGCATGGCCGCCCAATTGGCCAAAGAACAACTGGCCCTGCTGACCCGACACCCGGAACGGTTCCAGTGGCAGATCCCCGCGCAATCCGATACGAATCCGTTTCCCATCGTGCAGACAGGCACGGAAGCGAAGACCGCAAATCCGATTCAAGCACCGGCGGCCATGCCGCTCAACGAAGCCGCTTTCCAGCGTGAAAGCGCGGTGTACGAACAATTCCACTGGACGGCCCAAGGCCGCTTTCCCGATGTGAACGCGGCGTACTGCGAGGTCACGGTGGTGATGCAGTGGGTGGAAGCCGGGCGGCCGCAAATGCTCGCGTTGACTTCCGCCCTGCCGCGCTTCCAAGCGCCCGCGGGAGGTTCCAAATGAGGCGGCGCGCCGGATTCACCCTGATGGAACTCCTCACTGTGCTGGCGGTGCTGTCCGTGGTGTCCACGATTGGCATCAGCCTTTTCTTCCGGATCAACGACGAATGGCGCGGGACAACGCTGCGCTTGGACCTGAATTCGATTGCCGGCCGGGCCTTTGACCGGATGGAGCGGGATTTCGGGCATTTGGCCTCGGCGAAGTTGTCCGGTGCGGTCCTGGCGGGCGAGCAACGCAGCCAGGACATCCCCCTGCAGCCCCGGGGCATGGGCAAAGAACGGGAACGCGCCTTTCAGCGGACGGAAGACGACCGCATCATATTGCCCATCGAGCAGATCAACGCTGAAACGCAGCGCATGGAACGGCTCAACGTGATGTATCAAATCGACCGGAGCGGAGTGGCGCCGGCACTGACCCGGACGCTGGGCGCCTCCGATCAGATGCCGCCGGCCGGCGCGAAGGAAACGATTGCCGAAGGCGTCCTCGCGATGCGCATCGAATATGACGCCGGCGCCGGCTGGCAGCCGAACTGGAGCCAGGCGGCCTTGCCGGAGACGGTTCGCGTCAGCCTGATCGTGATGAGTCCGGATCGTCCGTGGGAACAGTTGGCCCGCAAACAGGTTTTCTCCATTCACGTGAAATGAACATGATGCGAACATTCCATAGCCGCCGAGCGATTCGAGGGATGGCCCTGGTTCTTGCCCTGGCCTTGATGGCGCTGTTTGTGGTGCTCGGCATGGCCTTTGTGCGCCACATGAAGGTCGAGAACGATCAGGCCGCCTATCAATTTGAGGAACTTCGCGCGGAGCAGACGGCGGAAGCCGGCGTGTATGCCGCGATTGGCGACCTGCGGCGCGCGATGGACGCGCAACAGGTGCTCCAGGTGACGGCCCAGCCCCGGTCCTACGTGCTGCCCGCCTACAAAGGGATCCGCAACGGGCAGGGGCTGACGCTGGAGGCGGCCAACAACTTCAAGGCCTCGGCCGCAGTGACGATCAGTGACGAGAGCGGCAAGGTCAATCTGAACCACGCGCCCGCAAGCGTTTTGCAGGTCATCCTGGGCGTCGATGGCGATACGGCGCGCGCCATCGCCGCGCGTCTGCCGCGCACGAATGGCAATCCCGCGGACGGCGCCGTGCCCAAATGGCTGGCGAGCGCGGATGACCTCGTGACGTACGGGCTGCTGACGCAGGCACAATTCGCCGCGATCAATCCCGCGTTGATCACCACATTCACCGTCACGAATCATGTCAATCCGACGGGGTTTCTGAATGTCAATGCGGCGCCGGCGGAGGTATTGGCCGCGGTTCTCGATGTGCCGCTCGACGTGGCCAAGAAAGCCCTGGCGCAGCGTCCCTTTGTTTCGCTGGCTGCGCTCAGCGCGGCCGTAGAGAAGGATCCAAGCACATTCAACATCAAGCCGGACATCAGCGACCCGGCCGCATTGCCGGCCGCGTTGTCGTTCGAGTCCCGGTGCTTCCGGATTGTGAGCGACGCCGCCTATGCTGCGGTGAAAGACAAGAGTGAAGACGCCCTTGCCCGGGCCAAGGTGGAAGCCGTGGTCCTGTTCAAGCCGGAAGGCGGATATGAAATTGTTTCCTGGAGCGCGCAACGCGGCGCCTGATAATCGAGCCGTGGAGGATGAAACTGTATGGCCAGCAACCTTGAGACTTCGCCGGGACGCCCCAGACGGAACCTGAAGAAGAAGACGACCACTGTGGTGGCCGCGGCCACCGCGCCCGTCGAGGAAGAAGTCGTTGTCCGGCAGTCCTCGATTGACAACGGATCGTCGTGGCAGTTCTGGCGGCGGGGCCGGGTGCGCGACGCGGACGTCACGCTCTTCCTGCGCCAGCTTATCATGCTGCTCGAAGCGGGCACCTCCATTCTCAAGTCGCTGAAGACGCTTGCACAGCGAGGCGAGAATCCGCAGGTTCGCGCGCTCGTATCCGACATCGCGCAGTATCTTGAAGCGGGCAACGCGCTGTGGCAATGCTTCGACCGCCTGCCGCGGTATTTCGACGACGTGTTTGTGAACCTCATCAAGGCGAGCGAGGCCAGCGGCAACCTTGTTCCGGTGCTTCGCCGGCTCGTGGACTACCGCACTGAGCGCGAGATGCTCATCAAGCGCGTGCGTGGCGCGATGATCTATCCCGTGATCCTCGTGGCCGCGTGCATTGGCGTGATGCTGCTGATCACGCGCTTCGTCGTGCCCGAATTCGAGGCCATGTTTAAACAGCAGAGTATCCCCGTGCCGGTGCCGACCCAGTGGTTCCTGTGGGGCGCCGATCAGTTCTCGCTGTGGTGGTGGGTGCCCATCGTGGTCCTGATCGCGCTGTGGGTCGTGTACAAGTACTGGTTTGTGCGCAACGAAGCGCGCCGCCTGCTGGCCGACCGCTGGAAACTCAAGATCCCCATCATCGGCAAGATCCTGCACAAGCAGGCCATCGTCGAGATGACCCGGACAATGTCCATGTTGCTCCGCAGCGGCCTGTCCATGATGTCTACGCTCAACCTGACCCGGCGCGCCATCCACAACCGCGCGGTCGCCGAAAGCCTCCAGGGCGTGCGCGACTCGGTCGAGCAGGGCGGCGGATTGGAGGACCCGTTGCGCGCGGCGTCGTCCGTGATTCCGCACGTGGTTGCCGACATGTTCGTCACTGGCGAGGAATCCGGCCGCGTGGACGCTGTTGCCGAGCAAATTGCCGACATTTACGAGAATGACGTGCGCATCGCCGTGAGCAGCATGGCCGAGGTGCTGCAACCCATTTTCACGGTCATTATCGGTGGCGCCGTCGCCACGCTGTTTGTCTCGCTCTTCTACCCCATCGTCTCGATGGTCCAGCAGATTTCCTCTGCCGGCGTTTAAGCGGGTTTGGGCTGAAGAAGAAGATCAGGCAAGCGTCAAATCCTTGTGTTTGACGCACGCCTCCGCATCCCGAACGTCACGGCGTTGGACTGCGTCAGACCTCTGGCGAGGCTGTCCGGAGATGCGGCGTTTCCCTTCCGCATTCCTGCCTTTGATCGACTGGACTCACTTCAGGCTGTCGAGCATCCGATCGAAGTCGTATCCGGCATCTTCTGCCGCATCCAGGAGCACACGCAAGTCTTCGTAGCACAGGGCCACTGTGTCGGCGGCTTCCGCCCCTTGCGGCAGAAGCGTGACACTCAGCGTCAGGAAGAGCATGTGCAGCATGCGCTCGAGTTGTTCCTTGTTGAACCAGAGACGGCCGCCGAAGCGATTGAAGCGAAGGAAGAAGCGCACGTCGGGGTCGGAGAAGAGCGCATCCAGCACCGGCGCCCACGGTTCCTGCCGCAATGCGGGCAGACGCTCGGCATGCGCAACGCAAATCCGCACGAGCCGGGCATCCATGTCCGCATGCCAGGCATCGCCGTCGAGTTCGCGGAACGACGCGGCGATCTGTTTGCTGAGCAGCCATTCGCGCATCCATGCCGCGCTAGTGGCGGAGACGCTGAAACCGCTGATTGGCGAGTCCGCGGCCGCGACGGCGCCCATCCGGCGCACAATGGCCCAGACGATGGGCACGCGCCAGAATCCATCCGGCTGGTCTTCGGGCAAACCGGACAGAAGGAACGTGGCGACTTCCTCATAGGGCGCTGCGGCGGCGAGGCGTTCCGGGAACGACCACAGCAGTTCAAGTTCTTCCTCGATGGCCTCCAGAATGGACTGATCGTCCGGCGCGGCGCCGATCCGCTGCCCGATCGCCTGCAGGAACGCGCTCATCGCCTTGCGGAAGGCGGCCCATTCCGGCGGGGCGGCGGGTTTCAGCAGGCAGGACAGCATATCGGCAGACACGACCTTGCGGAACGGCGCGATCACGGACGAGAGATACATCTCGAGATACGCCTCCTCGACACTGGGCACACCGCAGCCGCCGAGGGCGTCGTGCAGATGCCCCCACGAGTGATCGAAATCGTGCACTTCGTGCCAGTCCACAAGCGCCTGATACTGATATCCTCCGAGATCCGCGTGAATCCCTTCTCGGGCGAGGCGCTGCGCATGCCGCAGATATTCGAGGCCGCTGCGGTGATCCCGGAAGATGTAGTAGCACGTATCCTCCGTGTTCAACGCGAGGGCTTCGGCCAGGGTGATCCGGCGCAGCCGCGGCGCATCCACGTGTCCTTCATTGATGGCAGTCGAAGTGTGCAAGACGCCGCGCGTGCTCTGATAGGCATTGTTGTAAAGGATGATTGCGCGTTCCCGTCCGCTCCGATTCGAGTAGGCGAACACGTTCTCGTCGACCCAGCCCTCGGGCGTGACGAAATCAAAGAAGGCAAAGTGCTTCGCCCCGCTGAAGATGTGCCGCTTGCGCATCAATGGGAACAGCTCGGCTTCATGCCGGGCGATCAGCCCCGTGTCAGGCGTTTCATCCCAATAGGCGCGGCGATACTCCATGCCGTATTTTTCGGTGAATCCCTCGACCTGTCCGTGGCCAAACATCGGGAGGCCGGGCATGGTTGCCATCAGCACGGCGACGCCGAAGTACTTGTCGCCCTTGCCGAACTGGGCTTCCGCCGTGTCCTCGTCGGGGTTGTTCATGAAATTCACGAAGCGCTGGAGGACTTCCGGACTGAATTCGAGGACGTTCCTGACGGTCTGGCGGTACTTGGCGTTGTCCTCCATCTTCAGCATGTTCATGAAGGCGCTGTTGTAGACGCGGTGCATGCCGAGCGTGCGTACGAAATAGCCCTCCATCAGCCAGAAGGCCTCCGCAAGCAGGAGCGTGTCCGGCGCCTCCGCGGAGATGCGATCCACGACTTCACGCCAGAATTCGGCGGGAAACGCCGCATCGAAATCGGCTCGGGTCATGCCGTGTTCCGCCCGCGAGGGGATCGCGCCGGCATCGCCCGGTTTCGGAAACCACAGCCGCTGATAGTGGCGTTTGGCGAGGGTCATCGCGGCATCGAAACGGATAATCGGAAAGCTCCGGGCGACGTGCAGTATGGTTTGAATGACCGCCTCACGCACCTGCGGCATGAGGTAGTTCAACTGCGCCGTGTCGTTCCAGGGCATGTTCGTGCCGTCATTGCCGTGATAGATGTAGCGGACGTGGCCGGTGTGGTGGTCCACGCGCTTGAACACGACGGCCGCATCGCGCCGTCCCCAATAGCCGTCTTCGAGATAGAGTCCGATGCGATCATCCGGGGAGAGATTCGGCCCTTCGTAGCGGTAGGACGGGTAGGGCGGCTGATCCAACTGCAGGAACCAGTCCGGGTGCTCAACCATCCACTTCGAGTAGATCCCCATGTGATTCGGGACCATGTCGCTGGCCAGGCGGATGCCCCGGCGCCATGCGCGCTCCGCCAGATTGTGATAAGCGGCTTGGCCGCCGAGATCATGTGCAATTTCATAGTCGTAGAGCGAGTAAGCAGAAGAGAGCGCTTCGGGATTGCCCATGCGCTGCTTGATGTCGCGTGAAACGGAGGAACGCTCCCACAGCCCGATCAGCCAGAGTCCCGTGAACCCCCACGCGGCCAGCCGATCCAGTTCCTCGTCCGGAATCTGATCGATGCGGTGAATGTCGCGCCCGTATTGTTTTGAGAGCTGATCGAGCCACACGTAGACCGTCTTGGCAATCAGCACGAGGTTGGACATCCAGTCCCGGTCCACGCTGAAGGCCTCGGGCTCGTCATAACCCAGGTCGGCCAGCCACCCGAAAGTCAGCGCCTGCGAGGGACCGGGCCCGTGGCCGCGCAGGGCGTGCTCTTCGCGAACGACCCCTTCGACCACGGCCAATTGTTCCAGCAGATCTTCGGGCAGGAAGTCCGCCCAGTATTGGCGGATGAAGGCCAACTGCTCTTCGAGGGAATGCGGATGCGCTCGGAACGGCTCGCGGAGCGTTTCCATCAGCTTCTTGCCGCGGCCGGGAACGGGCGGCAGTCCGTCGAAGTAGGCCTCGAGGTTGCCCACGAGCGGCTCATACGGCGTCCTCCGGCGCAGGTCCGCATCATCGTACAACTCGCTGTACGCATCAAGGGCGGGGTTCTCCATCGTGAGATGGACCAGCATCACTTCGCGCGTGGCCACGGCCCGATTCGACAGCAGTTCAGAGCGGCCGGCCAGGAATCCGGCTTCGGATTGCGCCCCAGTGAGAACCGGCTCCGGCGGATAGAGCGAAACGAAGACCGGCAACGTATGCTCGGCAATGGCGGGGCCAAAGGAATCGCTTATCGTGGCCAATCCATTGTCCAGCGCCTCTGCAACGACATTGACGCTGTATTCCGTGATGAGGTAGCGGAGCGCCTCCGTGATCAGGCCCGCGCAGAGCAATTCCCCGCCGCGCGCGGGCAGCGTCTTTGGCCGTGTGAAATCCCGCCGGGCGTTCATCTGTTCCGCGAGGTGGCGTGCCGCCCAAACCCGCTTCGCAGGACTCCGATCCGACTGGATTGAACGCCACTGTGCCAGGTCGTAGCGCTGATGCGCTTCACGGGATAAGGGAAAGCCCATAGGAGAATACTCGATGTTCTTGGAGAGAATGCGAGGCACCTCGAAACCCTCAACACAAAAAGAGGGAAACGTGCCGCCTGCCCGGGACATCTTCCCCTCAGACGCGGCGATCATAGCGCATTCCGGCCGCTGAACGCCATGTGCGCCTGTCCGCGCTGCTTTCGCTGGATGAATGAACCGTTTCCCGCAGTCACTCGTTGCGGGAAGGCTTCAACAGGTACGTGCCGCCAGCTTTCGTGTCGAAGGTGAGTTCGCCCGTCGCTCCCTCGCGTGGGGTGACGGCGGATGCATCGGCACTAATCCTCAACGGCTCCGCCGTCCGCACCGTGCACGGATTCCCCAGCGCACTCACGACCGTCGCCTGCTCGAGCCGGCCGTTCTTCCAGGCGATGTCGACGCTGAACCCGCCGCGGGCGCGCAGGCCGGTGACGCGGCCCTCGGGCCATGCGGCCGGCAGTGCGGGAAGCAGGCGGAGCCCTCCGGCATGGCTTTGCAGGAGCATCTCCGCGATGCCGGCTGCGGCGCCGAAGTTCCCGTCGATCTGGAACGGCGGATGGTTGTCGAAGAGGTTCGGCAGCGTGGACTTCGCGAACAGCGCCTGCAGGTGTTCCTGCGCCCGGTTGCCGTCTTCGAGCCGCGCGTAGAAATTGACGATCCATGCCCGGCTCCAGCCGGTATGGCCGCCGCCCTGACTCAGGCGGCGATCCAGGGTGACCCGCGCGGCCCGCGCAAGATCCGGCGTGCCCAGCGGCGTGATCTCGTTGCCGGGATGCAGTCCAAAGAGATGCGACATGTGCCGGTGGCCCGGCTCGACCTCGTCGAAGTCCTCGAGCCATTCCATGATCTGCCCGTGTTTGCCGATGCGTGTCGGGGCGAGCCGGGTTCGTGCCGACTCGAGACGTTCGCGAAACGCCTCATCGATGCCCAGCACCCGGCTGGCCTCGATGCATTCCGCGAAGAGCCCGCGCAGAATTTGCATGTCCATCGTGGGGCCGGCGCACACATTCGCTTCCTGCCCGTCGGCCGTGCGGAAGCGGTTCTCCGGCGAATTCGACGGGGAGGTGACGAGCCAGCCGTGGGGTTTTTCCTCGACGAGCGAGTCCAGGTAGAACTCGGCCGACTCCTTCATGATGGGATACGCCCAGGCGAGATACGCCGGGTCGCCGCCGAAGGCGTAATGTTCCCAGAGATGCTGGCAGAGCCATGCGCCCGCGGCGGAGAATTGCCCCCAGCCCGGATGCTCGCCCGGCGAGGTGAAGCCCCACACGTTCGAGATCGTGTGCACCACCCAGCCCTTGGCGCCGTAGTGAACCTGCGCGGTCTTCCGGCCCGGCTCGCGCAGCGAATCAATGAACTTGAGGAACGGCTCGTGGCATTCCGCGAGGTTCGTGCTTTCCGCAAGCCAGTAGTTCATCTGGTCGTTGATGTTGTGGTGATAGTCGCAGTTCCAGGGCGACTGATAATTGTCGCACCAGAGCCCTTGCAGGTTGGCGGGCAGGCCGCCGGGCCGCGAACTCGAAATCAACAGATAGCGCCCGAACTGAAAGTACAGCGCGCACAGTGGCGGATCGGATCGGCCATCGCGCACGGCTTTCAGCCGTTCATCCGTGGGCAAGTCCTCCGAAGCGCCGCCCAGCGAGAGGGTCACCCGGCGGGACAAGGCCTGATAGTCCGCGACGTGATCCGCGCGCAACTGCGCGTACGGCTTGGCCGCGGCCTTCGCGAGCCACTCCCGGCATTGTGCCAGCGGTTCGCCGCCCCGATAGTCGGTGGCCGCGGTGAACAGCACGGTCACGGCGTTGGCGTTCTTCACCCGCAGTTCGGCGCCGTCACCGCTCAACTCGCCGCCCTCGGCGAGGGCCTGCACCACGCCGGCAAAGCGCATGCCTTTGCCGTCCCAGACACGGCCCTCCATCACGAGCCGGTCCGGCCCTTCGAAACGCCCCTCGAACTCAGGCCGCGTTTTGCCTCCGGTTGCCGGCGCAATGTCGGAATCGTTCTTCCCGTCCTTCGAGCCATTGCGGCGGTCGCGATTGAGCGCAAGGGAGAATGAGAGGCTGCCCGGCACGTCGCTGGAAAAGTGCATCACCGTCACCTGATCCACGGCGCTCGAAAACACTTCGCGCGTGAAGTGGCGTTTGCCGATGCGGTAATCGATGCGAACGACGGCGGAATCCAAATCGAGCTCCCGGCGGTACTCGTCAAACGCCTTGTCTGCGCCGTCAAACGCAAACCACAGATCCCCGAAGGTTTGATAGCAGCCGAAGGGGACATGCTCGCCGGCGCCCGTGCCCGAACCCTTGCCCTGGCAGACCATCTTCGCGATCGTGAGCTTCTCCGCGTCCGCGTACTTGCCTTCCGCGATGAGCCGCCGAATCTCGGGTAATGCCGCGAGCGCCGCCGGGTTGTCCGCGTCCTGCGGTCCGCCCGAC
This sequence comes from Candidatus Hydrogenedentota bacterium, assembly GCA_903837785.1. GTDB lineage: Bacteria > Hydrogenedentota > Hydrogenedentia > Hydrogenedentales > CAILVY01 > CAILVY01. The sequence continues at coordinate 10,407 of CAILVY010000322.1, forward strand.
CACAACGATTGCTCATTCAACTGGATGCGCTCCGCCGCCACCCCGCCGAAGATCATCGCGCCGAGCCGCCCATTCCCGACCGGCATCGCCTGGGTCCACCAGTCGGCAGGTTGCTGGTACCACAACTTCATCGCATTCTCCTCCGCCGCGGCACCGCCGCATACGGCCAATGACAACGACACCCAGCACCACACCGCTCTCTGAAGATACAGGTCCATGGCCTTATGCCTCCCAGGATTCATCCACAGCAAGTTGCCTCTGCAAGACGCAATTGAACATAGCCGCCCGCTGCCCGGAAATCAATGGTGCAGCATTACTTCGCCGGTTTGAGCCGGAGCAGCAGGAGCGAGGCGAGTCCGGCGAGGAGCGCGCCGAGGGCGAAGGCGGCGGAGACGCCGAAGAAATCCCAGACGAGGCCGAAGAGGAGGCTGGCGGGCAGGGCGCCGAGGCCGATTGTGGCGTTGTACCAGCCCATTGCCGTGCCGCGGAGGTGTTTGGGGGCCATGTCGGCGACCCAGGCCTTTTCGGAGGGTTCGACGAGGCCGTAGTACATGCCGTAGAGAAGGAAGACGACGATGACCGCGGCGGTGGAGTGGACGAGGGCAAAGGCGAGGTAGATAACGCCGTAGACGGCCCACCCGGAGAGGATCATGGGACGGCGTCCGAAGCGGTCGGAGAGCAGCCCGCCGGTGTAGGTGCAGATCATCTTCACAACGTGGTGCATCGCCCAGAGGAGGGCAACCCATTTGGGCGCGACGCCGGCGCCGCTCAGCAGCAGCAGGATGAAGGCGTCGCTCGAATTGCCGAGGGTGAACAGCAGGAGGGCCGCAAGGAGCAGGTGGAAGTCACGGCCCAGTTCGCGCAGGCCGGACCGGGAGCCGGCGCTTTCGGAGGGCGCCTCTTTGCGCACCGGGGCGCGCTCGTGGATTCCGAAGCACAGGACGAGAATCACGAAGGCCGCCGGGATCGCCGCCAGCAGAAAAACCGTCCGCAGATTCAGTGCGAAAACCGTGAGCAGCAGTGCGGCGATAAGCGGTCCGGCCACCGCCCCGGCGTGGTCCATCGAGCGGTGAAAGCCGTAGGCCTTGCCGCGCAGCGCGGGATCCACCGCGTCGGCGATGAGCGCATCACGCGGCGAGGTGCGGATGCCCTTTCCGACACGGTCGAGGAAGCGCATGGCGAGCACGAAGACCCAGGAGCCCGCCAAGCCGATCAGGGGCCGGACAATGCCGGCGAGCCCGTAGCCCGCGAGCACGAAGGGCTTGCGGCGGGACACGCGGTCGGTCCACATGCCGGAGAGGAGTTTCAGAATGGACGCGGTCGTTTCGGCGACGCCTTCGATGATGCCGAGCGAGAGGGCGCCGGCGCCCAAAACCGTCGAGAGGAACACGGGCAGCAGGGGATAGATCATCTCGCTGGACATGTCGGTGAAGAAACTCGCGCAGCCCAGCGCGATGACCGGCGGCGGAATGCCCTTGACGAGGCGCTTCATGTGCGCTACACAGCTTCCCCGATATTCGAGATGATCTTTCGGATCAGGCCGTATTCGAGGGCTTCCTGAGCACTCATCCAGAAGTTGCGGTCGCTGTCCCGGGCGACTTTTTCGATGGGCTGGCCGGTCTCTTCGGAAATGAGGGCGTTGATGCGTCCGCGAATCTTGAGGATTTCCTGCGCCTCGATCCGGATGTCGGCCGCCTGCCCGCCCGCGCCGCCGCTCGGCTGATGCAGCAGGAAGCGCGTGTTCGGCAGCGAGAAGCGGAGTTCCTTATCGGCGCCGAAGAGGATGGGCACCGCGATGCTGGCCACCCAGCCCGCGCCAATCGCCATCACGGGGGATGCGACGAAGCGCATCATGTCATGGATGGCATAACCGGAATCGACATGGCCGCCCGGCGAAGAAATGATCACCCGGATGGGGTCATGCGATTCCACATCCAACACGAGCAACTGGGCCATAACTTTCTCGGCAAGTTCCTGATCGACAGTTCCGCTAACCAGAACCGTGCGTGTCTTCAGGAGCTTCGCGGCCATCCCGTCGGGTTTGCCTTCCGGAGCGCCGTTGCACTCTTTTTCATCATCGTCTTTAGCGCGAATCATGGCCACACCTCAGCAGGTTGAATCGGCAAAAGAGTATTGTGCCATGCGGGGGCGGAAATCGTCAAAAAACACCGTACACGTCGTCGATGGCGCGGAGCACGGCGGTCGGGGGGGCTATTACGGGGGTTACTGCGCGGCGGGCCGTGTCGGCAACCTTTCTCAGGGCTGTTTCGTCGAGCGGATTGGCCATGGCCAGCACAATGCGGTCCTCCGTCGCGCGCATGGGGATGCAGAGGTGCCACATGCAAACGTCGCGGCCCAGCAATTGCGCGGCGCCGCGGTCCACTGTGTCCGCAGTGGGCTGGACGACGGGCAGCCCTAATTGGCAGGCGACTGCCTGCATGACGGCCTCTTCGGACGCATACTCGAGGCGGACGAGAACCGCTCCGAGCAGCTCAGAGGGGTCGCGGCGCTGTTCCTTCAGCGCGTCGCGCAATTGATCATCGTTCAAAACGCCGGCCGCTTTCAGGATTTCGCCGAGCGGGCGCACCCCCGGCCCTGAAGCCAGCTCGGAAACGACGACCCGGTGCTGCTGGCTTCTTGCCTGTTCCAGGCGGCGAATGGAGGCCTCGTCACGATCCATGCCCGCGCTGCCCGCAAAGACCCGACCGCGTTCCGTCTTCAGCGATTCCATCTCGTTTCGCAGGGCTTCGAGCGCCGTTTCCCGGTCGGCGAGGGCGGACTGCTGCGCTTCGAGTGCTGCGCGGCTCTCGGACAGGGCCTGGGCGCCGGCCTCCTCTTGCGCACGCGCGGCTTCAAGTTCCGCGCGAAGCGTATCGGCCAGTGCGGCGCTCTGTGCATGCTGATCGCGCAGGGCGTTCGCGAGCGCTTCGAGTTCTCGGCGATGCGTGCGCAGCGGTTCCGTCTCGTGCTCCTTCTCCTCGAGCATCCGGCGCAATTCCGCGATAACCGCCTTGTTGTCCTCGAGCGCCGCCAGCCGCACTTCTTCGCTCTGACGCATCGCATTGAGCGCATCGCGCAATTCGGCGACCATCGCCGTGTTCGTGTCGCGCTGCTGTTCGAGCGCCTCGGCCTGGGCCTCCCTCTCGGCCATGCGGGCTTCGAGGGCCGCCATCGCGGCGTCCCGCTCCCGCAAGGCGGACTGCTGCGCTTCGGATGCGGCGCGCGCCTCGGCCAGGTTCTCGACATCCTGTGCATGGGCCTGTCCGAACTCCACGAGCAGGGCTTCGCGCGCGGCCAATTCCGAGCGGAGCGAGTCCATCGTGACGCCGAGATCCCGTTGCGATTCCGCTTCCACGGCGGCCAGTTTCATCGACTCCAATGCGCGGTGGGTGGATTCCAGATCCTCGCGCAGATGCGCCAGTTCCACTTCGCCGGTTTCGGCGCGAAGTTGCATCTCGTCTCGCGTCTTGCGTGCGCCCTCGAGCGCCTCCTCCAGCCGTGCGCAATGTGCTTCCACTTGTGCAGCGTGCTGTTCCAGGCTCACGGCCCGGCTGCGTTCCGCGGACAGGGTTGCCTCGGCCGAACTGGCGCGCTCTTCGGCGCGCCGAAGCTCAGCGCCGTGCAGCTCGGACTGCCCCGCGGCCTCCGAGCGCAAGGCGTTCAGCGCTTCGGCAAGTGCCGCGTTCTCGGCGCTGATCCGCTCACATGACGCCGTCTGTTCGTGCAGCGCCTCCTCCAGTTCGGCGCCCCGCGCGCGCGAGTCTTCCGTCAATCGCTCGAGTTCGGCCTGCAGTGCCGCGCACTGTTCGTGAATCGATTGGATACGCTCTTGCGCAGCGGTTTCCGTTTCCTGGACGCGGCGTTGTTCCGCGGCGAGCGCCGTTTCGAGTTCGCCAATCCGGTCCTCGGAGCGGACGAGTTCCTGACTATGCGCCTCTGTCCGGGCCGAGGATTCCGCCCGCAACTGCTCGCAAGCCGTCTCGCGCTGGTGCAATGCCTCTTCGAGTTCGGCGTGCCGTGCACAGGACTCTTTCTTCAGCTGGTCCATTCCGGCCTGCAGTGCGGCGCACTGCTCCTCGAGGCGCCGGGCTTGAGATTGCGCCTCTGCTTGCGCTTCTTCCTGCGCGGCCAAACGCGCATCACGGTCCGCGAGCGCCGTCTCCAGCGCAGCGTTCTCCGCCCGGATCCGGTCCAGCGATTCAAGGGCTTCTTGACGTTCGAGCAGGCGTGCCGCCAGTTCGTGTGCCGTTTCGGCCAGCGCGTCGGCGCGCGACTGGGCCTGGAGCCGAAACGCTTCGAAATCGGCCCGCATGGCACACAGATCGTGCTGCAATTCCTCACAGTGCTGCCGGACCGCGGGCGAGACGGCGGCGCTCCGCGCCTGAAGTTCCAATTCCTCGATACGCCGCGCCAGCGTCCGGGCGTGCTCATTCGCCTCGGCCAGCCTGGCTTCCGATTCGGCGGCACCGCGTTCGAGGGTCTCGTTGCGCTCCTGCAGGACGGCGCGCCTGGCTTCGCGATCCGTGTCCTGCGCCCGCAGCGTGTCAATAGTCTGCCGGGCGTCCTCAATGGCGGCGATCCGGTCTTCGAGGCTGGCACGCAGCGTGGCCTGCGCCACCGCGGCGGCGGCCAGCTCGAATTCGAGTGCAGCCGTCCGTTCCGCGGTTGCGGACAGGGCCTGATCGCGCTCGGCCAGCGCGCTGCGGGCCGCGTCATATTCCGCGGCCAAGCGTCCGGCCTCTTCGGCGTGTGCGGCGCCCTGTTCTTCCAGCAACGCGCGTTGTTCGCGCAAGGCGGTGATTTCGGCGCGAAGACGCTCCGCCTGCTCGGCGGCTTCCGCATTCTGCTGGCGAAGCGCACGAAGGGCTTCGTGATGCTCTTTCAGAATCTCGGGGAGGGGCGCCTCATGAGGGGACGCGGGGGCCGGTCCGTGGAGGGCGTTCAACGTATCGAGCAGGGTGCTCAATTGTTCGCTTGCGGATTGAATCTGGCGGGTGAGCCCGCTATGCGCCTGGCCGACTTCCGCGGTCCAGGCGGCAATCGCTGAGCCGACGCGTTCGCAAGTGGTCTGGAAGTCTCTTCGGGCGGAGGCAGTGTGAACCGCGCTTTCGCCCGCGGCTCCGGCCGGTTGGAGCGCGCTTCTCAGGCGGGCGAGTTCATCCTGCGCGGCGGACAGTTCCGCTTCCTGGGCGGCGCGCGCGGAGAGCAATTCGATCAGGCGCTGGAGCTGGCGGCTGGAAGCATCGATCTGCAGGCGCAAACCTTCCTGCGCCGCGCCCACCTCCGCTTTCCATGCGGCGATAGTAGAACGAAGCCGTGCAAGGATGTCATCGCGGGCCGTGGGCATGGTTGCTGTCTCGCCTTCCACCTGCTTTCACCCCGGCCATTATAGGAGTTGTGGGCAGTGTCAGCAAATTCGGGGGAGCTGTTCGCCGCTGAGCATGTCCAGGATGCGCAGGGCCCCGATGCGGCTTTCGAGCGTGACCCGCGCCGGGCCGCTCCCCCCGACTTCGCCGATGACGGCAGGCCCCGTGCCGGCCGCGTGGCGTGACAGAATCTCAAGGGTGCGGTCGGCATCGGCCGCGGGAACGTAGGCCACAAAGCGCCCCTCGTTGGCCACATAGAGCGGATCGAAGCCCAGCAGTTCGCAGGCGCCGCACACATCCTCGCGCACCGGAACCGCACTCTCGATCACTTGCGCGGGCAGGCCGGACACTTCCGTGATTTCGTTCAGGGCGCTCGCGAGGCCTCCCCGGGTCAGATCGCGCAGGCAGTGCACTTCGATGCCCGCATCGAGTAATTCGAGCACGGCCGCGGCCACGGGCGCGGAGTC
>CAILVY010000323.1 GCA_903837785.1 Candidatus Hydrogenedentota bacterium
CCTCGCCCTCTTCTTCCTGGCGCTCCTCGCCAACATGCGCATCGCCCTCAGCGCCGCCGCGCTCTACACGGCCCCGGCCATGGCCTTCGCCGGCGCCACCTTCCCCGTCCTGGCCATGCCGCCCATCGCCAAAGCGTGGTCCAGCATGCTGCCGCTGACGCACTACCTCAAGCTTTTCCAGGATCAATCCATGCGCGGCGCTCCGTTGCACGTGTCCCTGCCCGCCATTCTCGCCCTGCTGATCTTCGCCTCCGTTGGCCCCGTGCTCATGCTCCCGCGCATGAAGAAAATCATGGCGAACGAACGCTACTGGGGGCGCGCATGATTCGAACATGGCTTGCGGAATATCAGCATATCCGCCGCAATCAGGGCGGTCTGCTCATCCTTTTCGGCGCAACCGTCATTTACTCCTTCCTCTATCCTTTGCCCTATCATGCAGAGGTGCTGCGCGAGGTGCCTCTGGCCATCGTGGACGCCGACGCGACCCCGCTCAGCCGGCAGCTTGCCCGCATGGCGGATGCCAACGAATTCATGCAGGTCGTCTCCCGGCCCGCCTCCCTCGAAGAGGCCAAGGCGGAGTTCTACGACGGCAAAGTGGCCGGCATTGTCGTCATTCCCAAAGACTTCCAGCGCCAGGTGCGGCGCGGCGAAACCGCCATCTGCGCCGCCTATTACGACACGAGCAACCTGCTCTACTTCCGGCAGTTGAAGACCGGCATTACCGCGGTTACCCGGACGATGGGCGCGGGCATACAAATCAAACGATTTCAGGCCGCGGGACAGCCCGCACGCCGCGCGTTCGCGGCCCAAGACCCGATGCCCGTGCTGGGCGTGCCGCTCTTCAACCCTTCGAGCAACTACGGCGCCTACGCCATCCCCGCCGTCTTCTGCCTGCTCGTCCAGCAAACCCTGCTCATCGGCGTCGGCATCGTAGCGGGAGGATTGCGCGAACAAGTCGATCCGGACAACAGCATCCGTCCCGGCCTGCTCAAGACATTCCAGCTCGTCTTCGGAAAATGCGGCGCCTACTTCACAGTGGCCGTCGTCACTTCGCTCTATAGCCTTTGCATGATTCATCTCTTTTACGGCTACCCGTTGCGCGTCGCACCGGTGCCCCTGCTGATCTACATCTTTCCTTATTTTCTCGCGTGCATTTTCCTCGCACTGACGATCGCGCCCTTCTTCCGCTCCCGCGAAATGGCGGTCTTGACGGTCATGTGCACCTCGATGCCCTTCGTCTTCCTGGCGGGATTCACGTGGCCGCCCGAGGCCTTCCCGCGCTGGCTGCTCCTCGCGGCGCATGTCCTGCCGAGCACGTCGGGCATCGATGGTTTCCTGAAATTGAGCCAAATGGGATCCACCCTGCGGGACGTGCAGTTCAATTACCAACTGCTCTGGATCCTGACGGGCATCTACTTCGTTACGGCGTGCTTGTCTATCGGACTGAAAGTGCGCCTGCCCAAGACTGTATGAACTCGCCTTACGACGAGGCGTATCGGAGGTGGAACATGATTGCGGCACGATATTATTGGCTGCACGTACTCGCGTGTGCCCTGTTGCTTGCGGGCAGCGCCGCGGCCGGCGCTCCCACGACTATCGGGCTCCTCCTGGATGGCCCTCAAACCGAGAGTGCCGCGGCCATCCAGGCTGTCGAGAAAGAAGTCCGCGACCTCGCGCAAGGCGGACTCGCCTTTGAACTGCCTCCGGCCAAACGCATTGAAGGCGATTGGAGCATCACCGGCGCGCGTGCCGCCCTGGACCGGCTGCTGAAGGACGCCGCCGTGGACATTGTGCTCACGCTCGGACCCCTCGGTTCCACGGATGCCTGCCGCCGCGGCGCCTTGTCCAAGCCCGTCATTGCCCTGTTCGCCGCGGACCGTGAAATCGCGCAGTGGCCCCGAAAACAGGGCGGGAGCGGCGTGCCGAACCTCGCCTACGTCACCGCGCCCGGCTCCTTCAAACGCGATTTGGAGTTGCTGAAGAAACTCGCGCCGGTCACGGCGCTGACTGTGCTCGTGCCGCCCGATACGGCCTCGAGTCTGCCCGGACTGGGCGCCGCCGCCGAAGCCCTAGGCATGAACGCCTCCATCGTGTCGGCCGCGGCATCTGTCAGCGAAACCCTCTCGCTTGTTCCCGCCGGCGCGCAGGCGGTCTACCTCGATTCGGGAATTCATTTTGAGGACGACGCGCTTAAGACCTTCCTGAACTCCCTGGCCGATCGTCACCTGCCCGTGTTCGCCGCCGCCGGCAGATCCGCAGTGGAACTGGGTGCCCTGGCTTCGGCCTTGCCCGGGGATGACCTCCAGCGCCGCGTGCGCCGCGCCGCTCTCTACGTGCGGCGCATCGCTCTGGGCGAAGCCCCCGAGACCCTGCCCGTTGACCTCCCGTTGAGTCCGAAACTCACTGTCAACATGGCCACGGCCCGAAGCCTCGGCCTGTCCCCCGCGTGGGACCTGCGAACCGATGCCGAACTGCTCAACGACCAGCCCGAGAACGCGGACCGGCAGATCACCCTCGCGGGAACCGTTCAGGAGGCCATTACGGCCAATCTCGACCTCAAGGCGGCGGACAAGAATGTCAGCGCCGGCGCCCAGAACATTCGTGAGGCCAAGTCGAAACTGCGTCCGCTGTTGGAGGCCTCCGCTCTCGCACTCAACGTGGATGGCGACCGTGCCCAGGCCAGCAACGGCCTTCAACCGGAATGGAGCTTCAAAACGTCGCTCACACTCACCCAGGTGCTCTACGCTGAACCGGCCTATGCCAACATCGAGGCGCAGAAGCATCTCCAGCACGGCCGCGAGATGGAGCGCGAACGCCAACGGCTCGATCTAGTCCTCGAAACCGCCACCGCCTACGTCAATGTGCTCCGCGCCCGTGCCTATGAACGCATCACCACCGATTTGCTCAAGCGCGTCCGCGAGCATCAACAGACTGCCCGCATCCGCCGCGAGGCGGGCATCGCGGGCCCCGTCGAGGTTAACCGCTGGCAGGCGGAGGTCGCCAACGCGCGCAAGGCGGTCACGGATGCCGGGGCAAAGAGTGCCGCCGCCCAGATTGCCCTGAACCGGCTGCTCGACCGGCCGCAGACCGAAACCTTCGAACCGGCCGAGATCACGCCGCGCGATACCGCGTTCGCGGGGGATGACGGAGACCTCGCCCGCCTGCTCAACACCCCGAAGGATTTCGAACAGTTGCGCGATTTCCTCCTCCGCGAAGGCATCTCCCGCTCCCCGGAATTGGCCCAATATGATGCGGGCATTGCCGCGCAATCCCGCGCACTCGAGTCCTATGAGCGCTCCTTCTATGTGCCCATCATCGCCGCGCAGGCGCAGATCAGCCAGGACCTGTACAAGGCCGGCAAAGGCTCCACCTCGGACCTGCCCCTGCCGCTCCCCATCAAAATCACGCTCTCTGAACTCGACGACACGGAATGGCAGGTCGGCATCAAGGCATCGCTGCCCCTCTATTCCGGCGGCGCACGAAAGGCCGCCCGCATCAAGGCCGAAGAAACGCTGTCCCGCCTGAAGATCGAGCGCTCGGCCACGGCCGCGAAGCTCGAACAGGCCATCCGTTCCGCGGCGCAACTCACCCAATCCTCCTACGTTGCCATCCTTCAGGCTCGCGAGGCCGCCGACGCCGCGAAGAAAACCTATGACGTGGTCAAGAATGCCTATGCACAGGGCGAAGCATCGATGCTCGAGCTGCTCGATGCGCAGACCGCCCGCGCCGTCACCGAGGAACTGGCCATGAACGCCTTCTACGAATACCTCGCCTGGGCGGTCAAGACCCAGCGCGCCTCGAATTCCTTCGACTTCCTCATGACCACCGATGAGCGCCTCGCGTGGCGGCAGCGATTGGAGGCAGCGCCCCCGCAATGATTGCCCGCCCCCCGGCCCGTCCCTATCATCGCTATCCCCGGAAGCGTCTGACTATGAAAACTGCGTGACTCTGCTCATGCACTCAGTGTAAGATGTAGCATCGGGTTGGCAGCGTGGGGGCCATCCCACGCGAGCCTCCCTTAAGCGCGGCAGGAGATTGAAGTATGCGTTCCCCACGTAGCCCCCGAAAGTCCGGTTTCACCCTCATTGAACTTCTCGTAGTAATCGCCATCATCGGGATTCTGGCCGCCATACTGTTGCCGGCCCTTGCGCGCGCGCGCGAAGCGGCACGCCGTTCGAGCTGCCAGAACAACCTCAAGCAGATTGGCTTGTCTCTGAAGATGTATGCGAACGAGGCGCCCGGACAGAAGTTCCCCTGCATGCTCGTTCGCCGCAGCACGTGGTGGGCCACCCCGCCGCTCTACTGCGATACGCCAAACAACTTCTGCATGATCTTCGACGGCCCCGCCATGATCCCCGAGTACCTCAACGACACCGAAGTGCTGATCTGCCCCTCGGATGCCGACGGACAGAAACAGAAAGAGGTCTGGATGCACGGGCCGAATGGCACTGTCGATACCTGCGGGCTCGAATCCGTGTCGTATGTGTACACGGGGTGGGCGCTCATGCCCGATCATTACTTGCGCGCCACCGGCCAGGGCGACAATCCTCCGGGGGCCGTGGAGATGGGACGGGATGTCTCCGCCGCGATGCAGGCGATGCTCATGCAGTTGATGATCGTGAACCACGGACCCATGCTGCAGCAGGGCGTCAACAACTACGATCAGGATGTCAATTTCACCCACGAAGACCGAGGCGACACGACGATCTTCCGCTTGCGCGAAGGCATCGAGCGCTTCTTCATCACGGACATCAACAACCCCGCCGCCACCGCCAAGGCGCAAAGCGAGCTTGTCGTCATGTATGACACGGTCTCCGCCGCGCCATCCGTGAGCCGCTCCTGGGGAACCACGTACTCCTACTTCAACCACATTCCCGGCGGCGGCAACGTCCTCTACATGGACGGGCACACGGCCTTTCTCCGATATCCCGACAAATACCCCGTGAGCAAGACCTGGGCAACCATCGTCGGATTCATCACCCAGTTCACCGGCTCCGGACCTTCCTGATTAATCCTTCGCCTTTGCGTAGCGATAGACGGCGGCCATCGGACGTTTCGGAAGCGTCACTGTCACGCCCGTCTTCAGCAGCTCCGCGCCCGTGAGCTTGACGTTCTGCGTCTCGCCCAGCTTGCCGACCTCGTACACGGCTTCGGGTTCGAGGCCGCGCAGCGGCAATTGCGCGCTCAAATAGATGCTTTCCGGACGCCGGAAGACCTGAACCATGCCTTCGCCCGCCTCGGGACGATCGAACTGCCAGGCCATCCACGCGCTCTGCTCGAAGCTGTAGGAAGTGAGCGGATAGTAGTCCCCATAGTAATTCGCACTGACCGAGCGCCACTGCTCGAAGAGGGTGCGCAAGGCGGCGTAGTCGATTTCCTTCACACGCATGTCAAAGCCGCAATTGATGCTTGGCGCCGCATTGCTCCAGAACGCATAGGGCTCGACCGGCGTTGCACCCCCGCCGTAGTACGGCGCGTTCACGCATGCCACGGTCCCCGTGCCATGATACGGCGCCCATAAGGACAGCCCGTACGTCATGCCCTGATGCCCGACGGGCTCGAAGGCATAGTCACTGCGCCAGAGCGGAACGGCCCGGCGCAGGGTTTCCAGGTCGTTGCGGCGGCCGCCCGAGGCGCACGTGTCGATCAGCATGTTTGGATGGCGGCGGCGGAGTTCATCCCAATACGCGAGATAGCCCGTTACGTGCTTGATCTCCGTGATTCCCTGCCGGTCCTCCGTGTCGTTGGCGCGCCAGAGCCCCAACGGATCCATGTTGAAGTCCTGCCGGTAGAAATCGATGCCCTGCTCCGTCAGCAGCGTGTCAATGTGCTCCACGAGCCAGGCTGCGGCTTCCGGATTGCCCAGGTTCAGCAGGCCGCCTTTCGCCCCGCCCAGCACCCACTCCGGATGATTCTTCGTAATCCATGTGTTGTGCGCCACCCGTTCCGGCTCGAACCACACAAGAATCTTGATGCCCTTCGAATGCGCATGATCGCTGATTGCCCGGAACCCGTGCGGAAAGCGCTTTAAGTCCACTTCCCAGGTTCCCACTTGCGGCCAGCCCTCCTCTTGCACGTACCAGCCTGCGTCCATCCACCAGTAGTCCAGCTTGATGCCCTCCTCAATGTACCGGTCGATGAACATGATTTGCTTGTCTTCGTCCGCCTTGATCATCTCCTCGTACGCGCGGCTGCTGCACCCGAGCACCTGCGGCGGCGGCAACTGCCCGCCCGGTTTCGGCATGCTGTGCGCCATCATCCAGCGCCGCCACACGTTCTGCGCGCGAATCCAATCGCCCTGCCAGAATTGCAGCACGATAAGCGGGCTCCGCACTTCCTCGCCCGGGAGCAGCTTGAAGTGCGTGAGCTCCTGGCCCGCCACGAGGCGCAGCCCCTTCCCCTCATCACGGGTGAACTCTGCTGACCACTGGCCCGGCCAGCCCACCACGGCAATCAACCCATCGTTCACAGTTGACTCGATGTTGAAATACGACAAGTCGCTGTTCGTGGGACGGCCCCCGGCCGCGCCTATCCGCTTCACGCTCTTCGCGGCCAACGCGCTCGTCAACGGTTCGTAATCGTGGCCGTTGGCGGGACTGCCCACGGCATGATGCAGCAAGAACTCGCCCCGGTCGCCGCGCGCCAGGTTCAAGTCCAGCGCCTGTATCTTCTCCAGGATCGGCGAATCCGAGGTGCCGCCATTCCGGAAGTACAGTGTCCATTCCACCGAGGGAAAGTCGCGATACTCGATGCCCTCCATCCGAACCGTCATCCGGCTCTTGGGGTCCGTCCACGACAGGCTGTGTTGCACCCGCGCAGCATCGATCGCCTTGCTGCTGTGTGAGAAGTCCCACGACTTCAGCAACTCGGCCGAAGGCTTTCCGTCATACGTGAACGAGAAGGGGAGTGAGCCTGACTCCATGCGGGCCGGCGTCCGCGGCAAGGGCAATGCATCGAGCCAGACGTCCGATCCGTCTTTCAACGTCACTTTCGCGTTGGCCCAGTCGGCCTGATCGCACGAAATCCCGTCTCCGGCATCGCTCACTTCAAGAACAAACTCCTGTTGCCCTGCCAGGTCCGCCGTGATCGGGACGCCGGCCTGTGTGCCGCGCATCACCTCCGAACGATACGCCTCTTTCCCCGCCACGGAGACCGAGAAGATGATCGTGCCTCCTCCGCCGGCCGTATCACTGTTGTTGTCCACGCCGATTACTGCGCTGAACGTCGCGCCCGGGCCCGGAAGATGAACGAGAACCCTGCTGACCGCATGACAGAACAGCCCCCGCGCATACTCCGTCTCACCCAGCTTCAGCGGCTTGCCAAAGCGGCCGTTCTTGTGCACCGGGTCGTGATTGGCCAGAACCTCCAGCCCCGGCACAGGCGCTTGCGGCGCGCTCATGCGTTCGAAATTCACCTGGGCCCACTGGCGCGCCGTGGCCAATTCGTCCACGGACGGCTGTACCCCAAACACCGGCATTGCCATTCCAAGCACTATCACCCAAGTCCAGATCTTCATTGCTGCTCTCCCTCTGCTCTCTGCCATTCGTCCGGTCAATTTCGCCCATAACGTCCGTATTGTCCATTTACGGCAGCGTCACCGCCGCGGCGCCCACGCCGCCGTCGCCTTGTCCGGCCTCCAACGCCTGCACAATCGCTTCCCCGCCCAGCCCATTGCTGAAGCGCAGCTCAATGACGCCGTTCTTCGGCCGAATCCCGCTAAACACGAGGTCCACCGCCTTGTTCATTCCTCCCGCCGTCGCCGCCACGTCCAGATTCGTCACTTTGGCCTCGCCATTGATCAGGACGGTCACTGCCCGCAACTTCGGCTCGATGCTCCGTGTCTCCGCGAACTTCAGCCGGACATAATAGCTTCCCGGCCCCACGGTGAGGTTCGTCCAGAACTCCCGCGCATGCATGCCGTATCGATAGAGCTCCGGATCTCCCGTGTTCTCGATGGCCAGGCGCCGCCGTGCGGTCCACCACGTCCGAGCCACCACGTCCGCCAGCGGTTCCAGCCGGCAAACCACTTCCGTCGCCGGGCGCCATGTGTTCCCGGCGCTGTCCACGTGGTCCTCACGTCCGGCATAGCCGAAGATCATGCGTTGCGTCTCCGTCGGACCACCCCCCGAACCGGATCCCGCATCGCCAGTGGCCGCGGAATACTGCACCGCGCGCACTCGAATCGCAGCGCCTGAGGACGTCGGATTGCCCGCGCCGCGCACCACAACCTTCAGTTCGTGCGGGCCGTTCTCGAGGCCGTTGCGATAATACACAATATGGCCTTGCCGCGTGGACGGACTCCAGGCATCCAGCGGCACGCGCTGCAAAGTTCCGTCCAGATAGATGTCTGCAAGGCCGCCGTCCGGCTCCGCATCGCCGATCAGGCGCACCTGATTGCCGGAGAAGGCACACGAGACGAATGAGCCTTTCGCCAAGGACTCGTGGAGCCCGTCGGAAACCGCCCAATCGCCCGTATAGGACAATTGCTCATGAATCATGAGACCCTGCGGGTCGTCTCCCGTCACGACGATGTTGCGCGCGCCATCGCGTCGCAGCGTCACGACGCAGTCGCCGTTGGACAGGGGTTGCACGGTGTATCCGTTGCCTTCCAGGCGCGTTTGCAGCGGAAGCGGTTTCCCATCCGAGAGGATCGTCTCCGGGTTGAAGGACAGCCGAAGCACGTCCACGGAGTCCGCCGGGGCATCGTACGCATCATACGACACCCGGCCCTTTTCATACACGATCGAGCTGATGACACTGCTCGAACGCATCAGATGATTCTCTCGATTCGCCCCGAAGACCTCCGGCTGCCAGGCCATCGCGTTCAGCACGTGCTTCAACGCCATCGGATGCGCGATCTTGAACCAGTCGCCCGCCACGATCGGACCGCCGTCGATGTTGTCCTCGACCACGCCCGTCTCATGCCCGTCATACGTCGCAAGGATCATTTGCCGCCGCGCGATCTCACGTGCCCACGCGCTGTCCGCCGCCGCGCCGTACTGCGCCCACACGGGACCCAACTCCATCGGGCCGTACCACAGCGACCGCCCGCAACAGCCCGACGACTCGGGATACGCCCACGCGCCGCTGAAGACCTCCCCGTTTGAATTCGGCGCAACGCTGGTTCGGTTCAGAAAGAGCGACAGGATGTTCCGGGCATCTTTCTCCCAATTGGGGAAAACTTCGGGATGTTCGATGAGATAACGAACCGTGAATTCCGTCACATTCTCCGCCTGCACCGGATCCGGCCAGTCCCAGTAGTTCCTGCCCCACGTGTCGTCCACAGTCCATTTCGGAAGCAGGACCTCGCGGAGATAGGCGCGGCCCGCATCACGGGCTTCGACGATGCTCTTGCCCTCGCCCTCGTACCCCAGGCGGATCAACTCATCGAAGAACGCCAGCAGAAACACCACGCCGCCCGTCTGCTGATCTTCCCACGCCACGTCCTCGGGATTGGCATAGCGATTCCACGGCGGAAGACCCGGGCCCCGTTCGCGCTTCTCGGCCAAGAGGTCCGCCCAATGCCGGGCCGCCCCGAACCACCGCTCGTTGCCTGCGAGCTGATAGGCGCGCAACAGCGCAAGACCCGTTTCCGCCACGATGTCCAACTGGATCATCCCGTGCGGATTCGCCTGGCCGTACGGCACGCCCTTCGTCGGAACGCTGATCAGGAAATGGGGCCACGGATGATCCGCCGGCGTCAGGCAATGATCCAGCAGGGCGTCCGCAAGCAGCGTGATATGCGCGATCGCCGCCGCATCGCCCGAGTAGCGATAGTAGTCCACGAAGCCCGACAGCACATAGGCCGCCCGCTGCCCAAGGTCCCCGTTGTCCCAATCCCGCAACTCGGGCACCCCGATCACGCCTTCCGGAGAAATGCTCCAGTGCCCGTTGAACACATATGCGGGAACGACCGCCGCCGCCTTGCCCGGCTCCGTCCACGGATACCGCTTCAGCGTTTCCGCGGCAACGCGCACCCGGAAATCGCACTGGCCATTCTGGCCCCGGTGCCACGGCGCCAGCACGCCGTCGGCGTCTTCCACCGCGTCATGCGCGTAGTAATGCTTCTGCGCCGTGGCCGCGGATGCGCCTCTGGGCAAGATGGCGATCAACCCCAATAGCACCAGACAAAGTACAAGTGTCATTGCAGGACGTCTTCCTCTCACGGTTGTTCTCCTCTCAAGAGTGATCGCTGCGCCTAGTAATGGACCTCGATGGCGAGCGTCTGATTGCGGTCCGGGTGATCAATAATGACGACATCATTCGTGAAACTCTGCACTGGCGTGCCGTTGAGAGTCACGCTGCGAATGGCGCGCCCATCGAACAGCCGCGGATAGAACAAGAGCTTGTTCAGCGCACGTTGCTCCTGATCGCCATTCGTCGTGATCGTGATACGGTACGTAAATGGGCGCAAAGGTCCATGATTTATGTATTGGAACTTCAGGTTCCCAAAATGGGTTGCAAAACCGTCGATGCTCACGAAAGGTCCGGGCCTCGTCCAGCGCCGGAAGCCGGCCGGGTTGATCATCAGCGTGTCGCCGTCTTCCATCACGAAGAGATGCCGGAAGAGGTTGATCCACTGCGCGTCCGCCCAGAAATGCGGCTGGTCGCCGCACGCGATCACGTTGTTGTAGCCCTCACCCCAACTGAAGGTTCCGCCCGCCGTGTCCGTGAAAGCGCAGAAGTAGTCCAGGGCCCGGTCGGGCTCGCCCCGCAAGATGTGACCCACCGCCCGGTCCGCGCCGATATACGGCCAGTAACTCCCCGGCCCCTCCGAGTGCATGCCGCCGCCCCAGGTGTTGCTCATCCGTTCCATCTTGCGGTACGTCGCCGTCAGCATCGGGTCCTGCGGCTCGATGCAGCGGCACGGCCACAACAGGCAATTGTGCGCCCAGTACCCGTACATGCCCACGCCTTCCGGTTCCAACCCGAACCAGAGGTTCCCCTCGTAGAGCCCCGTCCGCTTGAACGTCTGCTCGAACGCGCGGTGAAGGCTCGTCTTCAGGTCTTCCGCCTCGCCGGAGAAGAGCCCCGCATCCGCAGACAGTCCAAGCGACTTGGCGGCGTCGGCGGCCTCGTTCAAGCCAAGCACGCCGAATCCGTTCATGTAGAACATGTGCATGCCTTTGCCTACGTCCATCACTTCCATCGCCCCGGGTTCAATCAGCCCGTAACGCAGGTCTTTCGGATCCTTCACGTTCTCCATGTGCCTGTGCCGCGAATTCACCAGCCACTGTGCGCCGCGTTTGATGTACGGGTACGCCGTGCGCTCGAGCCATGCCCGATCCCCGCTCAGCTTGTAGTGCTGCACCAGCGCCCAAATGTTCTCGCCCTGCGTGTCGAACTGGCCCGGACGCGTCAGCCACAAACCGTCTTCTTCCATGCCCAGTTGCAGCGGCTTTCCGTCAAACGAGATCGGACCCTTCGCCGTCACGTCCTTCGCGTCCATGCAGTACACGTTCAGCAGGCGCTCCGCGCGCGCGTGCAGCCCCGCGAGATCCAGCGCATAGATGACATAGGCCTGATCTCGATACGCGTGATCGAAGTAGAAGAACGGGCTGCAGGGATTGTAGTAGATCTTCTCGTCAATCTTGACGTCGAGAATGGCGCGCGTGGCCAGGCGTGACAGGAAGATGTCCTTCAGTACCGGGTCGGGCATCTCCACACGTGCCGCTTGCTTGAAGAAGTCAGTCCAGTGATTCCTGACAAGTTTCTCGGCCGATTCAGGCCGTGATTGCCGCAAGGCATCCAGTCGCTCCGGCGGATAGGGGGGAACCGCTTCGCCCGGAAGCACATCGCGGAACGCATGCCCGATATAGCCCATGCTCACCGGCTCGCGCCGGTGAATGGGGGGGACCTTCAGCCAGTAAGTCTTCGTCTCTCTCGGCGCTACGCGGTCGCTGTAGAGCAGGTTAAGCCGCGCGATCCCGATATCGCTCGCGTCGTACTGTTGATTCGACGCCGCCTGTTCCGGCGTCGCGCCCACGTTGATGTGCCAGACGCATTCCTTGTTCAGCGCCCCGCTGTACACTTGCTCGGGCGACTTCACCGCGATCCCGTCTTTGAACACATAAATGACACTCAGGCACGAATGACGAAGCTTGGATTCGGAACTCACCCCGGACGAGACTTCGATGTACCCGTCCCCGTCCCCGTCGCGTGCGCCGTCGAAACGAACACACAGCGGCTGCTCCTTTTGCTTCAGGTACTCCACGCCATCCAGCCTTTGCGCAGGACAGCCTTCCACCGCATACTCGAATATCTGATCGCCAACCTGCTCCGGACGCGGCGCGTAGTAGCCCCCGGCATGCTGCGAGGCCGCGAGATAAACACAGTACTTCTCATCCGCTCCCGCCTTGAGGCGATACACGACGGGCACGCCATCCAGTCCGAGCCGATATCGGCCAATCGCGTCCTCCGTCTTCGTCGGACCGCCGCCCGCCGCATAGGCCTTCGCGCGCTTGTCGCACAACCCCCAATCGCGCAACGTCAGTTGTGCGCCCTGCGGCGGTTCGGCCACAAGGAACGGCGCGTCCCCGAGCCCGCGAACCACGCCCTCCGTGAGGCGGAGATCGGGTGGGCCATCCAGGCCCGCCAACAACCCGCTCGGCCGTTCCTCTCGCGTCAGGTTCTGCACCTGAAGCTTGTAGAGATCGTAATTGCCGATCTCTTCGTCAGGAACCGTCATCACGGACACTTTGTAGATCAACCCGTCGTATTGCCAGCCCGCCCAAATGGCCGGAAGCCGGTTATCGACAAGGCCGATCCGAAAACTGTCGAGCGAGTCCGGCGTGATCTCGCGCTCTCCGTCCCGCAGCCGGAACACGAGTTCGAAGAGCGGATATCGCACCCACAGATCGCGCCCCATCGCGTTGAAATCCTTGTCCCCGTCCACGCCGAACGCGCTCCACTCGTTCGCGGCGCTGTTCCGCATCGGCGCACACTCTTCAAAACTCGTGTCAAAAAGGTCCACGTGTTTGTCGTCGTATCCTTTCAATGCCGACGGCGTATAGGACCCTGTCCCCAAGGCCTTAAGGGCGCGCAACCCCTGCCCGCGCCGGGCGGCCTGCGCATCCATCGACGACACTCTGTGGATACGGCAATCCGCGAAGGAACCCGGCTCGCCGTCCCAGGGCGACAGATAGAATTCCGTCACCTGCGCGTCGTCCCAGCCCAACACCCGCTTCATGTCCTCAAAGAGATTGCGCTCCACCCGCGTCCACGTCGTCGGCAACGCCTCGCTGACAAGCACCTCCACGGTCGGATCGGCCGACGGCGCCTCACTCCACGCACCCGCGGCATATCCGAAATACCGCGTCTGATTCGTCGCCGGGTTCCGCAACGCAAACTGAATCACGCAGACCCCGCCCTGTGTCTTCTTCCACGACCACGACACGGCGGTCCTTGGCGTGACGTAAACTGGATCCGTGATCTTATAGCCGGCCTGTTGCCCCCGCACCACCACATGCGGCGGTTCAGCCTGCGTGCCCGGAACGAACTCCGGCGCAACCCCAATCACCGGCTGCGGACTCGCTTCCGCCCCCAGCAGTACAACATTGAGAACCGGCGCGTTGGTTGTGGAATACGTGATCGGCGCGAGGGGAAAGAGCGGCTCCTCCTGGCCGAACGCGCCCGCGCCAGCCAGCAACGCCATACCGGCGAAGCAGCACACAGGCCAATAGACGAACAACGCGCTGTGCCGCATAAAACACCCTCCCTCCGATCGCACCTCATTCTACCCCATGCCGCCGCAATATTCTCCTCACCGCCCCACCCCGCGCCTTTCCCATGTAGACGCGGCGTCCTCGCCGCGTTGTTCATTCTCGCCGCATCCCCAAATCCCGGAGCACACCCGTCTCCTCCCGCAGCGCAGGAAATACCCGCCGCTTCCGGCGGGTTTAGCTCTCTGTCGTGTTTTGCACCGAATCGGCAAAGGTGTATTATTCAGGTACAGTGCCGATCGTGATCCCCAGAATTTCAGAGCAACCGGAGGGAGCAACCATGAGCATGATTGATGGATTGAGAATGGAATTTCAGCATGAAGCCGAACTGACTGCGAAGATGCTGTCGCGCGTGCCGGATGACAAGCTCGGCTGGCAGCCGCATCCCAAATCCATGACGATGGCCCGGCTTGCGGGGCACATCGCCGAGATTCCAACCTGGATCGTGCCCATACTGACCTCCGAGGGCATGGACTTTGCCAAAGAAGCCTATCAGCCTTTCATGCCCAAGAGCCACGAGGAGGCCCTCGCGGCGCTCCAGAAGAACGCCGAGGCCGCCGTGGCCATCATGCAGGGCCAGGACGATGCCTATCTCCTGAAACCGTGGTGCCTCCGCGCCGGAGAGCAGGTTTACTTCGAAATGCCCCGGATCGCCGTGATACGCGGCATGATTCTGAGCCACACAGTCCATCATCGGGCCCAACTCGGACTTTACTTGCGCCTGAACGACGTGGCGTTGCCCGCGACCTACGGCCCGAGCGCCGACGACTCCGGCGAG
>CAILVY010000324.1 GCA_903837785.1 Candidatus Hydrogenedentota bacterium
ACCGCGGGCGCGGCGGCGATCGCGGCGGGCGGGATCGCGGACGCGATCGCGGCGGACGTGACCGCTAACCCAGCTATAGAACACACCCGCAATGGCGCTTCCGGTGACAGGAAGCGCCATTGCTTTCCGAGTGACAAGCGATGCGCCGCTTGTGCGCGGCGGGTTTCAACTGCGACAATCTATCCGTGCCGCGCTTGCGGACGAACTCATCGAGGCTAGCTGTACAGTGACACAGGGCACTTTTAGCGACGGGGCTTCCGTTCATCACTTCTCCAATGGGCTCACCGTGTGTCTGGAACGCCTGCCCTATCTGCATTCCGTTACCGCGGGCGTGTGGATCAAGTGCGGCTCCGCGAGTGAACAGCCCCAGGAAGCGGGCCTGGCCCATTTCCTGGAACACCTCTTTTTCAAGGGCACGGCCACCCGAAGCACCCGCCAGATCATGGAAGCCATCGAAGGCCGCGGCGGCCAACTCAACGCCTTCACTTCGCGCGAACACACCTGCCTGCACGTGAAGATGCTTTCGCGGCACATTCACACCGGCATCGAAATCCTCGCCGATCTCGCCAAGAACTCCCTCTTCAACGATCTCGAGAAGGAGCGGAACGTCGTTCTCGAAGAAATTGCGACGATCGAGGACACGCCGGACGAATACATTCACGACCTCATCACGGAATATCATTGGCCGGATCATCCGCTGGGCCGGCCCGTCTTTGGCGGAACCGAGTCCGTCTCGAACCTCACGCTCGAGCAAGTCCGGAACTTCTACGAGGCGTGGTACACCCCCGAAAACATGTTTGTCTCCGTGGCGGGGAACTTCGACGAGGCCGCGGTGCTGGATCAGATCCGCGCGGAATTCGCGGGGCTTCCCTCGCGCGCGGTGCCCGTCCCGGGCGCCCCGCCCCGGTTCCGCGGGGGCGTGCAGGTGCTGGATCGCGACATCGCCCAGGCCCATTTCTGCCTGGGCTTCCCGGGACCGGCCCTCGGCCTGCCGGACCGCTACGTCTGCGACCTGGTGAGCAGCATTCTGGGCGGCGGTTCCACGTCGCGGCTCTTTGAACGCATCCGCGAGGACGAGGGGCTTGCCTATGCCGTCTACACGTTCCACGCGTTCCACGTGGCCGCCGGCATGATGGGTGTGTACGCGGGCGTTGCACCGCAGAACTTCGGCCGAACCATCGAACTTGTTTTTGAGGAACTGCGGCGCATCCGGGACCACGCGGTGAGCGCGGAAGAGCTCGACATGAACCGCGAGCAGATCAAGGGGAATCTGCTGATGGCCATGGAGAATACCGCCACCCGCATGTCGCGCATGGCCAAGTGCATGATGTACTACGGGCGCATCATCCCGGTGGAAGAGGTGATCGCCAACGTGGACGCGGTTACGCCGAAATTGATCCAGGAATATGCGCGCCGCGCATTCACGCCCGAGCAGTGTGCACTCGTCGTTCTTGGCCCCACAAACGGCTATCCCCTCGAGAATCTTCCGCTGTGACGCACGACGTTGACATCGATATCACCCGGGAACCGGGCTGCGAGGATATTCCGCTGCCGGCCTACGAGACGGAACATGCCGCGGGCATGGACCTTCGCGCTGCCCTCGACGGCGACCTCACCCTGGCACCCGGCGAACGCGCACTCGTCCCGACGGGCATCCGCATTGCGGTGCCGCCCGGTTTCGAGGCTCAGGTCAGGCCGCGCAGCGGCCTCGCCGTCAAGCATGGCATTTCGATGGTGAACACCCCGGGAACGATTGACGCGGATTACCGGGGCGAGATTCGCATCATCGTGATCAATCTGGGCCACGAGCCCTTTGTCTTCCGGCGCGGCGACCGCATCGCGCAGCTGGTGATTGCGCCCGTTGCGCGCGCCCGTTGGAACGTTGTTTCCGTTCTCGATGCCACCCGCCGGGGCGAAGGCGGATTCGGGCACACGGGCCTCTGAGCTGCGGCGCCAGGAGAACGGCGCAAAGCGATCCTGCGCCTTCCCCAAAAAGCGAACGGGCCGCCAAGCATTTCTGCTCAGCGGCCCGCGATGGCTATCTACAGTTTACTTCTTGCGGCGGATGATCGTCGCGCCACCCACCGACACGGCGCCGGCCAGCGCCACGAGCGCAAGCACGCCCGCGATGGGCAGGTCGGGATTGCCCGGCCAGAAGTTGTACGGATCCGTCGCCGCGATCACGAACGTTTCGCGGGTGCCGCCCACGCCGTGCACCGAGGCATATTCCTCGAGGTTCGTGAGTCCGTCAGCATCCAGATCGCCCGTGGCCGAGTACGGCTCGTTGGCCGCCTTGGCCGTGCCGAAGACGCGGTACTGGGCGTAGGACGGCAAGCCAACCGGCGAACCCAGCAGAATGAAGATCTGTTGAATCGTATTCTTCATCTCCGCGCTTGTGCCGATCAGGGCAGGGAATAGATCGGACACTGCCAGCATCACCCCAATCTCCGGCGCAATACCTGCCAAGTAGCTGACGTCCGCCACGAAGAGGGCCTTGTTGGCTTCGAAGTCCGCCACGAGTTGGGCATGGCCGGGATAGTCCTGGCACAGCACGTATTCGATCAACGCCACCTGATAGCTGTCCGGCAGGCCATCGCCGGGCAGGATTGCGCCGCCCGAGGCGATCGTCTGTTCAATGCGCTCGATATCAAGCGTGTCCCAGCTGGTCTGGCCAAGCATGGTCAGCAAGGCCGCCAATTCCGCGGACAATCCGCCGATATTCTCGGAGAGCAAGACACCCTGCGGATCGAAGACACCGCTGTAGATGCACGGCACTTCGCCTTCGCCTTCACCCTCGCCTTCGCCTTCGCCTTCACCCTCGCCTTCACCTTCGCCCTCGGCGCCGATGAACTGTTCGAAGTAGTCGGGCAGGCTGTTGCTGTTGGCATCCGCGAAGGTGCCGGTGAACTCAATAATCCCGCGGTGGGTCGTCGTGGCTTTGGAGTCATTCCAGCCGCCGGAGCTGCGGATTTCCGCGAAATCTTCGCCGCTGGAATCGTTTGGCTCACCCGTGTTGAAATTGGCGTAGGCGCCGCCGATCGGCGCTCCGCCGCTTCCGTTGGCTCCGCCGGACCAGAACGCAGCACCCGTACCCACCCACGTGAAGGTGCCTTCCGTGGCCGTATCGGAAGCGCCAATCCACATGGTGTCATTGTAGGCGCTAGCGCCGCAGATGTTGTCCACGAGGAACTGGTTTTCCGCGGCAGAGGCGACGGTGGTCAGATGCCCGGGGACGGGCGTTCCGCCAATGGCGAAGGTGGTCGCGATGTTCTCGCAGGCCTGCCACACGCCGTGGCCGAAGGTCATGTAATAGACTTTGCCCGTGGCGGGATCGAAGAAGAAGTTCTTGCCGAAGGCGATGCCCGCGCAGATCGCGCCGGGATCGCCACCGTCGGTGGTCACCGCATTGTTCAAGGCATTCGCGACATAGGTTGCGCGGTCCGCGGCCGCATTGAATTCGCCGAGGTTGCTTGCGCCATCGCTGTCCGCGTCGCCGCAGGCCGACAGGAGACCCGGGAGAAGGGTGTAACTCTCGAGGTGCGGGGCGCCGGTATTCCAGCCCGAGCCATAGCCCGCCATGCCGGCGATGGTTTCACCCACCATGCCCACGGAGCCTTCGAAATAGGGATTGGCGTGATCGATCGAACCGTCGCCGAGGAGCAAGTACGCCGCAAGAACGTACTTGAGCACTGGCACCAGGGAGCCGGCCAGCGCGCCCAATTCCGTCACCTGACTCACAAACGCGAAATTGGCCTTGAAGCCCTCGTGCACCTGGGTGTGCAACGGATGGCTGGTATTGTTGCAGATCGCCGTAATCACGGCGAACTCCGTGGCATCCAGAATCCCGTTGCCATTGTTGTCCGCCGTGGTGGGCTCCAGGAAGTCATAGGGCGTATCGCCGCTAAAGACCCAGATCGCCAACGCGTGCATCCACGTGTCGAAGTCAACCGTCGACGCGGTGGTCGAACCCCACGTGGCGGTTCCCGGGGCGTCCGCGAACGCGACCGGCACCGCCAGCACGGCGGCGCACATGATTACAAAGAGCGCTTTTTTCGACATGACATACTCCTTCCCTTACATGGTTAGATTTGACGCCAAGAGCACAGCTTATACACCTGCAACGCGCCTTACCTTTTGCGGTGCTTCCACCCCGCT
>CAILVY010000325.1 GCA_903837785.1 Candidatus Hydrogenedentota bacterium
CGGACGCTGCATCTCTGAAGAGTAGCGGTTGTAGATGATGATGACGCTCATGACTGACCTCCTGCCTGGAAGAAGACTCTTTCCGGCAGGAAGGCACGGCGCGTCGGCGCATGAGGGCATCAGGGCCAACTCAAGCACCGGCAGTGGCAAGGAACGTATCCCTATCAAACGTAACGGAACATGACAAGGCGCTCCACATCAACTGCTGCGCGTTGACTTCGTTAAGAAATGTACATCGTGGCCCGCCCCGACCAGGCTTGTCGACAATGATGTTCAAACCGCCGTCGAGCGCGACCGTGGCGGTCTGCGCATGGGTGTAGTCCGGCGTGGTGATCACCGCCCAGTTCGCCGGATGCCTGGCCACGGCTTCCTGAAGGGTGGCAAAGACCGGATACGATGTCCCGAGCGCCTCATTGGCAACGCGGGCGCGCTCGACGTTGGAGTCCACGAAGGCCACGATGCGTGCTCGCTCACGGAACACCGGCAGCCCGCGATTCGGGAAGGCCAGGAATGCCTTCGCAAAGGAATCGCGCCCCCGATTGCCAAGACCGACGATGATGATTTCCTCTCTCTGCAGCGCCATACCTTCTCTTCCTCATTCATTCCAGTCCGGTGCGTTCATGGCATCACCCTGTGACGCCTGACATCTCCGCCGTCCATTCACGTAACGCCATCCCCCTTTCGATACGCTTCGTCTACAAGGGCGCGGAACAACCGCGCTTGTTCCGGGCGGTCCGGCATTTCCTCCGGATGCCATTGCACGCCCAGCACGAACCTCGCGCCGGGCAACTCAATGCCTTCCGGCAGTCCGTCCACGGTCCACGCATTCACGCGAAGTCCATTCCCCACGCGGTCAATCGCCTGATGGTGTGCGGAGTTCACCTCGATGGTGTCTGAAAGCATGATCTGCCGAAGCCGGGTATCCGGTTCCACCCGCACGGGGTGGCGCGCCTCAAAGTGCTTTGCCCGGTGGGTGTCCTGGGACGGGCGCTGCGACGGGATGTCCTGAATCAGCGTGCCGCCGAAGATGACATTGAGCAACTGCGCCCCATAGCAGACGGCCAGGACAGGCTTCTCCAGTTTCAGCGCCAGATTCACACAGCGCCAGTCGAAATCGGCGCGACGGAAGTGCATGGGGCGTGTCTCCGGATGCGCGTCCTGGCCGAAGTAACGCGGTGGAAGGTCCGGACCGCCCGAGACAAGCAGCCCACCCAGCCGCCCCAGGGTGGCCGCCAACTGCCGGTTGTCGAGGCACGGCGCCAGCAGCAATGGAATCCCGTCCGCTTCGGCTACCGCATCAATGTATCGCGCGTTCAAGTGATACTCGTCTTCAAGCTTGTCAGCGCGCTCGCGGAATCCCCCAAGTACTCCGATCAATGGCCATGACATTCGCGAACCGTTCTCCCTTCAGTCTCAGGGGCAAGCAGTTCAGAACCAGTTGACCATGGCCTGGAAACGGCGGAATTTGCAGATGTCCATGAACTCCTTGGACGTGTACCGCACGGTCGTAATGTCCAGTTGCTCCACGCCGGGGAAGACGGAGCAACGCTCGGCCACATCGGTGCGGAGAAAATCAATCGTCAGCGCAAAAGGAGGGTTCACGACGTATGGGGGGAAGTCCCGTCGCTGAAAACGTTCGGTGGCGCGGCGCGCCGCCTGCCGGATCATCTCCTGTGCGCGCGCGGGGGAAAGGCAGACAGCGGACGTGACGCCCAGTCCCTCCTTGACCGCCACGGTCTCCACGTCCCGCAACAGTTGTCGCGCTTCCTCGGTCGTGGCCCGATCGCCCGTCACGAGTCCCACGGGAACTCCATGCCGGCCGGCGAGGGTGGCGAGGAATCCCATTTCGCCGATGGGTTGATCATTCAGGCGCATTTCGCGGATGGCTTTGGAGCTATACGAGTGCGCCAGCACACCGTTCACGGTGCGCGCTCTTGCATGCTGCCCCACAAAGAAGACTCCCGCGTAGGAGGAGTCGATGAGGGGAATCCAATGCCCACGCACGCAACGAACGTCCCGGTGCAGTTCCGAGTAGACAAAGGGGTGGCTTTCGTGGACATACACTTCAGTGGCCCCGGCCTGCAGCGCTCCTTCGACAGCGGCATTGACCTCGAGCGTCATCTCCAGCAACGCTTCGCGCGTCTGTCCCTCCGCGCGCTTTTCCTCCCAGCGCACGACCCCCGCAGATCCTTCCTCATCCTGAATGATGTAGATCTTCACGCGTATTCCTCCTGCTCAGTTCGGGAGAAGCCGTAGCAGGTTGCCGCCCAGCACCTGATCGAGGTCTTCTGTGTTCTTCAAGAGACGGCGCAGCAGAGAGAGGTGCCGCCCATCCTCGCCGAATCGTTCCGGCGGCAAGCGTTGGACCCGCAGGCACGGCCAGTCCGTGCCGTAGAGCAGCTTGCGGGCAAACCGGCGCACGAAGACGCTGCCGTACTCCGGGTCGCGCGTCAGAGCATTGTACCCACTGTTGGCGGAAACGTCCGCATAGAGGTTGCCGTAACCACTCAGCAATGCCTCTACGGGATTGTCCGGCGCGACTTGTCCCTTGGGATAGGCCTCCGTTCCCGCGGCGTCCTTGCTCATGTTCGCCCAGAACTCCACGCCGTGTGCGATGAAGTTGACAGTGGGGAAGTCCTTGAGCGCCTGCTCCAGCCTGGTGAGATCCGGATCAACGTGGCCGAGCACCGGCAACCCGTGCGTCGCGCACACGGCATAGAGGTCGTATTGCCGCGGATCATGCATGTCGGAGTACTTCACCTCGCCCAAGCCTCGACAACCGGTGTCAACCAGTCGCCGGAGACGGTCCGCCCGGTCACATGCGGTCACATCAACGGAGGCAAAGACGATAAACCGCCCCGGGAACGCATGAGCCGCCGCCAGGGCGTCCTCCTGCCGGATGAATCGTCCGTGAGCGTGGGAATGATGCGTGTCCAAGGGCAGGAGCACCGCTTGATCTATCCCTTGGGGATCAAGGTACTGGCGGACCAGGGCCTCGGGGCCCAAGTCGAACTCGGGACCGAGCCCTGGTAGCGATGCGGGAAAAGAGGACTTCCCGCCGAGTACATGAACATGAACGTCAAGGATCATCCGATAACTCCCAGCGCCAATGGACGGTTCATCGCCCCCGCTGGAATCACACGTGAACATGCTCCACTGCGATTCTGTGCGGCATCATACACAACTCCGGGCCTCAGCCCGACACGATCATCCACGCTCTGGCAGAACCGTCGCTCAGGAATCGAGTGGGCTCCGGACCGATTCCAGGACACCACGCGAAAGACACCGCTCACGCGGCGAACAAGGAGAGCAGCACGGACAAGAACGACCTGCCGTGCTCTCTCATGTCGCGCGGCAGACGTGTGTACCAGGGAAACTCGGTCAACACGCCACGGGCGCCAAAGCGTTCCGCACACGAGCCGATCAGGTAATTCTGTGGATAGACCTTGTTCAGAGGACTCCATACCTTCTGTTGGTATGAGGAATCGGGCGCAACCACCGCGAAGGCGTCGAGCAACTCCTGACTGGAACAACGGAACGCATCGTGTTGGTGCTTGCCGGTGTAGTTGTGCATGTCGACAAGGAAATCGGGCTTCAGCCCCAGAACGAAGTCGCGAAACCCCAGGGCGCCGGTATCGTCTTCAGCCCGGGTGATCAGTTCATTGCCGAAATTCACCCCGCTGGGCGCCAGACAGCAATGCCCGGCAGCAACCCCGTCGGGATTGATCATCGGAAAGACGTAGAGTTCAAGGCGGCTGAGGACCCCGGCGTATCTGTCGGGGGCACGGACCATATCTCTGAGCCAACCGTCGATGCAATAGGCGCCCGCGGTCTCGTAGGCATGGGCGCGCGTAAGAAGAACGACTTTGCGCATGCCGCGAGTGCCACAGCGAAGACAGGAAATGGTGCGACCGCCCGGCGTCTGAGCCACATTCATCCGCTCCAGCGCCGGATGTTTCTCAAAACGCCGCAGTAACGCTGCGTAGTCTGCGCAGTCGAACTTGGGTGAACAACACAACAGATGACGCCCGGGGGGAACCACGAGCGCCATCTCCGTCACGCCGTCCCGGCAGGGCGTGGAAAGCATCTGCCATCTGGCGCCGGAATCGTACCCGATGTACATGTAGTCGTGAGCGTCATCGAACTCCTTCTCGGCCCATTGGATGCGGACGGCTATGCGCCGGGCGGCAGTCCCCTCGTTGACGAACGCAACGTTCAGGTGGAAGGAATACCCCGCCGGCGCTCCCGCCTCCAGGAACTGCCGGATTACATAGGTCCCATCCGCCTCGTTTCCAACGAAGTCCGCGTCCGATGGATTGCTGTTCTCGAAGCCCGCCTCAAGATGCAGGCCGTCTCTCCCGCACGCGGCGAATCGGTCAGGCGAGGCAGGGGACATGAAGCTGTCCTTCTTGAAGGTACCGGCCGCCGTCCGGGCGCAAACAACGGCGCAAGAGTGCAACACGCGGCAGAAGGGAGCGTGGGGCGAACGTCATGCACAGGGCATTCGGCAAGACGCAGCGGGTCCCATGCCTATGCACGCTCTCCCCGGCGCTATCGAACGTCCGCTCCTGCCGCCACATCGAAGTCATGCCAGATGGCATTGCCCGTTCCGACGAACCACTCGTTGTTGACATTGCCTGCGGCCTGAGTGAACTGGCCCAACCGTCCCGTGTAGGAGTTGTACGAAAGCGCGTTGAGCTGGCGTGTCGTGCCCCCGGTGGCGGTATTGCGCCCCTGAATGTGCCAGATCAAATTCTGTTCGGGGTCGCCGTACCATGCCACATGCCAATCGCCATAGAGGACGTTATAGCCGTCACGGTGCGCCTGAATCCCCGCCCCTGCCGCTGTCCGCGTCAGGGCGATGTTGCCGCCATTCATGGCATCGTAGTTCGTGCCCAGCATGTCGACCTGATAGCCCTTGCCGAAGGCGTCGGACGTCAGTGCGCGTCCGCCCAACTGCCGCGTGGTGCGGAAGAGCGACTGGCCCACGCGCGCATAGATCCGCGGCGTTACCCCGGGCAGATAAGCGACGGACGTGTTGTCATCGCCCTTGTGCCATGGCTCGGTAATGTAAAGTGGGACGGAGCGGTAGGCGTAGTGAGAGTAGACGGTGCTGTTCCGGTCGTCGTACCGGCAATAGCTGTAGTCACCGCGCAGAAAGGTCTCCGCGTCATAGCCGCCCAATCGCTGCCAGTCATCAAGCCCCACGACACCCTTGCCGTTACGGTTCGCCGAGACGGAGTTCTGCTCGTCCGGCGGCATGCCGGAGGCGCTGGGGCAGTAGTAGGTCCGCGCGTCCGGCATGTAACCACTGGCCAACAGCATGCCCATTCCACTGGGAGCCATGTTCAGCCTTCCCGCCCCCCACATCTGCGCATAGCTGCCGCTCACGGGGTCCTTGTAGGAGACTCCGATGGCGCGGAACAACGCCGACGCGCCGGGATAGTACGCCGCGTCCACGCGTGGCGCCACCGGCGTCAGGAGATCGCCCGGCTTCCCCGCATAGGAAGCGAAGATGTTCCGGCAGGGATACAGGTATCTGTCCGGTTTGCCGGTTCCCGACGAATGAGCCGTCGGGCAACTCGCGCGGTCGGGATAGCACCAATCGTAGCTGTTATCGAACAGGCCCGAGCCGATCCAGCTCGGCAGGCTATCCGAGTAGTCGCCAGCATAGCTCTCAAACCCCTTGCTGAGCTGATTGAGATTGTTCATGCACGTACTGCGCCGCGCCTTTTCCCGTGCGGACGCCAATGCAGGCAGCAGCATTGCGGCGAGTATGGCAATGATGGCTATCACGACCAAGAGCTCGATCAGCGTGAACGCCTTCCGTGAACAGACGAGACCGTTCATCGTGCGCCCTTTCTCAACCGGGGAAACGTACGCCTGTCGGACGAATCACGATAGGACTATACCATTACGGCATACGTATACTTCACAAGAATCTTAGCAATCCGCTTTCGTCATGTCAAGGGTAATCCCGCGATTTGCCGACATCGTTGGTGCTATCGGCTCATCCAAGTCAAAGCCGCACTGCCCACTTGCCCACAAGTGGACTACATTGATGAGTCCACTTGTGCGTCCATGACAGCCATTCCCCTACTTGTGCTTCCCATTGAGCCGACGCAGGGCGTCCGCGGCCAGATCCATGGCCGGGCCCAGCAGTCCTTTGCGGCTGATGCGCTGGTACTGGAACCACATAGCCGCCGTAAGGAAACCGTTCCCATGTTCCTCGACCCATCGCAGCAACTGCGAACGCGTCCGAACGGCTTTGACCAATGCCCGCCTGCGGGTTGGGCACCGGACCCAGCGGAGCAGTTCGTCCTCCGTACGTTGCCGGTAGTTGATCTGTTCTGCGGGGAACAGCGCCAGGGCAGCGGCACAGGCGTCATGGAACAGGTCAAGGAACTTCAGCCCTTCCGCCACAAACTGTATTCTCGTCAATGCGTCCGGCACAGATGCCGCCTCACTCCGCGCCTGTTGCAGTTCCTCCCTGCGGTCATCCCGCCAGGATACGGGGTACAGGCGCAGCGTGTCCTGCTCCACGGCTCCGTTGGCGCCCCTCATTTCCTCCCAACGGTCGAGGAACGCGGCGAGGTAGCGGCACATCGTTCGCGCCGCCGGACCGAACGCGCTCCGGGTGTAGTCCTCCAAGAGGACTTCGACATCCATCCTCCGGTCCCACAGTTGCCGGGCAGCGGCGTAGTAAAGAAATCCGTTGGACGCAAAATCCAATCCGCACTGTGCCGTGAAGTACCGGCAGCCGGCCTCGTGGTAAGCCCTCAGGCTGCGCAGCAGCGGGCGGGCGAACCCGCGCGGCAGGGCGCCATTGGTCCCGTTCACGAAGTAGTCGTAGATTCCTCTGCGTGACGCGACCGGCGCAAACTGCCGCAGGGTGTCCATCTCTGCGCGGTGAACGGCAGGATCGGTGTGCGCCCATGTCATCGTGCAGAACTGGGCGATAACGTTCGGGTGAAGTTTCACGCGCCGGGGGGGGCGACGGTAATGGCTGTAGATAAGGAAGAGAAGGAGTTTCTTCGGAAACTCGACCGCCACGCGCCCGGCAACCTGATTGGCGAAATGCAGCATGCGGTCAGTCACAGGGGTGAAGTTGCCACCGGCCGTGCCCGGGGCCCGATGTTCCTCCGTGCGGGCGTCCAGCCGGGCGTCGCCATCGCTCCCGGCGCCGCCGGCGTCCAGCGCGCGGCATCGTTCGCACTCACAGAAGCGGCTGCCGTCATTCAGGCTGATGCTGAACCCGTCCAACTCGGGGCGCATCCGGAACTGCTCCATGACGCTTTTGGCGGTGAGTTCCACCACGTCGGGATTGCTCGTGCACGGCTGGTTATGGTGTTTCCCGTTGCAGAAAACGGCGTCGCGTTTGCCCCCGACCAAAGCAAAGTACTCCGGATGGCTCTCACCATACTCCAAGGGGGAACAGATCTGCGCCCACCGGTGTCCGTCCGCGATGTTCAGGCCGCCGAGTCGGTTGCGCCGCTGCCAGCGATGCAGTTCTTCAAGGGTCGCGGGGCTGATGCCGCCATACTTCATCTCGGCCAGGAGCGGATCATCCTCCTGCCAGAACGCCCCGCCGAACCAGAGCCTGCGCCAGAGCCAATCGGGGCTGAACCGCTGCGTGCCGACAGGCCATCGAACGTTGCGCGCCCGTGGCGTGACCGTGCCGGTCGCACCCGGCCAAAGCCAGCGAACCCCGAACGCCTGTTCCAGGAGGAAATGCACGCCGTGGTTCATGGCCTGCACGGTCGAGGCGGCAAGGGTGACACGAGAGTGTCCGGCGCTGATTTCAAACGCCTCCGGCCCCAGTTCCCGGCCAGGGCAGAAGTTCAACACCAACCGCGTGGCGGGAGCATCGGATGATCCGCGCACGTACCAGCGGATCTTCTCCTGCACGCACTTCTCCATATGGAGAAGGAGTTCAGAGATGGCCTCAAAGATCGTTTCCGCATCCTGGCTCGGAACGACTTCCAGACAGAACGTCGGCTTGCCGTTTCGCACCAGCGAGATCGAACGGGCAGTAGGCATGTTCGGCTAGTCCCCTTGGTCTGAGACCCGGCGCAATTCCCACGCGTATACGGCGGCATTCCTCAGCGTGATCCGTGCCACAATGCGTCTTCCCTGAACAGGAGCGATGACCGCTCCCTGCCTCCACCGCACGGGCTCAGCGAGGGCATCGCCCGTGAGCGGCACCACGTCGGCGTCCGCGCTTCGCCCTGTCATTTCGCCCAGGTCGGCGCGCGTGGTGCGGGCGAAGAGTTGCACGCGCACCTGTCCGCGCGGGGCGGCGTAGTTCAGACGAAGCAGGCTCGGTTCCGAAATCTCTCCTAGTTCGACTTCGAGCACCCCCTCCGGGTCGCTCCGCCAGCCGAAGAAGCGCCAGAGCGGCAACCGGGCCACGCCGATGCCTGAGGCCTGTTCCCCTTCACGTCGCGCCTCTTCCCATTCCTCGCGCACCTGCCAGTTCGGATCCAGGTGCCACGCGTGCGTGTTGGCCTGGCCGGACAGGAAGAAGAGATGTTCACGATCAGTCCGTACGGTCGCCGCGCACCCCAGCCAGCCCGCGCACCAGGGCCGGGTGCCGGCCTCGAGGAAGATCCGCCGCCCGGGCGCATGCAGCCAGCGGTCCCCCGGTCGCGCCTGGTACACGAGGCTGATGTCAGAGGTCCCATAGATGGCATAGTGCTCCGGCGCCGCTGCAGAGAGCGGCAAGGTGTGCCGGAAATTGTTCAGCAACCCCACCGTACCCGACCCGGCCGGCAACAGGCCCACGTAGTAGTAGTCCGTGCTGCGACAGCCGCGGGCGAGCGCGGCGACATCGTCGAACTCATCCGGCACGAGCGCGCAAACCGGGTCGCCCCATGCACCGTTGCGCAGGTCGGCCGTCCAGATGGCGCGGCGGCTCATGCCGTTGGCGCGGCGGACAAATTTCATCGCGGCGATGCCGCGTCGCTGGGCCGGATGATACACGCTTGTGATGGTGTCGCCCGAGAGCCAGCGGGGACGGGGAGAGTCCAGCTCCCACCGCAACCCGTCGGGGGAATGCGCGGTGTAGAAACTGGAGAAAGAGCCGATCGGATCAGCCCCGCCCCAATCCGGCCGCCCATAGCCAACCGCACGGTAGCGATGCGACGCCGGCGCCTCCGGGTCCACGAAGATGGACGGGAAACCACCGTCGCAGTAGTTGTTTGGGTAGTCCACGGACCGGACGAGGTCCAACCGATGTCGCTTCCAGTCCAAGCCGTTATCCGATTCCGCATAGGCCAGCCAGCTCTTGCGCTTGATGCCCGGGCCTGGGGGAAAGGCCGCATACCAGAGGCGGAACCGTCCGCCATCGCGCAGCACCGTGCCGGCCTGGATGAGTTCCTCGGGTGCGTCCATACCCGGCATGAGAACGGGTTCCGGCAGCACCTCCGGCTTCGATTGGAAGAAGTTCAGTCTTCCTGCCACCTGGGTGATCGCCAGTTGTGTCTCAAAAAGCAGTTCCACGGAGTTCCCTTTGTCTTGTGCAGGCCGGTCTATTTCTCGACGAGCCAGTACGCCGCATTCACCAGCAAGTTCGCGTCCTCGCGCGGCATGCGTTCATCGCGCGGTTCGGACAGACCCAGCCCCAAACCACAGAGGATCACCCGACCGCCGCCGAACTTCCCGGCGACCAGGACCACATCCCCGCCTTTGCCTTCCTGCGTCACGGAGGCGGCCAACGCCTCGCCGCTCGGACCGGGCGTGAGAGCAACATAGTCCGGGTAGCCGGTCTGGAAGGTCTCATTCAGGTCAAACCCGAATGCATCGAGCTGTGCCTGGAAGGCGGGGTTCGCCTCGTCATCGGGGAACCGCTTCTTGATGCTGCCGGCGTCGGTTATCGGGTGCGATTTGCTCACGCGGATATTCCGAAGCTTGACGATTCCGGTAGGCGCCGGTGCGCCCACTTCCGGAAACGGGTTGAATGCGCACGGCCGGAACCCGACGGCATGGTGGCAAAGCAGCACACCGCCACCTGCCTGCGCAAAGGCGCGAAGTCGCTCGATCCAGCCCTCGCCCATGAGGGGCGGAACCGCGGCCACCCCGATGTTCGGGACAATGACCGCGTCGTACCGGGAGAGCGTTCCGGCGTCGAGGTCCTGAATCGGCTCTGCACGGAGCCCCCGCCGGTCCTGAAGCGCGGCGAGGATGCCTTCGTCGCCCGTCACACGGGCGCTGGCGGGGCCTTCCTTGCCCTTGTCCGTCAGCACGCCGATGTACGATACGCCAGCTTCCCGCTGACGCCGCTCGGACCGGACGGCGGCTTCCTGCCGTTGCGGTACGAGCGGCAGCACCCCTTCGCCGGGTTGCCG
Source organism: Candidatus Hydrogenedentota bacterium (assembly GCA_903837785.1). Taxonomy (GTDB): domain Bacteria; phylum Hydrogenedentota; class Hydrogenedentia; order Hydrogenedentales; family CAILVY01; genus CAILVY01. The sequence goes on from CAILVY010000325.1 coordinate 10,347, forward strand.
GCTGTACCCGAGACCCGGGGAGGCCGGAGCGGTCGTCGGCGGAAGAGCCATCGCGGCGGCGTCTCCCAAGTACCAGAAGACCACGCGCGCGGAGGGGATGGCAAGCGTGGCCTTGCCCTCAAACTTTCTCACATCCCCGCGATCGAAGTCGACGATGGTGTCCGGTCGTTGCGGAGAGGCCCATTCGAGCGCGACCCGCGCCTCCGATGCCGTGGGGTTATAGACCGCCAACAGGTAGCTCTTTCCATCCACCGTGAGGGCGTTGGAGTCCAGCATGCCTGCTCCAGAGCCGCTGATCGCATAGAGAGGCGGACCGGCCAAGTCATCCATTGTTCCCCGGAAGAACGTTGCCACATCCTCCTGAAGGACCTTCTCGCTCAAGCATAGCGGCGTGTAGAGAACACGCCCCTTGCCGACGGCTTTGCTGAAGAGCAGCGGCTTTCCGTCCTCGGCTCTCACGAGAACTTCAGAGCCTGCCTGGGCGACCGGCGTAACGGCGCCGATGAAAGAAAACGGACGCGCACCCGTGACGGAGACCTGCCCTTCCGCCGGCGCGCCCCCCGGGGTGATGCCGGCGAGCCGATGCAATGTCGTGTTGCGAATGGTCTCCGCCTCCAGCAACACTCGGCCGCCGGACTGCACGTAAGCCTCGATCACCTGCGCATGTCGATCGGAGAGCGTCGGATGGCTCGTTACGACAAGCGCCGGGTACTGCGCGACCTTGTCCGGCGCAAAGTACTTCGAGAAGAGGATGTCGCACTGGAAATGGCGCAGGTAGGTGATATTGCGGATGCGCGTGTCGTAGCCGGATCCGGTGCGGGACCATTCGCCGCGCTTGATGGACTCGATCATTCCCTCGCGATCTCTGAACAGTGCTACTCGCTTGGCGGGCAGGGACCGCGCCACCAGATCACCCAGACCGGTGTAGCGAAGATGCTGGAAGTTGCGCCGCGTCTCCTCGATGACGTCCAGGTCCATGGAGCCACGGGGTGGGAACTGGAAGATTCCCTGCGCCCCCCACATGAGCATGTAGCTCTGGTTGGCGTGAACGAACCGCGCGGGCGCCGTGCACCCGACATACAGCATGACCGGCCCGCGATTGTCGAAGGTGGCGCGCATGAACTTGACGTCGTACTTGTAACTGTCGTCCGGCTTGCCGTAGAGGTCCATGGAAAGCGTGTCGAGGAAATCGGAATGCCGCTCGAAGTCGTGCGGCGCGCCCGCGTGGATGCGGAGCATGGCGGATTCGTTGACCTGGTCGGCAATGAGAATCTTCGGGTTCCGGCGCTTCATGGCCCGTGCCATGCTCTCGATGAAGTCCGTGTAAACGTCCATCTGGAAGAGTGCGGTCAGGTGGTGCGCTGGTTCGCGCAGCTTCTCCACCTGCACCGGCATGGCAGGATCCATCCCGTATCTTGTCCGGAACGCTTCCACGCCCGCGTTGGCCGTCTTGTTCGCGTAAGGATTGTGGATGGCATAGACATCCTCGTCCTGCAGCAGGCAGAGGTCAATGTCATAGGCGGCCAGTTCTTCAGCGGCCTGCACGGCCAGGTACTTGTAACGAATCTTGTCGCCGTCAAAGTCCTTGGGGGCGGACTTGCCGAAGAACGTGGAAGTGCCGCTGGTCTTACCGACGCTCAGCACGCTGTTCAAGGAAACCTGCACACCAACTCCAGCCTGGTGCGCCAGCTCGACCAGTTTGCCGAGATAGGGAGCGGACCGCTCGCTTGCCCACTGGCTCTTCCAGACCGGGTAGGTGGGAAAGGTGCTGATGTAATTGCCGCCGCTGCTTTTCACCCATTCGATGGCGTGCGGCAGGACGCGCCAGGGCTCTTCCGGATAGAGGCCCAGCACGGCATGCCGGTCCTTCAGCGGCCAGTGGTAGGCCAGCACCATCTCTTTTCCGAACACCGGCACCCGCCAGGAGGCCGGAGCCATCTCGCGCGCCTGCGCCGGGCCAAGGAGCACCTCGGGCGGGTGCTTGAACCGGAGATACTCCTCGCGCACACGCGCATACCCGGAACGGTCCGGGCAGGAGACCAGCGCGCCATGCAGCGCCTCGCCGGGCGCCACGCGTGCGCCCAAGTTCACCAAGTACCCGTACGCGCCGGAGACCTGCAGAGAGAGCTTTCCGGCGCCGCGCGTGTCGAACAGTTCGCCGGCCGCCTGCCCCGTTGTCGTATCTTCGATCGCATACCACCCCTCACCCAACGCGCCAGCGTTCAAGCCGTCCAGCACGTTGCCATCCTCGGCCAGGTTCAACCGCCGCAGCGCTGTATCGCCGCAGAGATACAGCGCATCCGGACGACCGTTGTCGCGGCCCTTCCCCGGCAGCCAGGCCGTCTGACGACTGAGCGCAAGATCGGCCCCGCCCGGGTTCTCCACGGCATAGTCCAGCCGCGGCGAATGGGGATAGAGCGCGAACGCGACAACCGCGTTGTCCCTCTGCCGGGTGAACTCAACGACTGTGCGGACCGGGCCATCCTCCCGCACGCGCCCTTCGCCGAACTGCGCCTCAGCCTGCGGGTCGAACAAACGGCCGCCCCGCCCCTCGGGCGACAGTCCCGCCTCGTCAAGCAGGTGGTTTCCGGTGGGGCTTCCCTGCGGACGGATTTCCACCACGCGCGGGATATCCTTTCGAACACGCACGATGATCCGCGAGTTGGACAGAACAAAATACCCGGCCTCTTCGCGCACATGCACGTCGGAGGTGGACGGTGTCCCGATGCGCGAGGGGCCGCCGAAGTACAGGAAGAACACCTGATGCTCATGGGCCCGGGAATCGGAGACGAAAGTCACTTCACATCTGTTCCCGCCTCCCTTTAGCAGTCGGGCCTGGCTGGGGATCTCACGTCCCCAGGGCGTCACGATACGCACCGATTCCGGGGTAGTTCCACCCGGCAGGTCGCACGAGACGGCCACCGGCAGCGCCGCGCAGTCCGCGCCAAGCGGTTCGTGCACCAACACCGGGAGGCGCGACGGCCACTCCGCGCGCCACCACGGGGTCGCGGGGGCCGTGCGCAGGTACAGGGGGTTCACTCGCGACGGAACGTCCGATGCCGCCGGGAGGAACCCGGACTTGACCGCCGATGGCGTCTCGCCTTGGGCGGGGGCAGGCGCCTCGGCGACCGGCATGCCTTTGGCAAGCGGCCCGTATACGCCAGTGAGCAGGTTTTCCAGCAACCCGTCGTAGAACGGATTCGGCTTGTCCGGCGGAGTGAACCCCCAGCCGGGCAGGCGGCTGATGAGGACGCGCCCCTTGCCCAGAATCCCCTCCTGCACAAGGACCGCGATATGACTCGGTTGCCCTTTCTCGCAGACCAGTGCGGTCCCCTTGATTCCCGGGTCGATGACCATGGAGTCTGCGCCGCCCCGCGCCGGCAAGACATTGGACGGCAAGGCCGTCAGGTCGTTCGGGGTCTTCAGGAAGGAATGACCGGCACCCGCCGGCATCTCTACCGCGTAACGGTCTCTCGGACCGTCCCTCGGGGGCAGGAAGACGCCAATCTGGCGGAGGAACTCCTCGACCTTCTTGTTGCCCCACCAGACCGGTCCCGAGTTGTACGGGAACACCATCGTTCCGCCGGCCTTCAGGAAGGCCGTGACCGCCGCCTGCCCCTCGGCGCTGCCCAGCAGTTCGTTTGCATCCGGGTACGAGCCGGCGCCGAACACCAGCAATTGGGCCTTCTTGAGATCGGCTATCAATGCGCTCAGGTTCGACTTGTCGTAGACACGGGTGGTGATGCCGTAGTTGAAGACCGCCCACTGGTTCGGAGCGTTTGCCTCGGCAGCGCCGGCAACGGGCGCTCGCCGCACGACCGCCATCAACCGCTCGCCGTCGGCCACCGCAACAGAGCAGAGCACCAGCGCAAGGACCGCAGGCCATAGCATGCCGGACCGGCAGACGGACGTCGGCATAGGGGAACTCCTTCTTTCTCCCAGGAACAGACTTCAGGTTACGGCGAACGTCTGGTACGCCTCAGTGCAGGGGTACCCCGGCGCGATCCACACTTCGCGCTTCGATGGGAGCGCGATCATGGACCATTCCGTGTGCGACATGTGCGGACCGCCGTGACGGCAGGGGGCCCACGGCTCATGGCTGGCCAGGATGGTCCTCAAGTCCCCGACTTTGGCCGGGGGGCGCGTCTGCGCCACCCAGTGGAGGTAGCCGAAACGCAGCATGCTGACCTGCTTGGCCTGCGGCGAGCGTTGATCGGCATCCTTGATGGGAGGGGAGACGAAGCAGTTCGTGGCGTAGATGAACGGGTTCCCTCGGTCACGGCATTGGATGAGCGGCACGGCCGCTTCCACCACCGCGGTATCCCCGGCGGCATCTACAACAACGATGTTGAACCCTTTGCCGGTGAGCGAACCGTCCATCAATCCCGCCACCAGAGAGGCCGTGTCCGGGCAGGTGGACATGAGGCGGTACAACCACAACCGGATGTCCACGCGCGGCCCCGTCTTGTTGAAGGCCGATCCGACCGACGCATGGCCGTTGGCCAGTCCCTCGGCGTTCATGGCATCGAGGCCGCTGAGCCAGCCGGCGTACGTCACCTGAAGGAACGGAATGCCCCGGGCCGGCGAGCAGCGCCGGATCACATAACCGTAAGTGCCCTGATGGCCGTCAAAGGGCGCAGGCTTGCCGCCGTCGTTGTTCTTTCCCATCAGGGGGCCGTCGGGACCGGCGGCGATGGCCATGGGGGTGCATGCATCCTTCCACTCCGGACCGAATGTGTCCAGGTGGTTCATCCAGAGGATCTTCTCAGGGGCAACACCGCTGCCCTCCGCCAGACCGTCCAACTCATCGAGCACTTCCGGCAGGCGGCTCGACAGAGTCCGGCGCACGGCAGCCGCCAATCCTCGCCCTTGATTCGGCTCCCACTTTCGATCCACGAAGAATGCCACGTTCTGGCGCACGGCCTCGCGCGCCTGCTCGCCGTACTGGCGCCCCAACTCGCGGGGTGCTCCACGGCACTCAATCACCGTCAACGGCTTGGCGGACATACGGACTCCCTCTCGATAAGTTTCGGCTCCAGAAGATGCAGGCCACCATGAAGTGCATCTCCGGTGCGGCTTTCAACCAGCAGGTCGAGCGCTTTACGTCCCATGTCGCCCAGCCGGCTGTCTACGGTGGTCAGCGCAACGGAAGAGCTGTACCCGCCCATGTAGTTGCCCATGCCGATGACCGACGCGTCCCGCGGCACCTGTCGTCCCGACCGGTTCAGCAGGCGGATGAGTTGCGCGGCCAGAATGTCAAACCGGACGAAGAAGCCGGTCTGGGGATAGCGGGCGAGATGCGCCTCGACGCGGTTGCCGATGGTGTCGGCGTTGTCGCCGGCCACCAGCAAGGCGGCCTCGCCGCAGGGGAGGCCGCGCGCATCCAGAGCGGACCGGAAGCCGGAGAAGTTCTCCACCGATTCCGCGTGGCCCATGGAGTTCGTAACGTATGTCATGTGGCGGTGTCCCCGCGCAAGCAGGTGCGTTGCCGCCAGGAATCCGGCGCGGAAGTAATCACACGTGATGGTGGTAACTTCCATGGGGTTGACGACATTGTTCACTGTTACAAGCGGCAGTCGGCGGTACAGACGGGCGATGACATCGAGCGGCATGCGACTGATGATGATCAGACCATCGATCAGTCCCGCGTCGATGCTCTTGCAGAGCCGGTTGTGCTCTGGATCGGCCTCAAACTGGCTTTGGATGCCCTCGAAAATCTGCAGATGCACGTTCAACGCCGCAGCGTGTTCCGACAGGCCATGGGTGATCGTGTCGAAGTGCGGACGGGACTTGTGGATGACGCCACGGAGGAGAACGGCAAAGCACGTTCCCGACGGTTGAGCGCGGTCGAGGATATAGGTCCCGCTGCCCTGCCGTCGCTCAATCAGCCCTTCCCGCTCGACTTCGGAGAGAACCCGCGCCAAAGTGGCTCTGGATACCCCCATCGTGGTGCAGAGCTCGCGCTCGGCGGGCAGTTTAGAGATTTGCCTCGATTTGCTTTCGTCAATCAACCGGTATATGCTGTTACGGATTGCCGCGGATTTCGACATGGCCTACTCCTTTGTGTCTCTAGTATGTGCCACTCTAGCAGAAGGATGTGAAGCTGTCAACCCGCCTGAAGAGGCATCTGCGATGGTCATTGAGGGTCATGTTCACGGGCTTGGCAGAGAATCCTCTTTCCCCGCCGCGCTGCCGGGGAGGCGTCATGCCTGGCCTACGCGATGCCTGCGGGCGCGTCGCTGCGACTGCCGACTGAGGAACGCCGCAGCGTCCGCGTCATTGCCCGATTCGATACCTAACGAAAGAACGCCCTCCGGGCTGGCCTCATCGGCCAGCCCGCGGTGGGTACGCTCTCCCGGACTCCTCTGCGATGGCCTTGATCGGCTGCGCTCCCACCGAGCGCCCCGATGCCCTGTCGGCGCTCCCCTGCTGAAACCGGTACCATCGCTCAGCCAGAATTCGACCGATCAGTTGCGCCAGTGTCCTGACGTTGTCGTGCATCGTTTCCTCCCGAAGTTGACCGAAAAAGAAAGCTCGGCGTTGGCCGGGCTTTCGAGGTACGTGACCTGATGAAGTTGTTCTCTATGCCGGGGTCTTCGGCTGGGCCTCCATCCACCGCTTCCAGGCATTGTGCGCATTGCCGGTGCCCAGACCGGTGATCTTGCCG
>CAILVY010000326.1 GCA_903837785.1 Candidatus Hydrogenedentota bacterium
CCCATCCGAGTCGAGGTCGCGGTAGTTCGCCACGCCGTCCGCATCGGCGTCGGTCCCGCCTTCGGTGAGCGTCGGAACACCATCGTCGTCGTCGTCCGCGTCGAGCGAGTCCACGCCCGTCGTCCCATCGGTGTTGCGCGCCGTGTAGCCGAGCGCCACCGGGAACGCATCGCCAGTCTCGAGCGCATTCACGAAGCCGTTCGCGCCCACCACCCCTTGCACGCGACCCGCCGTGATCGTCAGCCCGGAGACCGAGAATCCGGCCTCGGTCGCATCGTCGACGCCGTCGCCGTCCGCGTCGAGATCGAGGTAATTGGGCTTGGCATCTCCATCCGGATCGCCCATGCCTTCGGCGGCGTCCGGAATCCCGTCACCGTCCGTGTCCGGGTCAAGATAGCTGGGCGTGCTGTCGCCATCGGGATCGCCGGCGCCTTCGGTCGCATCCGGGATCCCGTCGCCGTCCGCGTCTGTGTCGGCGAAATTGGGCTTGCCGTCCGCGTCCGGGTCGCCCGTTCCTTCCGCCGTGTCCGGCAGGCCGTCGCTGTCGGAGTCCAGGTCCAGGAAGTTGGGCGTGCCATCCAGATCTGCATCGCCGGAACCTTCCGCCGTGTCGGCGATGCCGTCCTTGTCCGAGTCCGGGTCGCGATAATTGGGGAGGCCGTCGCCATCCGGGTCGGCGGCGCCTTCGAGGAGGTCGGGAAGGCCGTCCCCGTCCGCATCGGGGTCCTTGTAGTCGCCGGCGCCATCGCTGTCCGTATCGGCCGCGCCTTCGAACACGTCCAGAAGTCCGTCCGCGTCCGAATCCGTGTCCTTGTAGTTGGGGAGGCCGTCGCCGTCCGTGTCCGCAGTGCCTTCCAACGCATCCAGGAGGCCGTCCCCGTCCGAATCGATGTCCAGGAAGTCCGGCGTAGTGTCGCCGTCCGTGTCGCCCGTGCCTTCGGCGGCGTCGCCAATGCCGTCGCCATCCGCATCAACACTCACGTCCAGGAAGTTCGGAACGCCGTCCCCGTCCGTGTCGCCCGCGCCCTCTGCGGCATCGCTCAGGCCGTCGCCATCGGAATCGGCATCGAGGAAGTTCCGAAGGCTGTCGCCGTCCGCATCGCCCGCGCCTTCCGTGGCGTCTGAGAGCCCGTCCGCGTCCGAATCCAGATCGACGTAGTTCGGCTGTCCGTCGCCGTCCGGATCACCGGCGCCCTCGATGGCGTCTGCAATGCCGTCGCCATCGGAATCCAGGTCGAGGTAATTGGAGGCGCCGTCGCCGTCGGCGTTGGCCGAGCCCTCGATGGCGTCCGGAATCCCGTCCGCATCGGCGTCCAGGTCGAGGAAATTGGGCAGGGCATCGCTGTCCCGATCGTTCGAGCCTTCCACCGCGTCCTGCAGGCCGTCGCCATCGGAATCGAGGTCGAGGAAGTTGGGTTTGCTGTCGGCGTCCGGGTCGCCCGTCCCTTCCAGGGCATCCGGGATCGCGTCGCCGTCGGCGTCCAGGTCGCGATAATTGGGAAGGCTGTCCCCATCGGGATTCGCCGTGCCTTCCGTCGCATCGGCGAGCCCGTCGCCGTCCGCGTCCGTGTCCAGGTAGTTCGGGGTGCCGTCGCTGTCGCTATCGCTTGCGCTCTCGACGGCGTCGGGAATGCCGTCGCCGTCCGCATCCGTATCGAGGAAATTGGGCGTGCCGTCGCTGTCCCGATCCGCTGCGCCTTCGGCCGCATCGGAAATGCCGTCGCCGTCCGCGTCCAGGTCGCGATAATTCGGGAGGCCGTCCCCGTCCGGATTGCCTGCGCCCTCCGTGAGGTCCGCGATGCCGTCGCCGTCCGCGTCTGTATCGAGATAATTGGGCGTGCCATCGCTGTCCGTGTCCGTCACGCCTTCCATCGCGTCGGAAATGCCGTCATTGTCGGCATCCGTATCGAGGAAATTGCGGAGGCCGTCGCCGTCCGCGTCCGCCGCGCTCTCGAGGACGTCCGCGATGCCGTCGCCGTCCGCGTCCGCATCGAGATAATTGGGCGTGCCGTCGCTGTCGCGGTCCGTGATGCCTTCCACGGCATCCGCGATGCCGTCGTTGTCGTTGTCCGTGTCCACGTAGTTGGGCGTGCTGTCGCCGTCGCGATCCCCGGTTCCTTCCGAGGCATCCGCAACGCCGTTCCCGTTGCTGTCCGTATCGAGGAAATTGGGCGTGCCGTCGCCATCCGTGTCCCCGGCGCCTTCAACGTGGTCGGTGATGCCGTCCGCGTCACTGTCCGTGTCCAGATAGTTCGGTGTCGTGTCGCTGTCCGCATCTCCGGGGCCTTCAACGTGGTCCGTGATGCCGTCCGCGTCACTGTCTGTGTCCAGATAGTTGGCGAATCCGTCGTTATCGCGGTCTTCGCCGCTCCGGTACTCCTGCGCATCGCCGATGCCGTCGCCGTCGGCATCCGTATCGAGATAATTGGCGAGGGCATCGCCATCCGGGTCCGCCACCCCTTCCTTCCAGTCCGGAATGCCGTCCGCGTCCGTGTCCGCCGAGGCATTCACCGCATACAGCTCGAAATTGTCGACATAGGCCGCATCCGCGGCGTCGGCGAAGGAGATGAAGCCCGCCCAACTGATGCGGTCAAAACCGGCGTGCATGCACGGCTGGTTCGGGTAGGCATGCCAACCCTGCGCGGCGGTCCACAGGCGGAGATCGAAGTGGTTGCTCGCCTCATGGCCGAGCGGACACGCGATCTCGACCTGGAACCACTCATCGCGCGGAACCTGTTCGAGCAGGACGCCGTTGGCGAAGAACCCCCATTCAAGCACCGAAATGCTCGGGCCGACGAGATAGCCGCTGCTGCCGCCGTCGCGCCACTCCGCGAGCAATTGGGCATTGGAGCTGACCCGCAGCCAGAACCGCATTACGCCGAGGCCATAGCGATAGTCCGGTTCCAGGGCGGCGACGGGCAGCCAGACGTAGTCGAGGCCGGCCCCGTCGATGATGCCCATGCTCTGCCCGCCCAACGCGTGCTCGCCGGAGACGCGAATCCCCGAAACGGCGGAATCGCCGTCCGTGATCGCGGTCCATCCGGAAGGCACGCTGTTCAAGGCGTCCAGTTCGAAATCATAGGGGTGGTGCACTTCCTCCGGGGCGGGCGGCAACGGCGACGGCGGATGCGCCAGCAATTTCGGGCCGTTGGTCCAGGAGGCATCGCCATAGAGTCCGGCCGCCGCGGCGTCGACCGGCGTGAAGCCGAGCTGGGTGATCGCGGGCGACGCGCCGGACAGCGTGAAATCATAGTGTTCCGCATCGCTGAACAGCGGGTCCGCCACGATGCTGTGGAGATCCTGCCCAACGGCCTGCCACTGCGCAAACGTGCCGGCGGGAAAGACGAACTCATAGCCCGATATGTCCCAGTAGCAGTTGTAGTCGAAGACGTACTTGAGGTCCGTCCACGCGCCTGCGAAGAGGTGGTCGTTGTTGAAGAGCAGGATGTTCTTGTTGAAGTAGATCGTGGCGTAGGCTTCCGGCTCGGTTTGGGTCCGCTGAAGCTGATCCAGCAGCCCCCAGGCGAAAATGTTGTTCTGAATCGTGTTCTCGCGGCCGTAGTTGATGTGGAAGCCGCCGCTGTCCGTGCCATAGACCACGTTGTTGCGGACGGCGATCTGCGACGCCCCTTCGTCGAGGTAAATCCCCCAGCCGCCGTAGCCGCGTCCGTACATGCGCACGTCATGCACGAGGTTGTTCCGGATGATCGTGTTTGGCGAAACGCCCACCGCGTAGATCCCGCCCAGGTCGCTCAAGACGCCGAGGCCGATATCGTGCACGTGATTGAATTCGACGATGTTGTTGTTGGCCGTGCTCGATCCGTAGCCGCAGGTCCAGCCGGCCGAGATCCCGCTGTAGGGGAAGTCGCCCACGTCGTTGTGAGAAACCGTGTTGTACGAGGACATGCCGATGCGAATGCCCACGGCGGAGGGAATCAGCTTGCCGCCGTCGTGCACCCAGTTGTTGTCCACCACGTTCAGCGTCGTGTTCAGGTAGTCCCGGTTGATTTCGAGGCCGCCCGCGCCCAGGTCGCACAGGTGGTTCCGCCGGAATTCATTGGACACGCAGGCGTTCCGCAACAGCAGGGCATAGCCGCCGAGGTGCTCCATCAGGCAGTCCTCGAAACGGCTGTAGGAGAGTCCGGACGCCACAATTGCGGAGGGGAGATAGTGCATGGCGTAGTACTGCGAGAGCCCGTTGAAGGCGGCGCGCGGGGGATTCGGGCCGAACGCGCAGTCCGTGTGGCAGAAAGCCAACCCCTGAAAGCGCAGGTAGGAGATGGGTGTCACCTCGTTGCCGTTGAAGCGGATCAGCGTTTCCAGGGCGGGCGCCACCACTTCCGTGCCCGCAATCGTCTCGCCGGGCTTCGGGTAGTAATAGAGCGTGCCGGCGCTGCGATCCAGCCACCACTCCCCGGGCTGATCGAGGGCCTCGCGCGCGTGCAGCACGCAATAGCGCTGGGCCGGGCCCCACAACTCGAAGTCGTTGTGGTCCGGGGCCGGCGCGCCCGGATCGATGTCGCGAAACGTGACAATGTGATTCGTTTCGTCGAGGCTGTCGATCCGGTGGAAGGACTGGTCCCAGGCGTGCAGCATCATCACGAGCACGTCGTCGCGCTGCTGATAGGCCGTCAGGTCGCCTGGCGCATAGTGAACGCTCTCCGGGCTGCCTTCGATGGTTCCGGCCGTGTTGAAGTAGCCGTCGCCGTCCGGGTCCCGCACATCGCCCTCGGGATTCGGATCGCGTGCGGGCAGGCGCAACTCGCCGTTGACGTACAGCACGCTGAACCACCACGTGCCGGCCTGGACCCCGGCGAGGGCGCTCCGCCACAACGCCCCCTCCTGCACCCAGCCCGTCACCGCCCGGCCGCCACTGATCACCGGCGCCTCGCCGGGATACGCGCGGTACGTGATCGTCTTGCCGGAGGCCCCCGAGTCCTGCGGATCAAACGTCAGCGTGTCCGTGAGGCGGTAGACACCCGCACGCACCTGGACGTCCACTGCGGCCGGCAACACGCCGCCGTTGCCCGCTTTCAGCGCGCGGATGGCGTTCCGCGCGGCGCTGAGCGTCGCAAAGGGGCCGTCCGTGTTCTGCACATTGGGCGCGGCCAGCCGCCCGGTCCAGGCGTCGTTGCCGTTCGTGGCGACATAGTACGTGCTCTCCGCGAAGGCACCTCCCAGAAGGGAGGTGACCGCGAAGAGTAAGGCAACAAGCATCCTGGCGGCCTGTCGGTCTTTGCGCACTAGTCCCTGCTCCACGTACTCTACGGCATCCGGAACAACCCCGCAGGCGTCCATAACCTGTTGTCCGTGCTCCGATTATCTCACAGATCAGGAGAAACGGCCAAAGAACAGGCACCCCGCCGGGCCGAAAGGAGGGCGCCGTGCCCGGAATGAGGCGCCGGCGGGTATGGCGCATGCGCCGCGGAATCCACCGGACGCACCGCCTCTGGGAGCCTCACCCTTTAGGCGCTTGGGCGAATTCTCCCTCAGCGGCGGACAAGCCGCGAAGGGGGCGACAAAGAAAGAGGTTGCCACAAGAGGCGCGAAAGGCACCCGCATTCTCCGGGCGGATTTCCCGGGTTCTGTGAGACCGTTGCGGTTGGAAGTCTCCGCGGGGTCTCAATACACGCAGGCGCGCGCGGCGTCGGCGAAGACGCGGAGTTTCTCGGCGGGCGTCTCAAAGAAGTGGTCGCTCATGGAGCAGATGTAGCCGCCATCGTAGCCGACTTTCTCGAAGAGCGTTGAAACCGTATTCCGAATCTGATCGGGCGTGCCGTCGGTCACCACGTTGAACTGATCGACGCCGCCGATGAGCGCCAGCCGATTGCCCACCTTGGCCTTGAATTCCCACGGCTCTTGATTGCCGCCAATGCTCGGCGGGGCGAGCGTTTCCGAGGCGTCGCAGCCGTTGGCCACGATCATCTCCTCGAGGCCGAAGGTCCCGCCGCAGGTGTGGTAAACGACGCGGAAGCCCAGAGTGTGCAGCGCGTCGTGCATGCGCCGATCATAGGGGCGGCAAAACTGATCGTGCAGCGCGGGCGAGATCACTGTCGAGGAACTGGCGCCGCCGCCAGTCTCAATGAGATCGAATTTCGCGCCCGCCAGCGATTCAATGAAGCGGAGCTTCTTCTCGAGCAGGACTTCCAGAAACGCGTGGACCCAGTCCGGCTTCTCCATGCAGGCCATCACGAGGTCGTTCACGTCCATCAGGCAACAGGCGTGCTGCCAGCAGCCCGCCTGATCGCCCCAGACGAAGCCGCGCAGTATCCCCGCATCCCCCAGCGCATCGTAGGCCTGGCTCACGGGCTTCGGATCGAGGGCGGGCACCGGCATGTAGCGGCGAATGAGATCGATGTCCTCGTCCGTCTTCACGAGGTATTCCGTGATCCACGTGGTCTTCCGATCGCCGGCGGTCTTGTAGGCCAGAGTCCCGCCCGGGGTATGGATCGTGTGGTGGTTGATCCGGTTCTCCGGATCGGCGGAGAGGCACTCCACTTCGTCGCGCCATTCCGGGGTGGAGAACTTCGTATAGTCCGCATCGACGAGCCAGAACTGCCCCATGTCCTGAAAGTACTGGATTTGCGCGTCCATGCCGAAATGCTGAAAGGCTTCGAGCGCGCTGATCCCCCCGAGATGCGTGTCGAGATGGTAGCCCTGCCACTGATGCACCGAAACCGGCAGGCGGTCGGGCTTGCCGCGTTCCAAGGCCCGGATCATGCGCTCTTTGCTGCTCATCTCGCCCATGCGTCGATCCCCTATCTTCCGCCCGCAGTCATGACCGCATAGACGCGGAATTCATGGCCGCTGCTGCCCGGATTCTTCTCATCGAGGAGCTTGATCGTGAGCCGGTGCTTCCCGGCCGGCAGATCGCGCGCGATCAGTTGCATCGGGGTGTAGCCGCCCCAGGTCTGATCGAACCACGCGTCCATCTTCACGGGCGTTCCGCCGTCCACGCTGGCCTCGGCGATGCCCGTGGCGCCTTTGACGCGATAAAAGAGCACACTGACGGCCCTGCTGTCGAGTTCGAATTCGAGGGTGCTGCCGGGCTGCGCGCTCTTCCACGCCGTTCCGAAGAACGGGCCGAAACCCGGATCGTCGAAGGCCTCCCATCCGTCGTTTCGAAGCGGCGTGAGGGTCTTCGCGCTGAAGAATGCGCCGTCCTCGAAGGCGTTGGCCGTTTTCGCGGCGGGCAGGGGAGCGATTGCGGGCAATTGCGCATCGGGCGGAAGCTGTTTCAGGATTTGTTGAAGCACGTTCGTCACAAAGCGCGCGGCATACGCATGGCCGCGGTCGTTGGGATGCACGATGTCCGCTTCGACGTCTTCCCATTTGAGGCGGCCCGCCTGGATCTCCGGCCAGAGCGCGTCGCGGAAGCTCAGCATCGGCAGGCCGTAATGCGCGCCGATCGGCGCGTGCTGCTCCTGGGCGTTGGCGCCCGCATTGTTCATCATGAACATCAGCAGAACCGCGGGATGATTGGGCTGTTTGAGGATCTGGCGCAATACGCCTTCGAGCGTTTCGGCGGCGGCCGGCGTGTTCGGATCGTTCACGGCATATTCCACAACCACGAAATCGGGATGCCGGGCGAGCAGATGCTTGCCCACGCGGTGCGTGCCGATATCCGAGCCCGTGGCGCCGATGCCCGCATTCACGAATTCGATGCGCGCTTTCGGGAAAGTCTCGCGCCACCACTGCGCCACGAGGTTCCCGTAGCGATTCTCTTCCTTGCTCGCCGAGGCGCCCTGCGTGATGGAACCGCCGAGGACGCCGATCGTCACGTCCTCTCCGCGGCGCGCCTTGGCCAACGCGGCCTGCACGCGGGCCGTATCGCCCAGGCTGACTACGGCGTGTTCGAGGATCGCGGCATCATCCGCGCCCGACACAAGGGCCGCAACGGCCATCACAAACGCCAGCATGCTGCATCCTCCTTCACTCGGCGCCCGCGTCTTCGCCGTTCCGGCCGAGCCGGGCGAGCATCTCCTTGATGTCCACGGCGCCCCGGAGGGCGACGTAGATCGTGATCGTGGAGTACCAGATGACGCACGCGGCGGTCATCACGAGCCAGAACCAGTGTGTGCCCATAGTCTATGCCCTGCCTTGCTGCGGTTTCAGCAGCGATCCGGCAATCATGGCCAGTGCGGCGATCGCATAGGCGGAGATCCCGGACCAGTATGCGACGTGTTTCCCGAAGAGATCCACCAGCGCCGGTTTTCCCCACGCGATCTCGAGAACCAGAAAGAGGACGGGAACCGCGGCGCCGCAGATAATCGCCCCGTAGGCGCCCCAGTCATTGGCGCGTTTCCAGTAGCAGCAGGCGATCAGCAGGACGGACATGCTCGAGAGGTAGATCGTGCCCGTGACGCCAAGATACGTCCACAGATCGCCCTCGAGTTTGTACCACAGCCCCCAAATCATAAGGAAAATGCCGATGCATGCGACGATGCAGCGGTTCCAGAGGATGCCCTGCTTGTCGGAGTGAACCCGCTTGCGGAACGGCGCGAGGATGTCGTTGTAGATGATGCCGCCCCAGGTCAGCATGTACGAGGAGTCCGTGGACATGTCGGCGGCGAGCATGGCGGCGATGAGGACGCCCATGAGCCCGATGGGAACAAAGGTCCCGAGGAAGATCGGCATGGCATAGAGCGTGTTGCCGCCGTACTGCTCGGGCGTCAGCACGGCCAGCGCGCCGATGCCCCACAGCGCCGGAATGAGGAAGCGGCACACGAAGAAGAAGGAAGTGCGCGTGTAGACCTGCCGCCCGGTCTTCGTGTCTTTCGCCGCGAGCACGCGCTGGATCGTGGTTTGCCACGTGAGCACAGCCGCGAACGTGATCAGGAGGTTGAAGAGAACATACGGAACGCCCATATCCTCGTTGGCGAACGGATTGAAGCCGCCCTCGCCGTAATGCGCCTCGACCGCCGTCATCATCCTGCTCCAGCCCACGTTCACGAGGACGAGGATCGTGACCGCGATCAGGCCCACGCTCATGACGATGAACTGGAGGAAGTCCGTCACGAGCACAGAGAGCATGCCGCCCAGAACCGTGTACAGCATAACCGACAGCAAGAGCACCGTCATCGTGATCTCGAGATAATGCGTGTTCCGGATGTAGTCCGAGCTGAAGCCGCACACGAGCACGAGGAATTCCCCGCCCGTGCGCAGGAAGACCCCCATGTTCAGGAGTCCGCCCAGGACAATCACGACGCCCGCCAGCCACCGCACGTTCTTGCCGAAGCGTTTGTCGAAAAGCTCGGGGATTGTCATCACGCCGGAATCGCGGAGCGGCTTCACGCAGAAGCCCGTTATCCCGACCAGGAACATGGCCGCCGCATTGAGCAGGCCCGGCGTCGCCCCGGAGAATCCCTTCTCAAAGCCGTTCTGCGCCGTGTACATGCAAGTGACGATGCCGAACTCCGTCGCCGCGAGCGAGGCGATGCCAAGATAGAGATTCATCTCGCGGCCCGCCACGAGGAAGTGTTCGACTTTGCCGACGTAGCGGCGCACGCCGATCCCCGCGATCATCGTCGCCAACAGGTACAACCCGATAATGCCGCCGTCAATCGGCCAGGAGAAATGACCCATGTGCTGACTCGCTCCATCGTGCCCCGGGGAAGCCGCGCGCATGATAGCACTTGTCCTTCGGGGGAAGAAAGGCGCGGCATGGGAGGAGCCGCTTAAGCCTTCTTGTCTGCGATGTACCACCCGAAGCAGTTCCAGAGCGGCTTCTCCGCGACAACGGTGAAGCCGGCCCGGGCGAGTCCGTCCAGGAATTCCCGGTGGTCAAAGCGGTCTTCGAGAGGATGGTCGAGCAGGCGCCGCCATATGGGGCTCAGGATGAATGCCTTCAGCACCTCTTCCGCATAGAAGCGGCCGCCCGGCTTCAACACGCGACACACTTCGGCGAGCGCCGCACGCCACTCGGGGATGTGGTGGATGATGCCGAAATCGAAGACCGCATCGTATGTTGCGTCATCGGCTTGGATGAGCGTGGCGTCGCCGGTCCAGAGTTTCACGTTGCGGCGTCCGGCCAGCCGCCGTTCCGCCCGGGCGATCATGCGCGGGTCCAGGTCAAACGCGTCCACCGCGGCGGCCTGAAATCGATCCGCGATGATCCCGGCGCCCACCCCGCGGCCACAGCCGATCTCGAGGGCCCGGCCTCCGTTCATGGCGCCGCCCTCCCGCAGGAACCACCGGGCTTCGAGATGACGTTGCATCGCGGCGCGGAGCGGGTTGTTCATGGCGAGGAATTCGCACGTGTTCAAAATCATGGCCGTTTACCTCCGCTCTGTAGCGCACAGTATAGCAGGGAGGCCTGCGCGAGCCCGCCGCGCGATCACGACTCTTGATATGTGCTGCCCGATCATGCTCAGAATAGGGGCAACAACCGAAATATCGCACATGGGAGGAAGAACGATGCGCAATGCAATGGCGGCTCTCTTGACCCTGGCTGTTTTCGCGGGCGTTGCCGCCGTATCGTGGGCGGCGCCGGCCGCCGATGCGCCCGTGGGCTTCACGGCGCACAAAGTGGGGACGTATCGTGGCGAGTCCTGCGGTGTCGGCGACTTCAACAAGGACGGCAAGCTCGACATCGTCGCGCTGCCGTTCATCTACTGCGCACCCGAATTCAAGGGGCTCAAGATCTGCGAGATCGAAGGCGAGGTCGGAGAGGACGGGAAGGGCTATCGCTGGGATTTCATGAACGCCCCGCTCGACGTGGACGGCGACGGATGGCTCGATGTGGTCACCTGCTCGTGGTTCGGCAAGAAGGCGGAGTGGCTGCGCAATCCGGGAGAAGCCGGCGGGCTGTGGCCGCGCGCGCTCGTCGAGGAAAACGGCAACTATGAATGCGGCGAGTTGTGGGATGTGGACGGCGACGGCAAGGCGCTCGAGATCCTGCCCGCGGTGACCGGCACGCGGTGGTACGAGGCGGCCAGGTTGCCGGATGGGAAACGCGGTCTCGCCGTGCATGTGATATCCGAGAAGACGATGATTTGGGGCGTGGGTTGCGGCGATGTCAACGGCGACAAGCGCCCCGACGTGCTGCGGCCGGACGCCTGGTTCGAAGCACCCGCCGACCTGCGTACGGGCGAGTGGAAGGAACATGCGTGGGCCCTCGGCGACAAGCAGGAAGGCAAGGCCAACCACACTGCGCAAATCCTCGTGTATGACGTGAACGCAGACGGCCTGCCGGACATCGTTACAAGCTGTGCGCACGAATACGGCATCTTCTGGTACGAACAGGTGCGGCAGGACGCCGGCCCGGCCTGGAAACAGCATCTGATCGACGATACGTGGACGCAGGCTCACAGCCTCGCGCTGGCCGACTTCGACGGCGACGGCGACCTGGATCTTGCGGCCGGCAAGCGCTTCATGGCGCACAACGGCGGCGACCCGGGCGAGTTCGAGCCGCTCGGCGTCTACTGGTATGAATTGACGCGGCAGGCCGAGCCCACGTGGAAGAAGCACAACATCTCCTACAATGAGGGCATCGGCTCCGGCCTGAACATGATCGCGACCGACCTCGACGCCGACGGCGACCCGGACATCGTGGTCACCGGAAAATGGGGCGGCCCGGTCTGGTTCGAGAACAAGCGTAAATAGAGCCGCAGGACTTCCTCCGGTTCTCAGTTCACGACCTCGAACCCGGCTTCCGCGTGGAGGCCCGCCGTGAGGTCGTTCACGGAGATCGTCCAGCGTCCCGTCTCATCATTCAGCGCGGGCACGAGGCGCAGCGTGAGGGCGCCGTCCTTCGCGCAGTAGTAGCCGCTGTATTCGCTGCGCGTTCCGGAAGGACGCCGCAATTCGAACTCCAGCGGCTGCAGGCCTCGTAGCGGGGCTCCGTCCCTGTCTCTCATGTTGATGGAGACGAAACAGCCCGAACCCAGCTTCGCTTCCTTGGGCGCGTGCATGCCGATCTCCGCGAACTCGGCGGGATAGAGGGCGACAATCTTCCCTCCCAGTTCGTCCAGATCCACGGAAAAGACCGAAGCGCCATGGCCGTCGCGGGAAACATCCAGGCGTTTGCGTTCGAGCAAGTCATAGGCGACAACGGGCGTGGTCCTGTCGAGCAGGGTGATCCGGGCAGTTTGCGGGAGCAGCTTGCCCAGCACCGCCTTGTACTTCCCTTCCCGCTCGTCATACGTGCGCTTGTCATTGACAAGCACGAGATACGTGACGCCGTTCTTCTCGAGCAAGTTCACGAGCACATTCGGCGAATCACAGTCCACGTTGCGGGGAGCACGATCCCCCAGCGTTTCCCGCAGCTTGGCGGCATACGACTCCATGATCCGCTGATCGTCCAGCGCCGTCACGCCCTCCACCTGCTTCATCTCGGCGCTGCCGGGCTGAATGTGGTCGTTCCAGTCGGCAAAGGCGACGTTCTTCGCGAGGGCGTTGGCGCTCACCTTGTTGCGATACGTGAAGTCAAAATCGAACTTCAGCGCGCCGGGAATCTCCGGGCCAAGATACTGATCGGCGATCACGAGGCCGCCCCGTTCCCGGAATCGAAGCACCTCGTCGTAAACCTGCTTTGTCAGCACGTCGCACTTGGGCAGGGCCAGCATGTCGTAGGCATCAAGCCCGTAACGTTCGATCGTCTCGTCAAAGACCACATCCGCCTGCAGGTGCGCCATCGCCATCACGCTGTAGAAGTGGTAGATCTGTAGGTTGGCATAGCCGCCCAGCAGGCTCGGCGAACTCGAATGCACCCGGGCGGCCGCGGAACTGAGCACGGCAATCCTTCGCGGTGACACCTCCAGGTTGCTCAGCAGAGGGCCATACGGCTTGAAGACTTTCTCTGACAGATTCTTGAGTGCAAGACTTGTGCTGTACGGAACCTTGTTGCTGTCCGCGTCCACGGGGTTGCACTCGCTCGAGTAGTAGTATCCGAGGATCTTCTGCGCGCGCGACAGATTGATCCACGTGGCCACCGTGAGCCGGCCGGGTCCCATCAGCATCCATTCACCGGTAGGTGCCAGTTCGCCCGGATAATTGAGCAGCGTGACTGTGTTCAGGGGAATCTGGCCGGTGGGCCTGCAGGCGGCCCGGAGCGTTTCGACATAGAGCATCAGCTTGGGGTCCGGGTTCGTGTACGTCCACGTCCCGATGACGTCCAGGCCCGGGAAAAGGTCCAGCAGCGCGGTTTCGCGGAACGGGTCGCTGATCGTGAGGATATCCGGGCGGTAGCGATGCACTGTCTCGGCGGTGCGCCGGTTGGCGGCCGTGAGGCCATTCCCTTGCTTGTATTTGAACTTGTGAAAGACGTACTTCCGATCCTCGTCGGAAATCACACCCGGCGCCGCGAAGGCCGCCGGCCCGATTTCCTGCTCCGAAAAGCCCAGCACGTCGCGCGTGAGTTCCAGGCCGGCTTTGTTGATGTTGTTACCCAGGCTGTCGACGATTTCCGTATTGAAGAAGGCTGTCCTGACTTGCGGAAAGCGGAGTACGAACTCCATCAGCCGCGTGTTGTCGCGATCCTGAATCCGGGCTACTTCGGGGTGAAGGGGATTCGCAACCTTCTTTTCCTCCGTGTTCCGCACCGCCAGATTCACCGCATCCGCATCGGCTATCGTGCCGGGGTCGAGATCACGCAACCCGCCATTGGGGCCAATCCCCACATCCGCCCCTGCCAGCAACCCCTGGTCCAGTGCGCGGCAAACCTTGTCGTCGAGCGCCGACGTGAAGCGCGGACCGGACCATGTCGTGAATCCATGATCGAGGTACCACGCGGAGCCGCCGCCGCCCCACAGCCAAATCATGAGCCGCTCAGGGTTCGGACGCTCGGCGATGGATAAATGAAATGTAGCGCGCCCGATCTCTTCAGTCCCCGCCGCCAGGACGGCCGCGCATTCATACTCGCCCGGCCGGAGTCTCGCGCAGGGCAGGCGAAAGGAGCTGCCCTGACGATCGCCCGCCGGTCCTGCCGCCCATGCCTCCGAGACGACTGCCACCCCGCCCGCCACAAGGTCCAGGCGGACATCTGGCCGGCCCGTGTCGACGTCATTGGCGGCCCTGACTGTCAGCAGGGCCTCCTCGTCGCGATAGAACGCCTGCCGGGGACATTCCACGGACACAGTCGCCGCGCCCATGGCGTGCCCCGCGAAGAGAAACGCCAAAAGAAGGCCCGTCAGCATCATTCCGTTTCGCATGCACCCTCCTCTCCGAATCCGGGGCGGCCGCCTCAGATTGGAAACGTCCGCCACCCATGCCCGCGAGAACACTCCGGAAGCAATCTAAGCGGCCGGAGCTGAAATGGCAAATCGGCCTGCCGTCCCTTGAAAACGGGGCAAACAGGGACCATACTGCCCGCGGGCGCAACCCATGCCGGAATGGCATGTACCCGGAGGCTCATGGCATGCGATACGTTCTGATCCTGCTAGTGGCGGTGTGTGTGTTTCCGGCGGCGGCGGAACTCAAGGCGGGCGTGGCGGTGGTGAGCATCACGCCGATGGAGGAAGGCATTCCCACGCAGTTGGGCGGATACGGCGCGCGTGAAGGCAAGCCCGCCGTGGGCATTCTCGACACGCTCCACGGAAAGGTGCTCATGTTCGAATCCGGGGGCCAGAAATCGGCCCTGATCACGGTGGATACGTGCAGCGTGCCAATCTGCGTGCTCGAAGAAACCCTGGCAAAGGCGGCCATCGCAGGACTCACCCCGGAGCGCGTCATGATCGCCGCGAGCCATTCGCACACGGGGCTTGAAGGGTTTGCGCTCGACCGGCGGAACATCGCGAACAACCCGAATATTGGCATCTTCTCCGAGCCCATGCTGAATTTCGTGACCGACCGCTTGGCCAAGGGATTGAAAGAGGCCAACACCGCGCTTCAGCCCGTGAAAGCAGGCGCGGGCACGGTGGCACTCCCGGGCATGAACCACAACCGGCGCGGCGACAAGTTCGTGGACGATCATCTCACCGCGCTGCGCCTGGACAAGGCCGACGGTTCGCCCTACGCGCTCCTCGTGAACTTCACGGCCCACGGCACCCTCGTGGATGAGGGGGACATGCTGATCTCCGCGGAATGGGCGGGAAACATGCAGCGGACGGTTGAGGCGCTGATGGACGGCGTCACGTGCCTGTACACAAACGGCGCCGAGGGCGATCAGGCGCCGTCCGCGAAAGCGGCCGGCAGCCACTACGAGCAGGCGGAGAACTACGGCCGCGCCATTGGCATCGCGGCCTGGAAACTCGCGCAGGGTCTCGTTACGAAAGACGTGGGCAACTTCGCGGTACAATGCGCCTGGGTGCCGCTGCCGCCGCGGAAGGGCGCCCCGGATTTCGCCAAGATTGCGGGGGAGGAGTACAAGGTTCCCCCGGAACAGCTCGATGCGATGCTGCAACTGATGTTTGCGGACAAAGCCCCGATCTATGCGCTGCGCGTGAATGATTTCGAGCTGGCGACCTTTCCCGGCGAGCCCATCTGCCAGATCGGCCTCGCCGTGAAAGACGCGTTGAGCAAGGCGGGCATCGAGTATCCCTGCGTGGCGTCGCTCACTTCGGAGCACATCGGGTACATCCTGACGAAAGAGGAGTATCAACAGAGCGGCTACGAGGCGACGGCCTCCTTCTATGGCGACGGCCTCGGCCAGCTCATGCAGGATCAAGTCACCGCGCTGGGCGTTGCTGCGGCGAAATAGCGGCTATGAAGACTCGAATCCCGTCGGCCGCGGCCGTTGACCGGGCCGGGAGCGGTCTTCACAACGAATTTGCGGCCGGCCTGATCGCGGAAAACATGCCTGCCATAGCCGTCAGCGAATAAAACGGGGGCGCCGCCGGTATGGGAAGCTCAGGCACCCGTTTAATGCAAGGGTGCAGAGGCAAGGGAGAAATGCCGTGAAGAATCGAGTCGTTGCGGGCTACGTCCTTTTCATGTTTGCCGCCATGGGCGTTACTCCGTTTGTGCCTGCCCGGCAGTCCGAGAACTATGCGAGCATCATGATCTTCGCGCTGGGGTTTGCGGCCATCTTCTGCCAGAAAGTCCTGCACAAAGAGAAGTTCCTCGACATGGGCTTCCGGCTCAACCGGAACGCGGTGCTGGGCGTGCTGACCGGATTGCTCTTCACCGGTGTGATGCTGGCGTTCTTCTTCTGGCTGCCCCTGGAACTCGGTTGGGTGCGCGTAACGCCCAACCTGGACATGCAGGCGGAACTGAAGGAGCTTCCACTGGGCGTAGCCGCGGTGGTCGTCATGATCTTCGGCACGCTGCTCATGCTGCCGGCCGGACTCTTCGGCGAGGAACTGGCCTTCCGCGGCTATCTCCTGCCCAAGCTCGAACAACGCTTTGGCGCGCTGACCGCGATCCTGTTGAACGCCGT
Organism: Candidatus Hydrogenedentota bacterium; assembly: GCA_903837785.1. Classification (GTDB taxonomy): domain Bacteria; phylum Hydrogenedentota; class Hydrogenedentia; order Hydrogenedentales; family CAILVY01; genus CAILVY01. The sequence continues at coordinate 16,316 of CAILVY010000326.1, forward strand.
CATCTTCGGCTTGTGGCATCTGCCCGCGTACTACTCGATTTACCGCGGCGGGGCGGCCGACCAGGGCGCCGGCGCCGTCGCGTTGATGCTGCTCGCCCACGGCGTGTCGGTCATCCCCGTCTGCATCCTCTACCTGACCACCCGCGAACTCTACGGCGTCTCAATCTACCACTGTCTCGTGGACGTCTTTCAGTATACCGTTGTGGGATCGCCCGAACTCGGCGAAGCCGCCAAGTTCGCGCTCTATCAGTCCGAGACGATCAACAAGCCCGCGGCGGATGCCCTCGGCTGGGCGGGGCAACTCCTGTCCATCGCCCTCATGCTCGGCCTCTGCTGGATCATCAAACGCTGGGTGAAGCGGGCCGTCCCCGCGGCGGCCGCGGACGCCGCGCCCGTCGAGGCCTGACGCCGAAAATCGCTAACGCCGGGGAATGTCGTTCAGATACTCGAAACGTTCCGCGAGGTGGGCCAGCGTGAAGGCCACATGGGCCGGGCTGGACAACACGCCGATGCCCGCCTGTTCGAGTTCGCGGATCGCGCCGTTGGGCGTGCCCACGTTCGCCAGCAGGGCCGTGTCGGACGCCACGAGCAGGGGCTTCTGATACAGGTCCACAAAGGAGATCATGCGGCGGACGTCTTCCATTTCGTAGTGGCTGCCCATGGCCGCGAGCTTGTCGAGGCCGATCTCCTTCGCGCGCTCGGATTCGGCAAAGCGGGTAAGGCTGCTCGAAATGTAACCCACGCCCAGCAGTATCACCGCGTCGATCTCAGGGCTCTTCATCACGGATTCCACCGCCTTGGACAGAAGGAAGAGGTCGTTTGCGGCCACGAGGTCCACGGGATTGTTCCGGTTCCACCACGCGGGCATGTAACTGTCCAGTTCGCGCAGCGTCTCCTCCGGAAGCGGAGGCACTTCCAGCCCGGCCTCAACGCAGGCATCCGCCGTGATGACGCCCCAGCCGCCCCCCTGCGACACGATGCCGACGCGCCTTCCCCTCGGCAGCGGCTGGCGCAGAAACGCCGCGCCGACTTCCATGGCTTCATAGACTTCGTCCACAACCGAGGCGCCGGCCTGGCGGCAGGCCGCCCGGAACACGCGCGCCTCGCTGGCCAGCGAGCCCGTGTGTGACTGGGCTGCCTTCATTCCTGCCTTGCTTCGGCCGCCCTTGATGAGCACGAGCGGTTTCCGCCTTGAAACGCGCCGCAGCACGTCGAAGAAGCGCCGCCCGTTGCGCGTGCCCTCCACGTAGGTGAGCACGGATCGGGTCCGCTCGTCGTCCGCAAAGAAGGCGAGGTAATCTTCGGCGCGCGTGTCGGCCTCATTGCCGCTGCTGATGAATCGCGCCACGCCCACCTGATGCAGTTGCGCCCAGGTCAGCACGGTGCTGCCCACATTGCCGCTTTGCGACGCGATCGAGAGCCCGCCGGCGCCGGGAAAACGCGCGATCATCCCGCAGTACATGCTGAACGGGGCCGGACTCGCCACGCCCGCGCAGTTGGGCCCGGCCAGCAGGAGCCCTTCGCGCGCCGCGATGGCTATCATCTCTTCCTGCATCGCCTTCGCCTCATCATCATCGAGTTCATCGAAGCCCGCGGTGATTACGACCACCGCCTTGATGCCCTTGGCAGCACAATCCCGTACGGCCGCGCAGACGCCGCCCGGGGGAATCACAATCAGGGCGAGTTCCGGCGTTTCCGGCAACGATGCGATATCCGGAAAGCAGGGAATGCCCAGCAATTCCGTGTGCTTGGGGTTGACGCCGTAAAGCCGGCCCTGATAGCCGCCTTCAAGTGTGTTGAACAGGATACGGAAGCCCCACTTCGTCGGCGATTCCGAAGCGCCCACGATCACAATGCTCGAAGGCTCGAAAAGCGCGCCGAAGTGCGCGCCCGGCTCCGTCGCCTCGGGAGCCGCGCAGGCTTCCTCCGCCCCGACCGAGATCAGCGCATCGACCGCCACCGGGCGGCCCTGCTCGATGACGAGCGGATTGATGTCCACATGGGAGATGCCGGAGTGCTCGATCAGGATCTGTCCGGCGGCCTGTAGGATGCGGGTGAGTTCCGCCCGATCCACCGGCGCTTCGCCGCGAAACGCATCGAGCAGGCGTTTCCCGCGCAATTCGGCCATCATCTCGGCCGCGTCGCGTTCGTCGAGCGGCGCCAAGCGGAAGCTCACATCCTCGAGCGCCTCCACCGCCGTGCCGCCGATGCCCAGCATTACGCACGGCCCGAAGACAGAGTCGCGCAACGCGCCAACAATCAACTCGCGCTTGCCGGCCGCCATCCGCTGCACGAGCAGGCCCTCTGAGCCGGAATCCAGCAGGGCGGCCGCAGCCTCCCGAACGTCGTCCGCGTTCTTCAGGTTCAGCCGAACCCATCCCCGATCGCTCTTGTGCGCCAAGTCCGCCGCGCGGCCCTTCAGCGCCACGGGATATCCAAGCCGTTCCGCCGCGGCTACGGCCTCCGACGCATTCTGCGCAAGCGCTTCGTCCACCACCGGAACGCCATAGGCGGCCAGCACGCGCTTGGATTCATACTCCGAAAGCGTTCTTTGACTCGATTCGATCGCCCGGCCGATTACTTGTTTCACGTCCATCAATCACGCAATTCCTTCACGGTTGCCGGAACTATACTGGAAAGCCGCCCTCCAGCGAAACCCGTTCGCGCGCCAGGCATATTCCAGGCCAGTTTGACTACGCGCACGCGCACTTGTTTCAATCTCCGGCGCAACACGTCATGGAGAAAAGCGCGCATGCGGGTGATATTCTTTGGGACAGGGGCCATCGGGGGGACTGCCGGAGCCTGGGTGGCCGCAAAGCATGCGGAAACCGTTCTTGTGGCCCGGGGCAACACGTACCGCGCCATCCGGGAAAACGGCCTCACCCTCTACCGCGAAGGCGGACCCCGCGAGCGCGTGCGCGTGAACGTCGTTGAATGCCTGGAAGACGCTCCCGACGCGGATGTGGTCGTCATCGCGGTCAAGAACTTCAACCTGGAACAAGTATGTCCCGCAATTCGGGACCGCTTCGGCATCAAGCCGGTCATTGTGGGACTGCAGAACGGGGTGCGGAACCAGCGCATTCTTCCCCGCTACTTCCCGCGCGTGCTTTATGGGATCGTCGGCTATAACGCTTGGATCGACACGCCGGGCGTCATCGGATTCCAGAAGAAGGGCCCCATCCTCCTCGGCACACCGGATAATGGGCTCCGCGCCGAAGCCCGCGCCGTCGCGGGAATCTTCCAGCGCGGCGTCCCCGCGCCGGTCATAGACCGGTTGCAGGACGCGGCCCATTGCAAGCTCGTCCTGAACCTGAGCAACTCCGTTACGACGCTCGTGGGACACGGCTACGGCCCGGTCGAACCGCTTCCGCTCTTTCAGCGTATCCTCTCCAACGTGCTGCTCGAAGGCATACAGATCGTCCGCGCGGCGGGCCACCGCGAGTTCCGCATCAGCGGCATGCCGAATTGGGCATTGATCAAAGCCAGCGCCAAACTCCCGCAATTCGCCACCCTGCCGCTTTTCCGGCGCAATCTTCGGAAGATGGTGCGCAGCAGCATGTCGCAGGACGTGATTCAATGCGGACGGCACGAGTCCGAACTCGAGGACATTAACGGCTACCTCATCGGCCTCGCGGACAGCCATGGCATCCCTGCGCCGTACAACCGCGCCGTCTATCGCCTCTGCCAGGAGCATTTCTCGCGGCCCGCGTTTGCGCCGGTGCCCGTGCGCGACGTGTGGAACCGCATCGCCTCCACGTGAGCCGCAGGTCTTCCGCTACGCGAGGGTCTTGTGGAAACGCAACGTGGCGACAGTGATGACGGCAATGCCCATGCAGGCGAGCACAATGCCCGAAGGCAGGAGCGCCTCGATGGGCGCGTCGCGCAGGATGATGCCGCGCAGGATGTGAATGAAATACGTGGCGGGCACGCACTGTCCGATGACGTAGATGACCTTGGGCATGGTCTCCTGCGGGAACATGAACCCGGAGAGCAGGAAGGACGGGAGCAGAATAAGAAAGGAGAACTGCAGCGCCTGGATCTGATTGTCCGTCAGTGTCGAGATGAGCAGGCCGAGGCTGAGCGTGGTGAAAAGGAAGACGAGCGTGAAACCCGCGAGATAAAGCAGGCTCCCCTCGATCGGCACCTCAAAGAGGAAACGCATGAGCAGCAGCACGGAGATCGTCTCGCCAATACCGACGAGGCCGTACGGGACGAGTTTGCCCAGGATCAACCCGAGGCGGGAGACCGGAGTCACCATGAGTTGTTCGAGGGTGCCTTGCTCCTTCTCGCGGACGATGGCGAACGCCGTCAGCAGCATGATCACGACCTGCATGATCACGCCGACGAGCCCGGGCACCATGAAGTTCGCGGTCTTCATGTCCGGATTGAAGAGGACGCGGGGGCGCATCTCCACGGGGAGCGCCGCGGCGCCGAGCGTCTCCGCCAGGATGTCGAGTGACGCGAGCATGGCGATGGCGTTGCCGGTGTTGAGCGCCTGGAGCGCCGAGGTGGAATCGCTGCCGTCGATCAGCATCTGCACCTGGGTCTTGCGGCCGGAGAGCAGCGTGTCCGTGTAGTCGGGGGGAATCTTGATGCCGACCTTGGCCTTCCCCGCGACAATGGCGCGCTTGAGTTCCGCATCGGACCCCACTTCGCCCCGAATCTGGAAATAGCCGGTATTCACGAAAGTATCGATCAGCTTGCGGCTGGCTTCGCGTCCGTCCAGGTTGTAGACCACGGTTGGGATGTTCTTCACATCGAGGTTGACAGCATAGCCGAAGATGGTCAGTTCGAGGCTCGGGATCACCAGCATCAGGAAGAGTGTCTTCGGATCGCGCAGGATGTGCCGCGACTCCTTGTAGATGATGGCGTAGAGTCCTCTAAGCATTGCGCTGGCGCTCCTTCTCGCGGCTCAACGTGACAAACACGTCTTCCAGAGTGGCGGGGATGGGCTGGACGCTTGCGTTGGGGAAGCCGTGCCGCCCGAGGTCGTCGACTATCCGCTGTTCCGTGTGCTCTTCCGTGAGCACATGCACCACGTCGGCGAAGATCGTCGCATCGAGCACGTACGGGAACGTGTTGAGGCAGCGCATCGCCGCGGCGATCTGCCCCGCGCGCAGTTCAAGCCGGATGGCGCCGTCCGGCGTCACTTCCGGCATGCGCTTGAGCTCGCTCGGCGTGCCATAGACGATCAGCTTCGAGTAATAAATGTAGCCGATGTGGCTGCAACGCTCCGCCTCGTCCATGTAATGCGTCGAAACGAAGAACGTCACCCCCTGCCCCGCGAGGTCGAAGAGCAGGTTCCACAGGTCACGCCGCGCGACCGGATCAATGCCCGCGGTCGGTTCGTCGAGGAACATCAGCTTGGGGCGGTGCACGAGGGCGCAGGCGAGCGCGAGCCGCTGTTTCCAGCCGCCCGAGAGCCGCAGCGCCAGTTGCTTCCGGTAGTCGCCGATCCCCACGATGTTGATGACTTCCTCGATGCGCGCGGCGCGTTCGCGGCGCGGAATGCCGTAGATGCCCGCGTAGAACTTGAGGTTCTCCATGACGGACAGGTCGCCGTAAAGGCTGAACTGCTGCGACATGTAGCCGATGCTGCGTTTCACGGCCTCGCTGTCGCGGGTCACGTCATTGCCCAGAACCTTGGCGGCGCCTTCCGTGGGGCGCAACAGTCCGCATAGCATGCGGATCACGGTGGTCTTTCCCGAACCGTTCGGGCCGAGGAATCCGAAGATGTCCCCCTCTTCGATGTCGAGGTTGATATGATCGACCGCGGTGAATGGGCCGAAACGGCGCGTCAAATCCACCGCCTTGATGATGGTCGGCCGGGCGGGCGATGCGGGGTAAGTTTCCGTGCTCATGCGTCTTGGACTGTCTATTTCGTTGCTGCCGGCGATTCCGCGATGTGGGCGATGGCGGTCATGCCGGCCCGGAGCTTGCCGCCCGCGGAATCGAGCTTGAGTTTGATGCCGAACACCTGCTGCACGCGCTCCTCCTGCGTCTGGAGATTCCGCGGCGTGTATTCGCCCTGGGTGGCTATCTGGACCACTCTCGCCTCGAAACGCTCGTCGCCGTGCGCGTCCGTCGTCAGCGGTATCTTCTCGTCCAGGTGGATTCTACCGAGCATGACCGCGCTCACGTACACGTACATCTCGAGGTCTTCCGGGTTGGCAATGCGGACCACCGGGCCCGGCTTCACGAGGTCGCCCGGATGCACGTCAAGCGATTCAATCACGCCGTCGAGCGGCGAGACAACCGTCATCTCGCGCAACGCCACTTCGGCCCGGTCGCGATCCGCCGCCGCGGCGTCCCGCGCCGCGCGCGCCGCCGCCCGGTCTTCCTCGCGGGCCCCGCGCCGGACTTCGTCCAGGGCCGCCTGTGCCTGGTCATACAATGCCTTGGCGGCGGCGATTTCTTCGTCCCGGAGCCCCCGCACGACCATCTCATGCTTCTCTCTGGCGGCATGGAACTGGGCTTCGGCGGCGTCCCGCGCCGCCTTGGCCTGATCGAACTGCCGCTGTGCGGCCACGCCCTCGCTGCGCAGCTTCTCCGCGCGCGCGAACTCCTTGCGCGCCTCGTCCAGCTGCGCCGTGGCGCTGTCAAGGCCGGCGCGCGCCATGCGAATCTCCTCCGTGCGCGCACCCTTTTCCGCCATCCGGTACTTCTCTTCGGCCGCCCGCGCAAAAGCCTCGGCCTGCCGCAACTGCTCCGGCGTGGCGCCCGTCTCGACCTTCGCCAGTTGCGCTTCCATCGCCGCGAGCTTCGCCTCGGCCGCCGCCAGCACCGCCTTCGCCTCCGCATCGTCCAGCCGAATCAGCACATCGCCGGCCTTGACGCTGTCCCCTTCTTTCACCGTGACTTCGGCTATGCGCCCGCCCACTTTCGAACCCGCCGCCACCGTCACGCCCTCGATCTGGCCCGTCACCTGCAGCGTCCCGTTCAGATCGGGTCCGCAGCCCGGGAGAAACGGCAGCAGCACAATGGCGGCAAGGCTGTGGCGCAGCACCGCCCGATACAAAGCGGCGCGGCCGTTGCCTGGTCCTCGGATAACACGGGGGCGAATCAGTCCAGTCACGAAGCCAGCACTCCTCGAAATGAAATAGTGACGATGGTATTGGCAATTTCATCCAGCGGCATGGGAGTGATGTCCTTCATGCCGAATACTTCCTGGGTCAGCACGAACGCGCTGAACATGCCCATGATGGCGCGCGCCGTGATCACCGGATCCAGCGGCCGCAGGGCACCCGAGCGAACGCCTTCTTCCAGCAGGGTCGCGATGCGAAGCCCCGCCTGAGGCAGCCATTCCTCGATATACGCCTGGCGCAGTTCGGGAATCTGTTTCACTTCTGCAATGAACAAGTGGAAGACTTTCGTCATGGTGGGCGTCATCAATACGTCCAGCAGCGCCTTCGCCAAGAGCCGGGCGCCCGCTTCCACGTCCTCCCCGGCCGCCACGCGAACCGAGGGCAGCAGGTCGGTTACGCCCTCCACGTGAGTGCGCAACGTCTGAATGAAGAGGTCCAGCTTGTTCCTAAAATACAGGTAAATGGTGCCCTTTGTCACACCCGCCGCCTCCGCCACCTCGTCCATGGTCGCCCGTTCGAAACCCTTCGCCGCAAAGACATCCAGCGCCGCCGCCATGATCTGGCGCGGCCGCAATTCCGGCTGGCGGGTCCATTTCGGTGCGGGAACAGGCATCGCCCAGGCTCCAACTAACTGAACAGTCAGTTAGAAGTATAACCGAAAGGCGCAGACAACGCAAATCAGGACGGATGCGTAGATCGAGGACCGCCCCCTTGCGGGAAGAACCTTGTCCTTGCCGGCGATTACATGCTAGGCTATGGATGTAGTTTAGAAAGGTAGCAAGCGGGAGAGGGTGCCATGATGTTCGACAAGGTTCTGCTGGTGGCATGTTCCGTGTTGGCGGGCATATCCTGGTCGCCGGTCGTGTCGGGTGAAGCTCCCACGAGCCTGGTGGTGCCGCCTGACGGAGTTTCTGCATCTGTCTGTTCGACGTCATCGGGCCTGCTGCGTTTCTGCCGCGTATTCGAACCAGGTTTCAGCAGCCCGTGCCCGGAGAGTGCGCCTGTACAGAGGGCAGTGGAATTCCTGCGTCTCCATCGTGCCAGCTTCGGCTTGGAAGAGAGGACGCTCGACCTGCGGCCCGTGCGTATTCGCGGCAGTGTTCGCGGCGGCCTGTGCACAGTGAAGCTGGCCGAAACCTGCCAAGGCATCCCCATCTTCGGTGCGGAAGCCGCCGTCACATTGGGTCCGGACGGTTCAATCCGGTCGGTGCTTGCGTCTCTCTCCCCCGGGGTGAAATCCCTTCCAACGGGACCGGGCTTGAGCGCTGAGGAAGGGCTGCAGGCGGCCTGTGCGCAATTGGACGTTCCGGTTGAAACGGCGTCGGCGTCCGCGGGGCCGGACCTGGTTGTCGTGGACCCTGCCCTGGCAGACACGGGCGGCGCGGTCGCACTCGGTTGGCTGATGGATGTCCAGGTCCCCGGGAATGCCCCCTCCTTCCGGCGGATCATCGTGGACGCCAATTCGGGTGCGCTGATTTACGAACAGTCTCTGGTGGAATACGACGCGAAGGGAAGAATCTACGATGCGGATTGGGATTCGGTGTGGTATTCCGGAGGGAGCATCTACTGCATCGGGAATTTGGAGCGGGAAGACGACACACCCAGTGGGGATCCTGTGGTCGACCGGGCATACGAGGTGCTGAGTTCCGCCGTGGATTTCTATGCCGGCCATGGCCTCGACAACTATCAGGGCAATGGCAACCTCGTGAAACTGCGGGTTCGCAATTGTGACGCGGTCGATCAGAACTGCGGCACCAGCCGTTGTTCGGCTTACAGCTCCAATTGGGATGGCGCCTGCGTGAACATCGCCTGGGGCAATGAATATGCGGATGACTGCGTCGGGCATGAGTTCACGCATGCCGTGATCCGGAACAGCGGGCCCAACTTCCTGCGCACCGGCGAACCCGCCGCCCTCAACGAAGGATTCGCCTATGCCATGGGCGAGCTGGTCGACTTGTCCAACGGCGTCGAGCGCGCCTTCGACGACACGCTCACGACCGGGTACGGCCGCAAGTGGTGGTACGGGGAGGATCGCTGGACCCGCCATTCAAGCTACAGCAGCGATACCCATCCGGTCTTTCCGCCACCCGAGGGAATCTATCCCGCGGGCGGCGCGGTGCGCTGGTTCGATGGCGGCTACACGCTGGCGCACGGGCAAGTCACCCGGATGAGCCAGTACGACCCCACGAACGATTCGCACACAAATGGCATGTTGGTGACCAAGTTCATGTACCTGCTGGTGGAAGGCACTGCGCTCGAAGACCCGAGCAATCCCGAGCACATCGATGTGACGGTGCCGGGAGAGTTCAATGGTTTCCAGTTTCCGGGACTGTCCGCGGACTCGGAGGAAAGCCTCCGCATTGCAGGCGATCTCTTCGCGGAATGCCTGCTGAATCGCCTCGTGTCCAGTTCTGGATTCCAGGACCTGTATCTGCAGACCCTCCAGGCCGCCAAAGACTTTGGCTGCACCCCGGCGCAGCTTGCCACGATTGAGGCAGCAGGCCTGGCAACCGAGATAGCCCCGCCAGGCGAGGGCGAGGGCGAAGGTGAAGGCGAGGGCGAGGGCGAGGGCGAGGGCGAGGGCGAGGGCGAAGGCGAGGGCGAAGGCGAGGGTGAGGGCGAGGGTGAGAGTGAGGGCGAAGGCGAGGGCGAAGGCGAGGGTGAAGGGGAAGGGGAAGGGGAGGTTGCGGAGTGGTACGTGGACCTGGCCCAGACCGCGAACCCGGAAGATGGGCATTCCTGGGCCACAGCGTTTCGTGCGATCCAGCCCGCCATCGATGCGGCGGCTACGGGGGACACGGTTCTGGTTGCCGCGTCCGCGCAGGCGTATTCGGGACCACTGCTGATCGCCTCGAAGGACATTGTGCTCACCTCCACCGACCCGGAGATGCCGGCAAGCACCACCGTCGATGGCGGACAGAGCGAGTGGGTCTTGCGCTTCGAGGGCGCCATATCGGAGCAGTGCGTCGTGCGCGGGTTGCGATTCACCAACGGACACAGCGGCGGTCTTCTGGGGCAGACGGGACAAACGTATCCCTCGATTAGACAGAATCTCATCAGCGGCAACGGCCAGGCGGGATATGTCTGGGGAATAGCCAATACCGACGGTCCCATCCTCGACAATGAAATCTGCGACAATACGGGCACGGGGAATTCCACGGGCATCGCGTCCTGCGCCGGCCTCATTCGGGGCAATCTCATCCACCATCAGATCGCTCCCAGCTACGTTTACGGCCTCCGCGAATGCTCGGGGCCGATCCAGTCCAACAGGATATACGCCAACAGCGCCACCACCTTGAATGGGTGTGGAATTCGCAGTTGCGGCGGCCTGATTGAAGGCAACCTGGTGTACGAGAACATCGGCGGCGCCCTTGCCTTCGGACTGCGCGGCTGCAACGGCGCATGCCGAAACAATGTGGTCTATGGCCACACGGCGCCGAGCGGTGGATGGGGTTTCGCGGATTGCCTGGGCCCACTGCAGAACAACACCTCGTTCGGCAATTCTCACACCGGTTTCCGCGGCTGCACGGGAGGCATTGTGAACTGCATCAGTTGGGGGAACGGCGTGAGCGCTCTGTTGGATTGCGCCACGCCTGTCTTCAGTTGTCTCCAGGGCGCGCCGCTGCTGCCGGCGGGGGACGGGAACCACAATTTCGGCGATGATCCGAAGTTCGCCTCGGCGGCCGCCGGCATTTTCCGGCTGACGTCACGTTCCCCCTGCGTCGATGCAGGTCAGGCAATCCCCGATTTTGCAGATGACCTCGAGGGAACGGCGCGACCCCAGGGGCTTGCGTGGGACGTCGGCGCTTATGAGCGCGTGCTCCGTCACACGGGCGATCAGGATGGGGATGGCGCGATCAATCTGACGGAGCTGCTGCGGGTGATTCAGTTCTTCAACCTGGCGGCATTTCACTGTGAAGCCGGCACGGAGGACGGGTACAACCCCGGCCCGGGAAGCCATGATTGCATGCCGCACGACAGCGACTACAATCCGCAGGACTGGTCCGTCAACCTTTCGGAATTGCTGCGATTCGTACAGTTCTTTAACTCGGGGGGCTATCATGCCTGCCCGGGCGAAGGGACTGAAGACGGGTATTGCGTCGGCCGATAACGGACCGCGCGTCAGTCCACATTGGCGCGGCGAAGGCGTTCGCTCAGGGTGATGATGATATTGACGAGGAGCTGGGTGGAGACGTCGCGGGGTAGGTCGTTCCGGATGTCGTCGAGGCTAAGGGCGAGCAGGCTGGAGGTGCAGGTGGCGCGGGCGTCGGCGCTCCGGGGCTCGGAACTCACCAGCGCCATTTCTCCGAACATGTCGCCGCGCGAGAGCACCGCGAGATCGCGGCCGCCGTCCGAGATGGCGACTTCGCCGCCAAGGATCACGAACAGCTCCGAGCCCGGCTGTCCCTTCTCGAAGATGCGCTCGCCTTCCTCGCATTCGCGCGTGATGCCCCGCGCGAAGATGCGCGCCACGTCCTCGGGTGTGACACCCTGGAAAAGATCCATGCGCCGGGCCAGCATGGCGTAGGTGTCGCGCATGCTGTCCATCATCACCGATGCCATCTCACGGAGGAGGTCGCCGGATTCCTCCGCGGCCTCTTCCCGCTCCGCCGGCACGGACTGAAAGACTTCCTTGAACATCGTATCGCGATCCGGCGCGGCTTCGGGCGGCGCTTCGGGTTCCGCCTCCACGGCGTCGGGAATGGCTTCCGGGATGAACTCGGCCGTCGAGGGAACACTGGCGGGAGGGGCCGGCTCGCTCTTGGGCTGCACCGGGGCCGCCGGCGTCACGGGCCGCTTCTCGGGGCGCATGGCCGAGAGCCCGAGGCTGGTTGCGGAAAGCTCGGCGGGGCCGTCCGCACGCCCCGCGCCGAAGAGGCGGCGGGTGACGATCTCGAAATGGTTGTAGGCGCAGAGGATCGGTTTGATGCGCAGGTTGGGGCAGTATTCCTTCACTTGCTGAAGCGCGTCGGCATCCAGCGGATTCACCATCGCCACGGTGAGATTGTTCCCCAATTGATCGATGGGGAGCAGGCGGTACTTCAGGCAGATTTCCTGCGGCAGGAGCCCCAGCACGGACTTGTCGATGAGGTAATCGAGCAGGCTCAGGTGAGGCACCCGGCAGTGTTTGGCCAGGAACGACAGCAGCGACTGTTCGTCGAGCAGCCCTTCCTGCACGAGAATCTCGCCAATGAACGCCCCGGTTTCCCGCTGCAGGTCGAGGCAGTGCTGCAGCTTCTCTTCGCTCAGGTTTCCCTGCTCGCGCAACAACTGGACCAGGGACTTGCGAACAGGCGGGACGGGCGTTTCCGCGGCGGGCGCCGCGCCGGCCGGCCGTTGGGGCGCGGGATGCGCCTCCGGGGGCGGCGCCACGGGCACAACGACAGCGGAATCCTCCGCAGCCTTGTTCTTGCTCCAGCGCAACATACGCCCGGCACGCCCCTCTCGCTCGGTTGATACACACCGGTTTCGCTTGGCATAGTAGCACCGCTTCTGGATTTTCTCAACCGCGGATTAGCGAGGGTTTTGGCCATGGAACTGACCTGGAACGACGTAAAGGACGCCCTCCGCGAGGTGCTGGAGGAAGAACTCGGGCTGGGCCTTTTTCAGGTGACACAACGCTTTGCCGGCGGCACGCTGGTGTTTCAGCCGCGCGACGCGGCGCTCAAGAGCCGGGAAGTGCCCATCGAGGCCTTCTTCAAGAAGATCACGGCGGTCCGGGAACGGCTCCGCGTGCTGGAGCAGAAGATCAACAATCATGAACGCCTCAGCGCCGAGGACAAGGCGGAATTCCAGGGCCTCATCACGCGGTCATACGGCGCCCTCACAACGTTCAATTTCCTGTTTCGCAATGAGGACGAACAGTTCCAGGGAACCGGCACCAAGGAATAGGCGCAGGTGCGGCGGCGCCGGATTCCCCGGGGTTCAGGCGTATCGCAGCCCCACGCCGATCAGCCGTGCATCCGCGTTGAAGGTGTCTTCGGCGTGCGACCCCTGGCGGCGCAACATCAACGCGAGCACACCGCCCTTCGCCGCATCGGCGGGGGTGATCTCGGCCGTAATCACGTGAAGCTCTTTCTGCGCATTAAACACGTCAGTCAGGATGAAGTAATTGGACTGGCCCGTGTTGAAGGTGTCATGGTCGCCGAAACAACGGACATTGACGATCCAGCGAACATGCCCGGAACTGCCTTGCGTCGCGGTCCAGTAGAGGCTGAGTTCGAGGGGGCGGCCATCGTAATCGGTGGGCAGGATGGGGCTGAACTTCGCGTACTTGTCCGCGTCCGGAACGAAATCAATGACCAGCAGCGAAGGATAGAACGGGCTGGCGTTGAAGTCGAGTTGCACCGGGGCCGGACAACCATCGGTTCCCGCGGGCCAGGCATCCCGCGCCCCCAAGTAGACCTTCCACGAATGGATGCTGCCCGCGGCGCCGATGTCACCGTCCACGAAGAGGCTGCCATCCGAGGCAATGTTCCCGTGTTTGTCGATATCCACGCCGCCGTCCGGCGAACCGTAACCGCCGCCGATGCGCAGTTCTTCAACGTACCGGGGCGCGGCGCCCACGCTTGGCAATGTCATGGCTGATTCTCCTTCTCGGTTGCTTTGGGCCGCGAAACCAGATCCGCGGCCTTCATCCTTACTTCCCGGCCGTTGCGCGTACGAGGGGGCACGGCGTTTCGGGAAACGAGGGGGGTGGGGTGGCGAGGCCTCGGGGGCGGGTATAACTAACCAATTGTAGGACAAAACGTTACGTGGACGCTGCGCCGGGAGAGGAAGGGGGCGGGGCGGAGCGCAACGACCCCGGTGGCGGGACGGTGCGAACGCAGTGGACAGGTAGACTGATGGGTCTACTTTCTAGGGGTGTCAACAGCCGATGGCCTGCCGCTGTGGGCGCCGCCGCACGCTGCGTAGGGCGGCGGACTATCCGTGCCGGGGGGCGTTCTGCTAGGGTATGGTTTTGACGGAATTCCGTGCGAGGCGAAGATGAAGTATTCCGAGCGTTTTGAATCCCTGGACTTGGGCGGGGGCGAGGCGGAACTGGCGCGCCGTTTTCGCGCACTGCGCGAGGGCGGGGTGCGGGTTTTCGACCTCACGCAGTCGAATCCGACCCGGGCGTCGCTGGCGTATCCGGAGGCGGCGATTCATGTCGCGCTCTCGAATCCGGACGTGACAGTGTATCGTCCCGACCCGAAAGGCATGTTGCCGGCGCGCCAGGCCGTGGCGGCGTATTATGCGGAACGCGGCTGGCCGGTGGACCCGGAGCAGATAATCCTGACTTCGGGCACTTCCGAGGCGTACTCGTTTCTGCTGAAGCTCCTGTGCGATCCAGAGGATGAGATTCTCGTGCCGTCCCCGGGTTATCCGCTGCTCGATTTCGTCAGCCTGCTCGAGAACGTCCATCTTGTGCATTTCCCGCTGGCGCCGCCGGCGGGGACGGACGGCCGATGGCGGGTGACACGCGAGGCGCTGGAAGAGCATGTGACGCGCCGCACCCGGGCGCTCGTCTGGATTCAGCCGAACAATCCGACGGGCAATGTGGCGTCGCCGGAGGAAGCGGCCGTGCTGCGGTCTTTCGCCGAAGCGCACGGCCTCAGCATCCTTGTGGACGAGGTCTTCGCCGATTATTGCCGCCCGGGAGTGACGTTCACGCCGCTGCGCGCTGAAGAAGGGCTGGTCTTCACGCTGAACGGGATTTCGAAGATCCTGGCGCTCCCGCAGATGAAACTCTCGTGGATCGTGATCGAGGGCGCGGCCGGGGCGCTTCGTGACGCGCGCGAACGCCTCGAAATCATCGCGGACACGTATCTCTCCGTGAACATGCCCGTGCAGACGGCGCTATCCGCGTTGATGACGCACGCGCGGCCGGTGCAAGGACAGATCCGCGCGCGGCTGGAAGAGAACGAGGCGTGCGCGCGGGCCTTGCTGCACGGCCAGGATCGCGTGCAGTGCGTCTTGCCCGAAGGCGGCTGGTATCTTGCGTTGCGCCTCCCCGATGAAGTGGACGAAGAGGCCTTCGCCCTCCGCCTCCTTTCCGAAGCACAGGTCCACGTCCATCCCGGCTACATGTTCGGCTTTGGTGCGGGCGCGTGGCTGGCGGTGAGCCTGCTCACCCCGCCCGAAGAGTTCCGGGAGGGCTTGGCGCGGATCATTGCCCAGGCCTCCTGAGGTCCGGGGAGTGAACGCCCTCCGGAAGACGACGGTACGCGGATGCGGCCTCATAAGCAGCTATCCTCTTGACATAGTTCAGGGATCGGGGTAGCCTGAGATCGTACGTGCACGGAAGGTTGCGTACGTACCGACCGCATGTATTCGAGGGAGACCGGCCATGCGACCACTTCTGTACATGTTGTGTGTTCTGAGTTCGGCGTTTTTGTCCGGATTCGTGTTCGCCTCGCCGGCCCTCGGCGCAGACGCGGCGGCCGCGATGAAGATTGGCTTGTATCACAGTGCCGATAGAGACGGGAACGCCCGAATTGATCTGTCGGAGTTGCTTCGGGTTATTCAGTTCTTCAACTCGGCGGGACTGCATTGTGATGGAGGCGCCGAAGACGGCTTTGCGCCGGACGCGGGGGACTGCTCATGTGCGCCGTACGACAGCGATTACGCGCCCCAGGATTGGCGGATAGACTTGTCCGAATTGCTCCGCCTGATTCAGTTCTTCAGGACCGGCGCCTATCACTGTGAGGCCGGCACGGAAGACGGCTTTGGACCGGGGCCTGCTGAGGGCGAAGGGGAAGGCGAGGGTGAGGGTGAGGGTGAGGGCGAGGGCGAGGGCGAGGGCGAGATCGTGGATTTCCAGGGATCCTGTGTGGAGACGGCGGTGCGGGCGGCGTTGAACAAACCGGTTGGGGACATCAGCGCCGGTGAGATGGCGTCCATTAGTGAACTCAGCCTGGGCGCGGATTACAGTCCGGCCGTTGGCGAATGCGAGGCGTCGTCCCCCTTGACGGGAATCGCGTTCTGCACGTCGTTGCAGACACTCATCTGCCGCTTCCACACGTCGCCGGCGCAGGACGCGGACATTAACGCACGGCTGAGTGAAATCGTCCAATTGTCCTCGCTGCGCACCCTGACTATCCGGTCTGGAGAGGAACTAGTCGGCGGTTGCGGCCTCGCTCGTTACGGCGCGATTGGGACTTCGGTGGATATTTCCCCGCTGGCATCCCTGCACAATCTGGAAACGCTGATGCTGTTTGTGAATGCGTCGTCGCTGGAGCCCCTGGAATCCCTCGATGGGTTGCGCGAATTGATCAGCCCTGCCGTGACGCCGGAGGAAGTGGCGAAGATTGCCGTGCTCCCGCACGTTGAGCGGCTTCAACTGCCGCACCTGACGTGGTCCGCGCCGGCGCAATTGGCGCCGCTCGCGAATATGTCCACGCTCCGGGCATTGACGATCCACGGGGTGTATCCCGCACTCTACCCGGGTCCCCTGCCAGGCTTTCCCCAAGTGCAGGCACTTGAGATTAACTGGGCGTACTATGCGACCCTCGAGTTCCTGGCGAGTTTCCCCGGACTTCGCGCTTTGACGCTGGGAAGTCTATGCCCAGACGCTTACCCGTTGGGCTATCCCTCCCCGGACTACTCCGCATTAAGCCGGCTCACCCAGCTCGAGCAGCTTGGCGCCTATGTGCCGCCCCTCATTGATCTGACGGCTGTCGCGGGCCTGAACGCCCTGGCCGAAGTCTCGATTATTGGCCCGGATGGTTGGGGGTGGGAAGCGAGCGGACAAGATCTTGCGCCACTGCTTTCCATGCTGATGGCCGCCCCCCGGCCGTTCACGCTGCGCCTGGACGGCTGCCGCGTGAGCGACGCCGCGTGCCTCGAACAAATCCCCGCGCTGTTTGCCGTGCCCAACGTTTCCGTCCAGATGGATTCTTCGGTCTGGTGCTGCGCCGATCCCGGCCAGGCCGCCCGGCCCGAGTGCCTCTCCGGGACAAAATGACGCGCAGGACATTTCTCCCGCACGGCCCGTTTCGGCCTGCCTCCGCAGAGCGCAGAATGGTTTTTCGGGTTTTGCGCATGCTATACTCTGAATTCCATGCGCGCTGGACCCGTTGAGCGCGTCGTTACCTCCCATCCTGCACGCAACAGAAGGGTAAGAACCATGACTTTTCCGATCGATGTCAGCCAGTACAAGCCGGTGGCCATTGACCCGTTCAAAGGCGCCATTACGCCGGAACAGAAGGCGCAGTTGCTCACGAACATCCAGGTGGTGCGGGACACCATCATCTTCTTCACCGCGGTGGCGGGGATTAAGGGGCTGGGCGGGCACACGGGCGGCGCCTACAGCATCGTGCCGGAAGTGTTGATCGCGGACAGCTTCATGAAGGGCTGCGGCAAGGTGTATCCCGTCTACTTCGATGAAGGCGGCCACCGCGTGGCGATTCAGTATGCGATGGCGGCGTTCAACGGCGAAATGCCGTTCGAGAAGCTGCTGCAGTACCGGGCGGCGGGCGAAGGGCTGTACGGGCATCCGGAGATTGATCGCGAACTGGGCATCAAGTTTGCCTCGGGGCGGCTCGGGCACATGTGGCCCTTCGTGAACGGCGTGGCGCTGGCGCATCCCGACATGGCCGTGTTCATGTTCGGTTCGGACGGGTCGCAGCAGGAAGGCGACGATGCGGAGGCTGCGCGCCTCGCGGTGGCGCAGAAGCTCAACGTGAAGATCGTCGTCGACGACAACAACGTCACGATCTCCGGCCATCCCTCGAATTATCTGCCGGGCTTCGATGTGGCGCGGACGCTGGCCGGGCACGGGATGGCGGTGGACACGGGCAGCGGCGAGGATTTCGACACGCTCTTCGTGCGGATGGTCAAGGCCGTGCAGACGTCGGGGCCGGTCGCGGTGGTGAACAAGCGCCTCATGGCGCCGGGTGTGCCGGGCATCGAAGGCCACCACTCGGGCCACGATGTGATCGCGAAACAGCCGGCGCTCGACTATCTCACGCAGCGCGGACTGACGGCGGCGGTGGACTATCTCAACAACATCCCGAAGTCCAAGAGCAGCGCCTCGTACAAGGGATCCTCGGCGGATTCGGCGAGCAACCGCACGGAATTCGGCACGATCGTCAACGGCATTCTCGATGAGATGTCCGAGGCGGACCGCAAGGCGAGCGTTATCGTGGTCGATTCCGATCTCGAGGGTTCGACCGGCCTCAAGGGCATCCGCACGGCGCATCCGGAAGTGTGCATCAACGGCGGCGTCCAGGAGCGCGGCAATTTCTCGGCGGCGGCGGGCTTCGGCTTCGAGAAGGGCAAGCAGGGCATCTTCAGCACCTTCTCCGCCTTCCTTGAAATGATCATCTCCGAGGCCACGATGGCCCGGTTGAACGAGGCCAACGCGATTTGCCATTTCTCGCACGCGGGCGTGGACGACATGGCGGACAACACGTGCCACTACGGCATCAACATCTTCCTCGCGCACACGGGCCTGCCCGAAGGCGACAAGACCCGCCTCTACTTCGCCGCGGATGCGCTCCAGCTCAAGAGCCTCGTGCGCACTGTGTGGAAGGACGAAGGGCTTCGCTACATCTTCACCACGCGCAGCAAGGTCCCCTTCATCTGCGCGCCGGACGGATCGAAGTGCTTCGACGGCGATTATCAATTCGTGCCGGGCAAGGACGAGGTCATCCGCGAAGGCAGCGCGGGCTACGTGGTCTCCTATGGCGACCTGCTGTACCGGGCGCTGGACGCGGTCGAGCGCGCGCGCGAAGCGGGCATTGACGTCGGCCTCATCAACAAGCCGACGCTGAACGTCATCGACGAGGAAATGATGGCGAAGCTGGCGAAGGCGCCGTTCGTCCTCGTGGTCGAAGGCCAGAACATCGTCAGCGGCCTGGGCGTGCGTTTCGGCACGTGGCTCATCGAACGCGGCTATGGCGCGAAATACGCGCGCATGGGCGTCTCCAAGCCGGGCCAGGGCGGCCTCGCCGAGCATATCCCCTATCAGGGCATCGATCCCGACAGCATCCTGGCGAAGATCCAGTCGCTCGCGTAAGCGCGATCAAATCGGAGTTAACGTGGGGAAAACTTCTTGAAAGAAGTTTTCCCCACGCCCTTTTCAAGAACCGTTCGGGGAAAGCCGAAAGGCGTGTTGGGCGTTAAGGGCGAGTTGTTGGGTCATTTCGTCCCGCGGCACGTTCTTGATTGCGGCGAGCGCCTCGGCAGTGTAACGGACGAAGTGTGGTTCGCAACGCTGCCCGCGCACGGCCTGCGGCGCGAGATAGGGCGCATCGGTTTCCACGAGCAGGCGATCGAGGGGGACGATGCGGGCGGCATCGCGCAGGGGCTGTGCCTTGGGGAACGTGAGGTTGCCCGCGAAGGAAACGTAGAGGCCGAGTTCCACGCAACGCGCCGCGAAGGCCGCGTCGCTGCCGAAACAGTGCATGACACAGGAGGGCAGGCGGCCCAGGAACGGCTTCAGAATGGCGAGGGTGTCGTCGTCGGCCGCGCGGTTGTGGATGACGGCGGGCAGGCCGAGTTCGCAGGCCAGTTCGAGCTGCCGGGCAAACGCGGGCTGCTGCGCGGCCCGGGGCGAGAACTCGTTGAAGTAATCGAGGCCAATCTCGCCGTATGCCTTGACAGACGGGCTCCGGGCAAGCGTGCGCAATTCCTCGAGGGCGGCATCGTCGACGTCGACGGCGTGATAGGGATGCATTCCCACTGAAGCGTAGACGCGTTCGCGCGCCATGACCACCGCCGTCCGGCTGTTCGGCAGGTCGTCGCCGATCACGACAATCCAATCGAGGTGATCGAGGGCGCGTGCGATGACTTCCTCGCGGTCCTCGTCAAAGCGGCGATCCTGCAGATGACAATGCGGATCGGCGAGCCGCATCAAGACGCGGCTTCCGGTTTCGCGCCTCCGCCGCCGTTCTTCTTCTTCCGTCTCCGGCGCCGTTTGCGCGGCGGGCGATTTGGATCCTGGGCGTCCGCGCTGCGCTCGGTTCCTTCCGCCTCGTCGTCCGCGTCCTCGCCTGCCGCCGCGCCAACGAGCGCCTCTTCGTCCTCCGGTTCTGCGGAGACGGGCTTGGGCGGCGGCGCGGGCTTCGTTTTCTTGCTGCCGCGGTTGCCCTCGTAGTGCTCATATTCGTAATTGAGGCAGCAGAGCAGGCGTCCGCACTGGCCGCTGATCTTCGTGGGATTCAGCGAGAGATTCTGACGTTTGGCCATGCGCATTGATATGGGCTTGAATTCGTTCAGCCAGGTGGCGCAGCAGAGCATGCGCCCGCACGAGCCGAGCCCGCCCACGAGCTTCGCCTCGTCCCGCACCTGGATATGGCGCAATTCGATGCGGGTGCGGAGGTCGTGCGCGAGGTCGCGCACGAGTTCGCGAAAATCCACCCGCTCCTCGGCGGTGAAATAAAAGATCACCTTGCGCAGGTCGAATGTGTACTCGACATCGACGAGCTTCATCGGGAGGTTGCGTTTCCGGATCTTCTCGAAGCAGACCTGATGGGCCTTCCTCTCCTGCTGTGTCAGCGTGTCGACGGTCTTGAAATCGTTCGGATTCGCCCGGCGGATGAGCCGCATCGGGTAATGGTTTTCCATGTCCGGCGGACAGGGCTCCGGCGGCAGGACGCAGGTCCCCCATTCCGGCCCGTGGTCGCTCTGCACGATGCAGGATTCGTCCCGGCCGATGAGGAGGCTGTCGCCGCAAAGAAAAGTAAACACCCGGCGCGGCTTGCGCAACCGGACTTTCAGCGTCTGCATAGGTTACGTCACTCCATCCATCATCACGGCGCCAGCGCAAAGAACAGGTCGCGGAACACGCGATCCATGTTCAGATTGCGCTCGACATAGAGCCATGCCTTTTCGACGGCGCCCAGTTTTGCTTCGAGCCCGTCGCCCGGGGCTTTTCCCAGGCGATCGGCATGATCCCGGTTCAGCACCTGGCGGGCATCGCCCGTAGCGCGATACACCAGTATGTCGCGGTACCACGTCTTTAGCAAGTAGAGGTATTCCATGATGTCCCGCCGCACCAGCGACTCCGCCAGGGCCAACTGCTCCTTCTTCTGTTCGGCGGCGTCTTCGGCGGACGCATCCGGCGCATCATCATTCTCGAGTTCGGCCTTCAGGGCCGCCTTGATCACTTCACCCTGCGCCCGCAAGTGCGCCACGAATTCCTCGCTGAGCGCCAGGGGGTCTTCGCCCTCTCCCAGCCGCCGGGTCACATCGAGGACCACGTCGCGCTTCTCGGTTTCCACCAGGTCCAGGGCGCGGGACATCTGGCCTTGCGAAATCGCGGCGATGGCCTCCGCCGTGGGCCGGGGCAGATCATGGCCCTGCAGCAGCAGATCCACGACGGTCTTGGGCCGGAGCGCGCCAAAGCGCACCTGCTGGCAGCGCGACCGAATCGTGGGCAGCAGCACGCGGGGGAATTCCGTCACGAGAATGAAGACCGTGTTGCTGGGCGGCTCTTCGAGCGTCTTCAGAAAATGATTCTGCGCGGGCAGGTTCATGCGGTCCGCATCGAGGACGAGCACGACGCGCCACTTGCCTTCAAACGGCCGGTAGGAGGCCAGTTCGTTGACGAAGTCGACCACATCCTTGCTTATGATCCGGGTCTTGCCCGCGGGCACAATCACCTTCACGTCGGCATGGTTGCCGCTCACAACCTTGCGGCAGGAGAGGCACGCGTCGCAGGCATCGCCCGTTTCCGAGGCGCAGTTCAGCGCCTTTGCCAGTTCCAGGGCGGCCAGGCGCTTGCCCACGCCGCTCGGCCCCCAGAACAGGAGCCCGTTCGGGACGCGCCCGCGCTGGATCACGTTTCGCAGCAGCCGGACGGCCACTTCCTGATCCCGCAGGTTTCCGAAACTCATGGATCCTAACCTCGTCCTTGATGCGTGCGACTGGCGGCCGGGCGCAAAGGCGCGCCGGCATTCACTTCGTTGACAAACATATCATTCTTCATGCGCGGGCCGTCAACAGCCCGGCAAGGAGCGCGCGTATGGCCGCGGCGATTTCATCGATGGACTGTGTTCCGTCAATGATGCGCACGCGCTCGGGATTCCGGGCGGCCAGTTCGAGAAAACCCTGCCGCACGCGTTCGTGGAACGCAACGTCCTGCTGCTCCATGCGATCGGCGCGGCCCCTGGCGCGCGCCCGCGCGAGGCCCGCCTCCACCGGAAGATCGATAACAATAGTGAGGTCCGGCCAGACGTCCCCCGTCGCGATGCGGTGCAGATGCTCCAGTTCCTCGCGGGGCAGGCCGCGGCCCGCGCCCTGATAGGCGGTGGTCGAGTCGGCGAAGCGGTCGCACAGAACCGTCGTGCCCGATTCCAGGGCGGGCCGGATGCGCTCGTCGACATGCTGCGCCCGGGCCGCTTCGTACAGGAGGAGTTCGGCCGCCGGGCTCAGGGCGTCGTGCGCGGGATCCAGCAACAATTCGCGGATGGCTTCAGCGATGGGGGTGCCGCCGGGTTCGCGGGTCATCAGCACCGTGTGCCCCTGCGCTTCGAGATGCTGGCGCAGGCGTTCGATCTGGGTGGTCTTGCCGCAACCCTCGACACCCTCGAATGTGATGAACAGGCCCCTCATTCGTCCACCGTCGCGCGCCGCGCGCGGTTGGCTTCGCTGAAAAGCGCATCCAGGGCGCCCGCGTCGCCCTCTTCGATGGCGCGGGCAAACGCAGCCAGGTATTCCTGGAACTCGCGAATCCCGTCGAGCATCGCATTGCGGTTCGTCAGGCAGATGTCACGCCAGACTTCGGGCCGGCTGGCGGCGATGCGCGTCATGTCGCGGTAGCCCTGTCCGATCATCCGCCGCACGTCGCCGTGCCGCGCGGCCAGTGTGGCGATGCCCGCGGCGAGAACATGGGGGATGTGGCTCGTGCGCGCGAGCAGGGCATCATGCCGGGCGGGATCAATCTCGAACACTGTCGCGCCGACGGCCGTCCACAGGGCCGCCACGCGCTGCCGTGCTTCCTCGTCCAATCCGGCGCCCGACTCGACGAGGCAAACGGAGTTCTCGTAGAGGTCGGCCCGCCCGTGCTCCGGCCCGAATTTCTCGGAACCCGCCATGGGGTGGCTCCCGACGAAACGCCGGGGGGACGGCCAGGTGCGTGCGGCGTGGCCGCACACGGCCTGCTTCGTGCTGGCCACGTCGGTAACCACGGCCTGCGCGCTGCACACAGGCCGGACTTCGTCCAATTGCCTTTCCACGAGGGCGGCCGGGGTGCAGATCACGATCAGGTCCGCGCCCTCCGCCGCCGCGCGTGCATCCATCGAGACGGAATCCACGGCGCCGACGCGCAATGCGGCATCAAGGGATGCGGGCCGGCGACCAACGCCCACAATGTAATCCGCGAGGCCGCGCGCCTTCAGCGCCAACCCAAGCGAGGCCCCCAACAGCCCGGCGCCTATGATCGTCACGCGCTCAAAATGCGGTTCCATGTTCACCCCCGCAGGGCCGCTTGTGCTTCCTGGACGGAAAACGCCCGCTCATATAGTGCGCGGCCAATGATGATTTCGTCAACGCCGTCCGGTTCCAGGGTCCGTGCCGCGCGAATATCCTCGAGCGCCGATATGCCGCCCGAGAGCGTCACGGGAATGCCCACGGCCCGGGCCACGCCGCGCGTGGCTTCCAGGTTCGGGCCGCGCATCATGCCGTCGCGGGCAATGTCGGTGTAGATGATGCGGGCCGCGCCGGCGGCTTCCACGGATTGCGCGAATTCCTCGGCGTCCGTGGCCGTGCTTTCCAGCCAGCCGCTCAGCGAGACCTTGCCGTCCCGGGCATCGATGCCCACGGCAATCTGGCCCGGCCATTCGCGGCACGCGGCCTGGAGAAAATCCGGGTCGCGATGGGCCGCGGTGCCCAGGATCACGCGCGCCGCGCCGGCCCGAAGAATCGTCCGGACGCTGTCCAACGTGCGAATGCCGCCGCCCACTTCAAAAGGAATCCGGGCGGCGGCAAGTGCGTGCAATTGCGGCTCGATACAACAGTAGCCGGCTTTCGCCCCGTCGAGATCGACAATGTGAATCAGGCCTTCGCCCAGTGCCTCGTGCCACTGCCGCGCTTGCGCGACCGGGTCCTCCGAGAAAACGGTTTCCTGGCCGTAGTCGCCCTGGACCAGCCGGACGCACCGGCCGCCACGGATGTCGACCGCGGGGACAATCCGCATCAGGCTGCGGCTTCCAGCGCCGCCTTGACCTGCGCGACGATTTGTGCGAAAGCGACTTCGTCAGTGGCGGCGATCTCGGCCAGCGACTTGCGATCCAGGCCGATGCTGGCCATCTTCAGTCCGCTGATGAAGCGGCTGTACGTGAGGCCATTGGCCCGGGCGCCCGCGTTGATGCGCGCGATCCACAGTGCGCGGAAGTCCCGCTTCCGTGCCTTGCGATCGCGGTAGGCATACTGCCCGGCATGGTCGATGGCCTGCTTGGCGGTCTTGATCAGGCGGTGCCTGCTGCCGCGGTACCCGGAGGCCAGTTTCAAGATCTTCTTGCGGCGTGCGCGCGAAGCCGGATTATTCGTAGCTCTTGGCATGATGTGAAATCCTTATGTTGCGCTGTTCCGCGGTTAGGCCGAGTAGGGCAGAAGGCGCCGGATGCGCTTCTTTTCCGACTGATCGAGCATGGCGGACTTGCGGTAATTGCGTTTCCGTTTGGCGTTCTTGGCGGTTTTCAGGTGCCGGTTGAACGCTTTCGTGCGCTTGAATTCGCCGCTCTTGGTGCGCTTGAAGCGCTTGGCGGCTCCTCGGTTCGTCTTCACTTTGGGCATACTAATCCCTCCATTGGGGTTCGGGAGACAAGTCCGCTGTACAGATCGGCTCCGAATCCGGTTCTCGGCGGGCGGGTGGCCCGGCCGGCTTATGCTTTGGCCGTGGGCGAGAGCGTCAAGCTCATGTTCCGGCCGTCAAACTGCTGGCGATCCACGTCAAAGTGGTCTGAAGACAAGTCCTTCGTCGCTTCGAGCACCTTCCGCAGGATCTCCCGGCCAAACTCCGGATGGGCCATTTCGCGGCCCCGGAACATGACCGTCACTTTCACCTTGTTCCCCTCGGTGAGGAACTCGCGCACGTGCTTGGTCTTGAACTCAAAATCATGCGGATCGATCTTGGGGCGGTACTTCACTTCCTTGACCGAGACCGTGTGCTGGTGCTTCTTCGCTTCCCGCAGGCGCCGCTTCTGCTCGTAGCGGTACTTCCCATAGTCCATGATGCGGCAGACCGGCGGAACGGCCTTCGGCGCCACCTCCACCAGATCCAGTTCGCGGTCTTCCGCTTCCCGGATCGCGTCCCTCGGGCTCATAATGCCGAGTTGCTCGCCGTTTTCATCGATCACACGAACCTGGCGCGCCCGAATCTGGAAATTGACGCGAACCTGCTCTTCTGGCTTGCTCAACTTAGCGATGAGTAAACCTCCTCTCGGGGCCCTGCGCCCCAAACCACCTCTAGCGCGCGGCTTCGAGCCATGAACCACGAGTCCACGCCGCCGCGGGCAAAAAAAATCCCGGCGGAGAGCACCAGCCCTCCGCCGGGACAAAATCCACAGGCGAATGTATCAACCAAGCTGGCAATTCCGCGCGCTGCGCAAAACGCCGCAGGGTGAGGAGCCGGTGCTCCTTCTTTGGCAGGCTCCGGCTTCTGCCGGAACACTGCGAAGCGGAACTATAACATACGTTTCCGCCGAAATCAAAGTTTCAACGCCTCGATACAATCCAGCAGCTCGTCCCGGAAGGCCTGCACCGCCGCGTCGTTGTTGCGGTTGTCCAACACATATCGCGCCAGGCCCATGCGCATTTCCTCGAAGCTCGGGTCGATCATCGCGGGGAGCAGTTCGTCGCCCAAGCGGCGGAGTCGGGCACGGAGTTCGTCAGACAGCGGCGTGGAGGGGTCGGCGAGGCGTTGCTGGAGCGCCAGGTAGATGCGGGCGTCCTCGATACTCTCGCGAATGGCTTCCCAACGCCGGCTGACAACCGGTCCTGCGTCGCCGGGATAGACCGCCATGTATTCCATGTCCACGCGCGTCCAGGGGTCGCCGCCCTGGTTGTAGCACCAGAAGCCGATGCCGGTCGCGCCATAGCGCAGGGCAAAGAGCGCGGCATTGCGGTATTCCGCAACAATGTTGATGTTCTTGAGATTCGGCCCGGCCGGCCGGCTGTAGGCATAGGCGCAGTTGTAGGACCACAGCGTCTTGCCCGTCTCATGCACGCCCTTCATCACGTCGCTCTTCTCCGGCAGCATGTAAATGCCCGGTGTCCAGATGTCGATGACGGGCGCCATCGCCTCGAACATGGGCAGTTCCATGCCGCCGTCCATGTAAATCTGCACCTTCGGATTCACGGCACGCACGTCGTTGCCGAAGGCCACGAGCTGATTCACGACATTCCAGCCCAGGCCGCCCGGCTCGTCGAAGGGATACAGGGCGAAGTGCTCCCGGTCAATCCCAGCGGCAGCCATGTGCGCCATGAGTTCATCCAGATAGACGCGAAGGTCCCGGCGGCGCCCCTCTTCGCCCGCGGCGCCGCGCAGTGCAGGCAAGCCCATGAGCAGGACGACGACGTCGTGCCCCCGGAAATGATCGAGCACCGCATCGAGTTTCGAGAAATCCGAACCCGTGATGCTGCCGCCCGCGCCATACTTGGCCTCGGGCAGCGGCGCAAGAAACACGTTGTTGCCGTGCGCGAGCAGATCCTCCCACATGCCGCCCTCGGGCGCAGACCACATGCACAGGCGAAACGCGCCGGACGGCGCCATGCGGAAGGGCAGGACGTTGTAGGCAACCGTCACGTTCGTCTCGGGCGGGGCCACGGACATGGGCGTCTTTGGCGCATCGATCACGGATGCGCCGTTGATGGCCTGAAACCGCACGCTCAGCGAGGCCGTTCCGGGCGCCGCGTTCACCGCGTCCACGTCTAGCCACAGTTCCTGGCAGCCGAGCGAAGGCACGCTCACAATGCCGCTTGCGTCCAGTTCCGGCAGCGGATCCCAGGACACGTCGCCCAGCGAGGCGGGCACCGGCACGGAATGAAGCACCCGGACGGCAAATCCTTCTCCCGGGGATTCAATCCGCAGCCGCGCTTGAATCGGCTCGTCCGTGATGTTCAACAGCATCAGGGGCACAGGATCATGTTCGCCCGGGACGATCCGGCGCTCCAGGCGCAGGGGCTGCACTACGTCCGCGGGCAATTGGCGATCGACTTCGCGGCTCTCCCAGGTCCGTCCTTCGAAGGCCACCAAGCTAGTTCCCGCCCCCAGCGCCGCCGCCCGCCGCGTCAATTCCGCCAGGCGCTGGCCGCGTTCGGCGGCGGCCACGAGGGCCGCGCCAGCGTCGAGGGCCGCACGCAGCGCGCCCTTGTCCCCCGCGATCGCCTGCTCCTGAAGAGACGCCGCTTCCGCACGGCGGTCTTCAAGCGAGCGCTTTTCGCGCCGCAGCGCCGAGGCGGAATGCGGCAGCGTGGCGGCGACTTCGTCCGCCGCGGCATTGAGGGCGTCCACGGCACGTTCCGCAAGGGCGCGATCATTGGCGAAGGGCGCCACGGCCAGTTCGCGTCCCCCCGAGCAGAGCGGCTTGCCGTGGTCGTCGGCAAGTGTCCATGTGAAGCGATAGGTTCCTGCCGCGACAAACTGCAATGGCAGCCGCAATTCGCCGCGTCCGGCCACCACGCGCGTGCGCGCGGCCTGCCGCGTGCCGTCCGGACCGGTGCAGGCGGCCTCCGCGCTCAGGATCCGGGTCTCCGGCGCCAGCGTCGCGATACGGAAACGGACATCGCGCCCCGTGAGGAGACGGTCCTCTGCGAGGTCTTCAGGAATCATCGGGGCGGTGCCGGCCGGCTTCCGCGCCGTCCATGCGCCCGTGTTGTGCGCGTCCCGCCGATACGCGCTCCAATCAGATGCGGCCTCCGCCGGCGCGGGCGTGTCGAGGCAATACAGGAATCCGGCCTCTCCCCCCGTGATGGCCATTTGCAGGCGGCCGGGTTCGCGCGTGAATCGCCCGAACGCGGGGGTGACGTTGATCGTGCGATGATCAAACTGCCGCTCGAAAAGAAACTGTCCCTGGCTGTCCAGGAGCATCAGATGCCCTGTCTGCGTGCAGAGCACATACTCTTTTTGTCCGTCGTCATTCACGTCAATGATGGCGCCCGGCGCCAGGCACCGCCCCTGCATGTCGATTTCCCACAGGCGCTTCCCGTCCTCGTCGAAGCGGTGGATCACCCCGAGTTGCGTCACGCAGAAGAGGTCGGTGCGTCCATCCATGTCCAGGTCGCCCACGGAAAGCGTCGAGGCGGCCGCCCCGCGCGTCGGCGCATTCCACAACTCCTTGCCCGTCGCGTCCAGGCAGTGCAGCACGTTCGCGCTTGAAGCGGCGGCGACACGTACTTGTCCGCCCGAGGCCTGGAAGATCACCGGGGCGGAGGTGCCCCAGGACTGCGATGCGCCGCCCAGGCTGTACTGCCATGCCGGGTCACCGTTGCTCTTGAGGACAAAGAGTCCTCCCGCGCCGGTGGCCACGGCCACTTCGCATTGCCCATCCCCGTCCAGGTCGCCCACGGCCGGGCTCACGGGAATCCCCTGCACGGCGCTCTGCCAGAGCAGCTTCCCTGATGCCGCATCCAAGGCCCAGACCGTCCCCGCTTCGTCCGTTTGCACCACCTCCATCTGGCCGTCGTTAGTGAGATCCGCCACGGCGGTGGCCGACCACGAGGACGGTCCTTTCAACCCCGCGTGCCAGACTTCCTTGCCCGTGCCGTCCACGCACGAGAATTGTCCGGCAGTGTCGGCCGCGAAGAGGAGTGCGGGTTGTCCCGGACGCTGGAGCACCGCCGGGTACGTCATGAACCGGCCTTTCGTCCGCCAGCGCCAGAGTTCCTTGCCTGCGCCATCGACGGCAATCAGTTCCTCGCGGCCGGCGGCCACGATCTCGTCCAGCCCGTCATCGTTAATGTCCCCGGCCACAGCCGCGCTTTCCAGAAACGTGCCCGTATCCAGTTTCCAGGCTTCGGGCAGATCCAGCGTGGCGCCGAAGGCGGAAGACGCCGCCATAACGAGCGAAAGCAGAAGAGTGGACAAAGGACTTCTCATGATATTTGCTCCCGATGGATGACAGGCCTCAAGACTAAGCGTACCGGACCTCCAAGTCAATGCGTTGCGCGCGAAGGGACTGTCTTCGCCGGCGGAAGCGCTTGCCCGCATGATACGGCCGGCGTGCTGCGCGGGGCTTTACGCACTGTCGCGGCGAAACGAGCCGCCCGGCAACAATGCCGCGCCGAACGCCCCCAGCAACGCCACAACACCCGCCAGCAACATTCCGGGCAACAGCGAATGCATTGTGTCGGCCACCGCGCCCGCCACGCTGGGGCCAATGGCCTGTCCGATGCCGAAGAAGAGCGTGACGAACCCCAGGCCCGCCGGCGCCAGGCGCGGCCCGAGCAGATCGCCACAGGCGGCCGCCATGATCGCGGGAATGCTCCAGGCCGTCAGGCCGAAGAGGACCGCCGAGACTGTAAACCCGGCGGGGGTCGGCCGCAGCGCGAAGAGGCTGAACGCGGTGGCGTGAATGAGATACACGATGATGAGCGCGTGTTTCCGCCCGATGATATCGGAGAGCGTGCCCCAGATCAGGCCGCAGAGCAGGCTGAACCAGCCCATCGTCATGAACAGGTTGCCCGCTTCAGCCGGGGTGTAGCCGCCATCGGCAATCAGGCTCTTAACGAAGAACGTCATGTAAATGATGTACGAGAAGCCAAACGCGACATAGACAAGCCCGATGTGCCAGACGAGAAAGGAGCGATACACGCTCGCCCACGGCAATGCGGTGTCCGCCGCGGGTTGCGCGGGGGATGCCGGCGCCGCGCCCACCGGCGACAGTCCCATGACCGAGGGGCGGTTGCGGAGGATTGCCGCGGCCGCCGCAGCCAGGAGCAGCGTGACGCCGCCGAAGATCATCCACGAGATGCGCCATCCCGAAGCGTCAAACGCGCGCAGGATGCGCGGCACGAGCGGCCCCACCACAATCAGCGCGAGCGACGAACCCGACACGCCGATGCCCGTGGCCAGGCCCCGCCGCCGCGGCGCAAACCAGGCGGCGAGCAATCCCATCGCCGGCACGTTGCTCGCCCCGCTCCCCGCGCCGGTAAGCGCGCGGCACGCCGCCGCCGAGGCAAAGTCGTTTACAAGAGCGGTGAGCAGCATTCCGATGCCCGCAACGAGAAGGCCCATCGCGATCACCGCGCGCGGCCCGAACCGTGCCGCGAACGCCCCGCCCAGCACGGACAGCGCAAGATAGCCGACGAGATTCGCCGTGGCCAATGCGCCTGCCTGCGTGTTGTCCAGGTGCAGCCCCTGCTGCATGGCGGGCAACACGACGGAATAGCCAAAACGCGCGAGGCCCAGTGCGCCGAAGACCACCAGGGTCCCCATTCCAAGCACCACCCATCCGTAGTGTAGTCGCGGCGAGTTCGGCGGCATCGGCAGTCACTCCCTGGTTGAACGCACATTGTGGCGTCTTGACCCCCCGGGAATCCAGTAACCGGGGAAGCGCGCGTGAGACGAAGGAACGAGCGAAGCTCCGGAACGCGTCCGGTTCCGCACGGCGTCGTGGCGTATAATGGAAATGGCCATCGCGAGGAGGCGTGCCATGAAGTGTCCGCATTGTTCGACGGCCTTTCACGATATCCCCGCCGGAATGCCCATCGGCGCCGAGCGCTATGGGCGCTGGCATTTCCTGCAGCGGGAGTGTCCCGCCTGTGCACGTCAGTTCCTCCACCTCGTTGACGCGTCGCCCGTCCCCGCGGCCTATCGGGACGACACGGAGGAAATGCGGCGCCTGGCGCTTCCGAAGGAGGTCCCCGAGGCCTACGCGAAAGAGTATCGCGCGGCGTGCCTGGCGCTCGAAGAGAGCCCACAGGCGAGCGCCACCATCAGCCGACGCTGCCTGCAACAGCTCCTGCGCGAACATGCCGGCATCGAAGCCGGTGAACTCGCCCATGAGATACGGCAGATTCTTGATCAGGGACACATGCCCTCGCTCATCCTGCGCGCGCTCGAAGTCCTGCGCAAGACAGAATTGTCCGCAGACCACCGCTTCGGCGAGACCGCCGGAGAAAGCATCGAGGTCGAGGTCGGCGAGGCCGACTGGAACCTCGACGTGCTCGACGTGCTCTTCGATTACTTCTTTGTCCACTCCGCGCAAGGAGCCGGGCGGTCCCGGCCTCCGGCGGCATGAGATCCTTTGCGCGGCGCGGGACGGGATGTAGTATTCTTAGCCGGGTTCGAGGAATCCCTGGGCGGTAAAGGCAACACGGAGAATTGGAATGCTGACTATGATGCTTGCGACGTGTTTGTTGATGACGGGCCAAGGGGCCACGTTGTGGCTGCAACCCTATGAATTGGGTCCGGACGGCGTGTCCATTCCCGAAGAGGCTTCGTATGCGATCTGGGCCTGGGTGAAAGCCGAACAGCCCACGCAGGTCACGGTCGCCGGGAAACGTTTCGAGCTCACCGCGGCCAAAGACAAGAAGTCCGGGGAATATGTCTGGGCGAAGGCCGGTGCGATCGACCTGAAGCCGGGCGCGCTGCCGCTCAGCGTGGCGGAGGACGTGAAGGGGCTCATCCTGAGCACGGACCCGAATTTCGACGCCAGGCGCGCCCTCGAAGACACGCGCGTCTGCGCCGAGCCGAAAGCGGTGGATGACCGCCGTGCCCGCACCGCCAAACACACGGACACGGTCTTCACCATGCCGCATTTCGAATCACAGGAGGCCTGGACCGCGCTGGCGGACAAGTTGCGGCGGCGCATGTTGCTCGGTTCGGGCCTGCTGCCCCTGCCTGAGCGCACGCCGCTCAAGGCCGCGATCTTCGACAAGGTCACGCATGAGGACTACACGGTTGAGAAGGTTCATTTTGAAGCCCGGCCCGGCTTTCTCGTGACGGGCAATCTCTATCGTCCCGTGGGCGACGGGCCGTTTCCGGCGGTCGTGTGTCCGCACGGCCACTGGAAGAACGGACGCCTGCAGAACGACGAGTCCTGCTCGGTGCCGGGGCGCTGCATCACGCTCGCGCGCATGGGCATCCTCGCGTTCAGCTACGACATGATCGGGTATGTGGACAGCCTTCAGTTCGAGCACAATTGGGGCAGCGAGCGCGAGAAACTGTGGGGGCTGCATCCGTTCTCGATGCAGTTGTGGTCGAGCATCCGCGCCGTGGATTTCGTGTCGGAACTGCCCGGGGTGGACACGGAACGCATCGGCTGCACGGGCGCCTCGGGCGGCGGGACGCAGACGTTTGCGCTCTACAGCGTGGACCCGCGCATCGCCGTGGCCGCGCCGGTGAACATGATCTCGTCGAGCATGCAGGGCGGATGCCTGTGCGAGAACGCGCCGATCATCCGCCTGGAGAATTCGAACATGGAAATTGGCGCGCTCATGGCGCCGAAGCCCCTGTTGATGATTTCCGCCACGGGCGACTGGACGCGCGAGACACTGCGCGTGGAGTACCCGGCCATTCGCGAGATCTATGGCCTGTTCGGCGCGGAGGATCATGTCGAAGCGGTGCAATTCAAGGCGAATCACAACTACAACCGGGACAGCCGCGAGGCCATGTACCGCTTCTTCGGCAAGTGGCTCCTGCCCGGCCGCGACTGGAGCGGATTTGCCGAGCCGGCCTTTACAGTCGAAGAGGAGAAGAACCTGCGCGTGTTTCCGGACAAGGACGCCGTCAAGGACTATCCATCGAAAGAGAAGGTGATCGAATCCGTCATCGCGGAGGCCAAGCGTAAATGGGCGGCCATTCGGCCGCAAGAGGCGTCGGGACTCGACGCCTTCCGCGAGGAATACGGCGACGTGCTGGCCCTTGTGATGGGCGCGTCCATCCCCGCCGCGAACGACTTGGCCCCGGAGCGCACCGCCCGGGTCGAGCGCGACGGCTACGTGGTCGAGCATTGGATCCTCGGGCGGCGCGCCGTGGGCGATGCGATTCCGGCGATCTTCTATCACGCGTATGATCCGAAGCCGCAGGATGCCGTGCTTGTCGTGCATGGCGCGGGCAAGGCCGCCCTTGCGGATCTTGCCCAGGGCGCGCCGGGACCGCTCGTAAAGGGGCTCCTGGATCAAGGCAAGGCCGTCTTGTGCATCGATGCCTTCCTCACGGGCGAACACAACGGACCGGAGAAGCCCACGGAACGCTTCCGGAAAGGGAACTTCATGGACACGTTCCAGCCAACCGACACCGGCTGCCGGGTCCAGGACGTGCTCACCGCCCTCGCCTTCCTGCGCGCCCGCCGCGACATGAGCGGCAACGTCAATCTGCTGGGCCTGCAGGACGGGGGCTTGTGGTGCCTCTTCGCCAGTGCAATCGACGGACAGGTCCCGGTCACGGCCGCGGACATGAACCACTTCGCGCTCGACGACGACGCGGCGTGGGTCAAGACCTGTTACGTGCCCTGTATCCGCGCGATTGGCGACGTGCAAACCGCCGCCACGCTCATCGCCCCGCGCCGCCTGATCGTCATGAACGCCGCGGACGCCTCTCCGGAACGCTGGTTTGGCGCGCGCGCGGAGAAGGCCATGATCGAAACTCCGGCACTGTTGGAGCTGTTGCGATAGATGCCCAACCGAGACGCCCTGCTGCACATCACGGACCTGCATTTCTGGGAGATTGTCTGGAACCCGCTGCGGCTCCTGGGCAAGCGGTTTCTGGGCAATCTGAACGTGGCCCTGCGCCGGAACCAGGAGTTTCATACGGAGCGCGCCGAGACCACCGCGGACGCCCTGGCCGCGACGGGCATCAGCACGGTCTTCGCGGGCGGCGACTTCACCTCCACCTCGACCGATCGCGAATTCGAGATGGCGGCGGCCTTCCTGCGCACGCTGGCCGGCCGGGGTCTGCGTGTCCTGGCAATTCCCGGAAACCACGATCGCTACACGTTCACGTCGGCGCGCCGCCGCCGTTTTGAGCGCTACCTCGGGGAGTTTCTGCCCGCCGAGTTGCCCTGCCGCGTGGATCTGCCGGGCGGCACGCCGTTCCTGCTGCTGCCGGGCGCGCAGCCGAATGTGCTTTCGAGTTGCGGGCGAATCCACGGCCGGGATATTGAACGGACCGCCGAACTGCTGTCGGCTTGTCCGCCGGGCCCGGTGCTCGTGGGGGCGCACTATCCCCTCTTGCCCGAGGCCCCGGGCTACGAGACGCCGCCACTCCGGCGGCTGCGGAACGCCGAAGCGCTCCGGCAGGCGCTGGGGGGGTCCGGACGCACGATTCTCCACATTGCCGGACATGTGCACCGCGCCAGCTACGTCCAGGATCCGCAGTACCCCGGGCTCTGGCATGCCACCACGGACGCCCTGTTCTTCGAACGTTCCGGCGCCAAACGCCGCGGCATGTTCACGGAGATTCAGGTCTCAGAAGACCGCTTCGACCTGTGCCGCCACGTGTTTGACGGGGCATGGCGGCGGACCGGCGCCTAGGGAAAGGCCTTTCCCCGCTCCGGAATGCTCTGTCTGCGTCCCCCGGAAAAAACGGGTGCGCCGTGGAGAGGGGGGTCACAACTCTCCACGGCGCTCACTCCGCTTCAGTTATCGGTGGGTCGATCCTCTGCGAAACCCACCGCCTCACCGGAGCTGCAAACTGATGGCTCCGCGGCGCAGTCCCAATTCGGGACAAATCCGCCGACGGGATTGGACGTAGTCGAAGGCTTCTTCCAGCGGCTGGTGCTGGGGACGGCTGTCCAACCAGCGAGCCAAGGGGCCAATGAAGCCTGATTTCCGGCCCCAACACCAGCCCTGAAGGTACCTTCCCAAGAGCGTCTCTTCGACTGTCTGCTCGCGCATGCACGGAAGCTTGTCGCGTAGCACTTGGTATAATAGCAACTCTCATGCCAGAACCGGTTCGCGGTGGGTTTCGCCAGAGAAGTGACGTCTGCACAAGGACTTCCGGCGGCACAACGCGATCGGGGAGCCGTCCCGGTCCCGGAGGCCCGCGCTCCGTTCCCAAAATGAGAACGTCCCTATTCCCAAATTGAGACAGTCATGCTAGGATACGTATGAACCGTGGGCGGGGCGTGCCGGATACGCCCACCGCGCCCGTGTCAGCCATCGCACCGCGTCCCGAATCCGGGAGAAAGGGTCCGCGCATGTTTCAGCTCACTGCCCGTACGGGTCCGTACAAGGGGGCCGCATGGATCATCGGCGAGCAGCCGTTGGTGATGGGCCGCGACCTCGCGTGCGATATTGCCATCAACGACCCCATCGTATCCCGGCGTCACTGCGAGATACTCCTGGAGAACGGGGCGGCCGTGGTGGCGGACCTGGGCAGCAGCAATGCGACGTTCGTGAACGGGCAGCCGGTCAAGCGCGTGGGCCTGCGAATGGGCGATGAGATCGCGGTGGGCGGCGCCATCTTCCTGGTGACCGCCCTGCGCGATGCCGGCGGCAGCATCGCGGGCCGGACCGCGGCCGGCGCCACGCACGCCTTGCGCATTGGCGAACCGACCTTTCTCGATCAGGATGGCGAGAGCCTGTTTGCCGAGGGCAAGCCGCGCACCGCCGAGGACCTGGCGACGCTCTTCAATCTGGGCCGTGCGCTCAGCCGCTGTGAGACGGTGATGGCACTCACCGCGACGCTCATCCGCCTTGTGGCGGAACGCTTCACTCCCGAAGCGTACTGGATTGTGCTGCGGCAGGACGGGGACGAAATGCCGCTGGTGTATCCCGCGGAGGATGCGGCCGCCTTCGCGTCGAACGCCGCGCTCAACGAGATCGTGTCGCGGGCGCTGCACGGGGCGAAGGGCATTCTCTTTCCCGAGCGCTGGGAGCATGAGGGCTTGATGGGCGTGCGTACGACGATGATTGCGCCGATGGCCCTCGGGAAGGAGACGGTTGGCGCGGTCGTGCTCCAGGCGGACACGCCCAAGCGGATCTACGATGAAAATGACCTGGAGTACCTGCTGGCGCTCGCCCATGCGTCGGCGCCCTATTTGAAGGCAGTGGAGCGCCTCGAACAGCTCGAGCGCGAGAACCAGCGCCTGATCGCCGGCGCGCCGCACGCGGGCCGCATCATCGGCGCCGGCCGCGCCGTCACACGGGTGCGCACGCTCGCCCGCATGTGCGCCCGGAGCGATCTCAACGTCCTGATCCAGGGCGAGACCGGCACCGGAAAAGAACTCGTTGCCCGCATGATTCACGATCTCTCGGAACGCGCCGACAAGCCGCTCACGATCGTCAACTGCGCGGCCATTCCCGACGAGTTGTTCGAGAGCGAACTCTTCGGGCACGAGCGCGGGGCCTATACCGGGGCGCACGCGGACAAGATCGGGCTCTTCGAGGAATGCGACGGCGGCACGCTCTTCCTGGACGAGGTGGGCGACCTCAGCCTGCATAATCAGGCGCGCCTGCTGCGCGCCATCGAGACGGGCACATTCCGCCGCCTGGGCGGGCGCACGGACATCCGGGTGCAGGTGCGCGTCATTTCCGCCACGAACAAGGACCTCAACAATGAAGTGGCGGCGAACCGGTTCCGCCGCGACCTCTATCACCGCCTCAATGCCTTCGAGATTCACATTCCGCCCCTGCGCGAGCGCCGTGCGGACATCCCCGTGCTCGCAGACTACTTCCTCAACGAGGCCCGCGCGCGCTTCCGCTGCCTGGTTGAGAGTTTTGATCCCGCGGCCATCAAGGCGCTGCAGGACCGCTCATGGCCCGGCAATGTGCGCGAACTCCGCAATGTCATTGAGCGGGCCGCCGTCGTCGCGAAGGCCACCCGCATACTTCCCGCGGACCTCGCCCTCGAACGGGCGCACGCCCCGGGCGATGCGCCCTTTCCCTCGATGGAAGACATCGAGCGCGAGCACATCCTCCGGGCCGTGCAGATCTGCAAGGGGAACATCCCCGCGGCCGCCGATCTCCTGAAGATCGGCCGAAGCACCCTGTACCGGAAAGTCGCGGAATATGGACTGCCCACATGACGCGCGGCTTCCGGCGCCGCCGCTTCGCCCCCCGTGGCTTTACGCCGGCGCCTGCCGTATAATGCGCCCACTCGACGAGGCCAACAGCATGATTCGACGACTTCTGCCCTTGACTCTCCTGATCGTGACGGCGCCGGCCGCGTTTTCAGCCCCGCCCGTGGACGAAGCGCTGCTCAGGGAGAATCCGATCCTGTACGTGGCGCGCAGGCAATACAAGCCCGACCACCACAACACGGAGACAATGTTCCAGAAGGGCGAGATCAACGAGGCCAGTTTCGAGGGCGGCAGCGCGTTGAAGACGATCAACCTTGCCACGGGCGAGGTCCGGACGCTGCTTGAGTCGCCGCAGGGAATCATCCGGGACCCGGACGTGCACTTCGACGGAAATCGCATTCTCTTCTCGATGCGGAAGAATGCGGCGGACGGCTACCACCTCTACGAAATCAACGCGGATGGTTCCGGACTTCGGCAATTGACGCGCGCCGAAGGCATCACGGACATCGACCCCCTCTATTTGCCGGACGGCGGCATCCTGTTCTCCTCCACGCGCGAACCCAAGTACTGCATGTGCAACCGCCACATCATGGCGAACCTCTTCCGCATGGACGGCGACGGCGCCAACATCCGGCAGATCGGAAAGAGCACGCTCTTCGAGGGGCACGCGTCGCTTCTGCCCGACGGGCGCATCCTCTACGATCGCTGGGAATACGTGGACCGCAATTTCGGCGATGCACAGGGCCTGTGGACGGTTTATCCCGACGGCTCCGGGCATGCGGTGTACTGGGGCAACAACACGAACTCCCCGGGCGCGGTGCTCGAAGGCCGGGCCATCCCCGGCACGGAGGAGCTGCTCTGCACCTTCTCGTCGTGCCACGACCGGCCCTGGGGCGCCATCGCGATCATCGATCGCCGCCTCGGCCTCGATGGGCGCGCCCCCGTCGTGCGCACCTGGCCCCGTTCTGCAATCGACCTGGTCGGGCAGGGCGATTTCGATACGTACAAGCAGGTGGAACCGAAGTTCGAGGATCCCTATCCGCTGAACGAACGCTACTTCCTCTGTTCCCGCGGCACGGGACGCGGCGAGGAAATGGCCATCTGCCTGCTGGATCGCGCGGGGGATGCCGCCGTGCTGCACGAAGAGTCCCCGGGCTGCTTCGAGCCCATGCCGCTCGCGCCGCATCCGCGCCCGCCCGTCCTGCCGTCGCGCCGGAATTTCGAGGACGCAGAAGGCGTCTTCTACGTCGCGGATGTCTACGCCGGCACGCACATGGAGGGGGTTGAGCGCGGCGCGGTGAGATCTTTGCGCGTGATCGAATCGCCCGAGAAGCGGTACTGGACCCAGACCTCCTGGAACGGCCAGGGGCAAGAGGCGCCCGCGATGAACTGGCACGACTTCAGCAACAAGCGCATTCTCGGCACTGTGCCCGTCGAGGAAGACGGATCCGCCTACTTCCGCGTGCCCGCGGAGAAGTTCGTGTACTTCCAGCTCCTCGACGAAAACGGAATGATGATTCAGTCCATGCGGAGCGGCACGCTGGTGCAGCCGGGCGAGCGCCAGGGCTGCACCGGCTGCCACGAGAACCGGCGCACGGCGCCGCCCGCGGCTTCCAGGGTGCCTCTCGCCTTGCGCCGGGCGCCGAGCGCGCTGGAGGGTTGGCATGGGCCCGCGCGCGCGTTCAATTACCGCACGGAGGTGCAGCCGGTCTTTGACACGCACTGCGTGCAGTGCCATGACTACGATCAACCCGCGGGCGAGAAGCTGAACCTTTGCGGCGACCGCACGATGACGTTCAACGTCTCCTATGCCGCGCTGTGGCGCGGCGGCTGGCTTCAGGCCATCGGCGCGGGCCCGGCCGAAACGCAGCCCGCCTATGGCTGGGGCTCGAACGCGAGCAGTTTCGTGGCGGTGATCAAGAACGGGCACAAGGACGTGCAGCTCGATCCCGAGAGCTTCGACCGCATCATCACGTGGATCGACATCAACGCTCCGTACTACCCGGAATACGCGAGCGCGTTTCCCAACAACCTTTCCGGGCGTTGCCCGCTGACTCCGGAACAGGTGCAGCGGCTGGGCAAGATTACGGACATCCCGCTCAACGAACTTGCGGACTGGGCGAAGAACACCGGCGCGCAAGTCAACTTCGACCGGCCGGAGTTGAGCCCGTGCATGAAGAAGCTGCGCGAGCGTTCCTCCAAACACTATGACGAAGCGCTGGAAATCATCCGCGCCGGCCGGGCCGTGCTCGAACAGCATCCCGATGTGGATTCGCCCGGCTTCGTGTTGGAGGGGCTTGACGCCGCGCGCGAACAGCGTTACGTGCAGCGCCAGCAATGTGAACAGCGCGTCCGCGAGGCGCTGCGCGCCGGCGCCAGGGTCTACGACGAGTAGACACGGGCCGCCTTACTCGTCCGGGTATTCCTCGGGATGCCGTCCGATGCTGAGGACGCTGCACGCGAGGATGGGGCGAATCCCGAGTGTCTGCGCCTGTTCAACCAGCTCCTTGTCTTCCGAACCGGGATTGAAGAAGACCTCGCGTGCGCCTTTCCGGGCGATCTCCGGCAACAACTGCCTGCCGAGGGCGGGTGGAAGATACACGGAGATGCGGTCCACGGGCCCGGGTGTCTCCGCAAGCGTGTGATAGCACTTCAGCCCCTCGATTTCGTCCGCTTTCGCGTTCACGGGATAGACGGTCCAGCCTTCCTGCCGGAACGCGCGCACCGCCTTGTTCCCATATTTCCTGCGGTCGCCTGAAGCGCCC
The DNA here is from genome assembly GCA_903837785.1 of Candidatus Hydrogenedentota bacterium. Lineage (GTDB taxonomy): Bacteria > Hydrogenedentota > Hydrogenedentia > Hydrogenedentales > CAILVY01 > CAILVY01. Next base: position 56,057 of record CAILVY010000326.1, read on the forward strand.
AGAACGGCGACGGTTTTTCCCACGGCAGGCTCCTTTCGGATACGGCGCCGGTTCGCATCACTTCGTGCACAAATAGATGATTTCGCTGTCCGGAATGCCGTATCTGCGTTGTTCTTCCCGGGTAAACAACGCAGAGGGCCGGATTTCTTCAAAATGAAATCCGCCGAGCCGTTCCGAGAAATCGCGGGGAGAATAGTCGCGCACATGCCCGAACATGATCTCATGACCGCGGCCGTATTCCGCCGTGCGCTCCAGATGCATGCCGAAGGGGACCATGATCAGGGCCTGGCCGCCCGGCTTCAGGATCCGGCGCAATTCGTCTACGGCTCTCCGGTCATCATCGACATGCTCCAGGACGTGGATGCAGACGAGCCCGTCCCACGTTGCATCCGGAAGCGGAAGGCATTGGATGTCCGTGCGGAATGCCGGGCCGCCGACGAGCCGCAGCTTTTCCGGCGCCAGGTCCGCGCTCACGCAGCGCAGCGCCCCCGGTCCGTCAAGGAACCCCCGAAGATGGCGCTCGGGCGCGAAGTGCAGGACCCGCTTCCCATCCTTCAGGAAAGCCGGCGGCCGCGCCGTAAGAAAGAGGTGGGTCATCCGGTGCCGTTCATGGGAAACGCACTGCGGACACTCCGAGTTGTACAACACGCACGCCTCCGCATCGACGGCCCGGAAGGCATATCCGGCCCAACCGCAGCAGGGGCACCACACACGCGGGGCCCGGTGGAATTTCGCCATAGCCAGAAGGAGGGCGTTCGCGGCATGCGTCCTGGCGCATGTCCAGGCCGAGGCCGCGCCGTTGTGCCGGGCCCGGTGCACGATTTCGCGCAGGTCGCGTGTCAGGTGCGCTGTGAGAAAACGTATGTTCATAGCGAAGCGTGAGTTCCACGGGTTACTTGATGACCGGCAGCTTTCTCCAGCCGCCGGGGCTCTCGGTAAATTCTCGCACGCTGAAGCACCAGATAACGAGTTGCTTTCCCGACAGGTTGTCGCCGCGCCGCACCAGATTCATGCGCGCCGGGGTGGCGCCGCTTCCGCGCACGGCCACGAGGTCCACCGGGAAGCCGAGTTCCCGCGCGAGTTGATCGGGAAGTCCCGCGCCCGTCGCCAGCATGTCGCTGCCCGCACTGAAGATCAGGTTGTGGCTGTCGCCCAGAAGGAGGATGGGGCTGTTGCGCGACGATGCCGCCGGCTTGAGTTCGCTTCCCTCCCGCGTTCCCACAAAGCGCAGTGGAAGCTGCTCCTTCGGCAGAGCCGGGTCCCCGAGCGCCTGCCAGAGATCGCCGGCGATTTCCACGGTCCTCACCTCGCTCTCGAAGGCCGTGCGTGCCCGCTCCTTGAGCCACGGCCGGCCCTGGATGCGCTCGGCGATCAGCTTCGCCGCGAGTTCGCAGCCGCGCCCGCTCCAATGGGAATCCTGCCGGCAGAACACGGCGCCCTCTGCGGCCGCGCGGCGGGCCATGAATTCGGGGACCAGGTCCAGCACCTGGATGCCCCTGTGGGCCAATAAGGCGAAGAAAGCCTTCTGAGCCGTATCCATCCGGATGCCTTGTGCGTCCTGCAGCCCGGGGATCATATCCGGATAGATTGTCGCTTTCGCGGGAACCGGCACTATCAACAGCTCGATGTTTGCGCGGGCGAGCTGTTCATGGAAATCCGTGATGGCGGGCAGCGGGTCGGCGTAGTCCGGATTCTCAGCCCGGCTCGCCAGGCGCGCCTGCTCTCCCCAAAACGGCCCGACGGACATGCTGCGCAGTTCCGGGCCAAAGAACAGCCAGCCCTCGCTTCCCTGGAGTACGGAGGACGGGACGGCCTCCAACGCGGCGACCTGGCCAGCCAGCGCTTTCAGAAACGGGTCCTCCGTGGAGACGGGCGCCGGCGGCGCGGACGGCGCGGGACCTGACGCCGCGGGAGCGGACGGCGCGGCGAGTTCGCCCTCCAGTTCCGCCCAAAACGTGGGCAGGCGCAGGAAGCGCTCGCCGTCCAGTTCCACGCGGTTGAAACTGCCAAAATCCTTCTCCGCTTCAGTCCACGGTCTTAACTTCAGGGTGAGGGCGGCGCCGGTTTCCAGCCCCGCCGCGGGAGTCCAGGCATTGTCGCGCATGCCCCAGGCGTACGCGACGGCCTCTTTGATATCCCCCGGCGCGATCGTCGTCAGTTGCATGGCGATGATGCAGTCTTTGTAGGGCACGCTGCCCGGCTTCGGCGGACGGCTGATCATGCCCAGCGTGGCCTGAATCTCCCCGGTTATGGCGGCGGGCTGTGGCGACGGCGCCACTTTCGGGACGGCAAGATCCAGGCCGAGTTTCCAGTCGCCCACGGCCAATTCGCGTGCGGCGAATTCCCAGATCACGAGCTTCTTGCCCGCCAGCCGATTCTTGCCGCCGCCCAGTTCCCGGCTCAGTTGGCGGCGCGTGGCATGCGCTCCGTTGTCGTTGATCAGCATCGTGTCCACGGGCCGTTCAAGCAAGGCGCTCACGTGTTCGACGAGTCCCGCGCTTTCCCCCCAGCCCATGCCGCCCAGCGAGAAGATGTTCGCGAAACTGTCGCCGAGAAAGAGGATGTCCGCGTTGGGATCGGCTTTCCATTTGCCGCCGTCGGGGAGATGCACCACGTCCAGTACCGCCGTCTCCGGACGATAGAACGTCTGGTTTTCCGGCAACTTCAGCATCACGGCAATATCGCCCAGGTTCTCGACACTCTTGTTTTCGCGGACAAAACGGGCCGTGCCGCCGGCCGGGAGCGGCACATGTTCGCGAATGAAACGGGCAAGTTCCTGCGCGGCTGCAGCCATCCCCTGCGGCGTCCAATGCGTGTCCGTGGCAAGGAATGCCGGAGCGTCGGGACGTTTTGAGGCCATCACCGCGGGCGCCGTGTCGCAGAGCAACACCCCGGCTTCATCGAGCCGCCGCACAAACTCGTCGTAGGAAGGGTTCTTTATGATCTGGCGGCCGTCATAGTGCCGCGACAGTTTCTCCGGGTAAATCGCAGCCTTGTCCGGGGCCGGCAGAACGACCAGTGCAATGCCGCGGGCCGCAAGTTGATCCCGGAACTCCACGATGGCCTTCACCGGGTCGGGCTGCGGGGGCGCATGCGTTTCGTCACCCAGGCGCGCGCGCCGTGCCAGCGTCTTCGGCGTCAGGAAACCCGGCCCCGTCAGCGCATCAATGCCCGGGCGATAGAACAGCCATCCGTCCCGGCCGCAATAGGCGTTTTCATTCCCGGCATCCAGGTGCCCAATCATGAGGCTCTGCATCGGCGGGATCAGGCGCTCCGCCAGCACAGACTCCTCCTTCAGGGCATCGTCATAGCGCTTGATCTCGCGCAGCACATGGGCGTTGATGAATCCCAGGCCGCCCCAGACACCGCGGGTCGAGAATGCCTCTGAAACATCCTGCGTGGACGGGAGGAAGCCGGACAGGTTCGCCACGTTCGGCGCACCGCCCTTCTGCACCGCATCGCAGGCCTGTTCCGTCAGGGGCACGAGCAGCATCACCGCCAGAAAGAAGAAGACGAGGAAAGACGCCAGCGCGGGGGACACGGTTGTGTAGCCGACCTCGACCCGGGCTTGTTCTTCGCGCGTCATCTTCTGGGGTGATTCGGCCATTAGCGCGCGCCCTCCACGGCAAGGCAGGCATGGCTTACCCCCCCTGCCCCCCCGCACGCGGGGGGGTGAATGATAAAGCCGAGGGGTAAAGACACCCACTCCCCCCCGCACGCGGGGGGGTGAATGATAAAGCCGAGGGGTAAAGACGCCCACTCCCCCCCGCACGCGGGG
>CAILVY010000327.1 GCA_903837785.1 Candidatus Hydrogenedentota bacterium
AAGGCCGCCTTTTCCCTCTGTCGCTCGTCCGTCGCCGCTCACAAGTGAGCGACGGACGGCTCCGACGGAAAAAGGCTACTGACCCCCTCCGCAACAAACCGTTGCACTTAGAATATGAATCCGGGTCTTACGCGGGTAGGCTGACGCAGACGATATCAGGCGTGGTATGCTGAAAGCAGCATCCACAGTCGGTCCAACGCAGGAAGCAGCCATTCGGGAAATTGCGGCGGGCTTCGCAATATAGATACTCTATTCGATGTGATGATTCTTCTAGAGAACTCTAAAGGAGAAACGCGGTGTGGGACCGGCTTCCGTTAGAGGCGGACATCGAGCAAGTGTTCAACGGCTTGCAGGACAAAGCTGTTGAATTTGCTCGCCCGTGGTCGGGAGCTGAACTTCAGTTGACCGAGGCGGAAGTCCAGTGGTTCCGAGACTGGTTTCGGAATGTTCACCTGAGAATAGGTTCCTCGGCTTGGGGTAAGAAGCGGACAATGCTTGGAGCCATCCTTGTGGTCCTCGGAGCCGAGGTCTGCCGTCGGGAAAGCCGCGAAGATTCTGTTTGGCCGAAGATAGGTGGACTTCTTCCGCGTTCTTCAGCGCTCTGGTCTTGGATGTTCTACCCCGCCAACGGGCAACCAACAGTGGACATGACCGAGGGAATCGCTGACGGCGTCCGAGCGCTCAACCTACGAAATGTCATTGACCAGGAAGGGGTGCAGCAATGGTTCAGCACCATCAAGCTCCAATTTGGCTTCACGCTGTCGGGAGTAAGAAACCGGCTACCTGAGTGGCTCGCCGGTTACGGACGCCCCCATTCAGTAGATTATTTAATCGGCCAACTTGGCGGCGCTGACCTTGAGTCCAAGACATTTCTCTCGCTTTGGAAAGCGCTCATACAATACCGCCGCGGGGACATTGATGAGGAGCAGGCTCTGCTTGTTCTTCGGAATTCCCCTTGGGTCCTGCCCGATTGGGGCCCGCTACTGCTCAAGAAGGCAAGAGAGAAGATAGAACTCGGCTATGGGGACCGGAACGGTGTTTCTATTTCCGGGCAAAGTAACGATAGTTCGAGCGAGGGATTCAACCCGATTGTGCGCGTCCTTCTTGATTGGCCGCCCGGAAAGGAGCCGCGCCTTCGCTTCGAGTTAGACCGCGAAGGGATCCTTCAGGAACTCGAAACATCGGACACGAACGAGCTCACTTTTCACGTTGACGGAAGGCGCATCTGCCAATGGCGGCTACAAAGCAACGGTTCTTGGAGCGGAAGCCAATGGCTCGCCGCCGAACAGGAAACGCAGGCCAAACAACCCAATCTCAGGCCTCATACCCTGACCGTGTGCTCCGGGGCCGGGGACATCCTTTTCTCGTGGGATTTCGCTGATTGCGGTCTGTCCGAAGACATCCTTGTCTTCAATCTTGACGACTCCGGCCTCTTTCAGCCTGAAATTCGACTTCACTCGAACCGCAACTACGCCCTCGTTTGTGGCAAAGGATGCGTTCTCACAGGATGCGAACCGATCGGCCGATTTCAGACTGCTTCCCGAGTCGTCTTCCGGCTTCCCTCGCCGCTGAATGAAAACATCGCGCTACAGTTTAGCGATTTCGTTTTGTGGCAGCCGGTCCGCTCTCCGCGCGAGCCAGATCCAGTGTATTCAGTTCTCCTTCAAACACCACCAGGACGAATCTACTGTCTCGACGATCGCACAGAACTCCATATCGACGGCCTTCCTCATGACGCTAGTGAGGTCCGCCTGCTCCTCGGGCAGAAGACGCATGATTTGGTTAGGCACGCTGGAGGCTCGTGGCGCACCACGAAATCCGTTTCCTTGACACCCGACTTGGCCGCGAAGTGAATACAGGCCTACATCCGATTTCGCGCCGGTGAGCGATCCCATACTGCCAGACCCCGGACAGCGTTCGCCGTCAAGGGGCTCGCATTGCTTCGGGAAGAGAAGGACCTGTACACCCTGCAAACGGTCAAGGCAGGATCCGTCCTGAATAGAGGAGAAGAATCCCATTCCCTGCGGGTCTACCTCCCAAATGCCTCCAGAACCTGCCAACTTCTGGAATCGCTGGAGAAGGTTCAGTACGTTGCCACCGGCAGAGTCAGCCTCAGATACCTGAAAGGTCTTGGAGGCGCTCTTACGGGCCTGAATGAAGAAGAGCGGCACGAGTTCGATGTCCGATGCTACGATGCCGGTCCCGTCCGCGTATTTGTCCACTCTATGATGGGCAAGCCCGCCCAGCTTTGCCTACTGAAAGAAATCGACCCGAACGATACCGACCGTGCGGTTGTCCTTTGGCTTCGAGACGCCCCCAAAAATCGCACCGGGATCCGTGTTCTATCTGCTTCCCCGAAATCCACGAAGCGGACTTGGCTGCTTGATACAGAGAGTGGCGAGGTACCGCTGGCGGTGGGTCTTGCCTTCAAGGGGCTCCTTTCCGGTGCCTGGTGGGATCTAGAACGTATCGAGGCGTTCTTCACCCAAGTCGAACCAAATGTCACAGATTTTGCCTGTTTGAGGTGGTTTCGAGCGCCAATTCTCGACGAAACGAAGTTCCAGGCGACGCGTGAGCGCTGTAAACAGTCTCCCGTCAAACTCCTCAACGCCTGGCGCAACAACGCTGGCCTTCCCACGGGCCTCTACTTCAATCCGAGTGAAGATACTTCTCTTGTACCAAGAAGCTTGTTATGGGAACACAGGTTTGCTATCCCCAGTTGCGGCGAATGCTTCGACGCCGTGTCCCGGTGTGCCAAGTCCGACAAGCCGGAGGCGTGCGTAAAACGGTTCGGCTTGTTCATGCATCTGTCTCTGGGGCTTTTCCATCAACTCGCCAAGAAATGCCTAAAGCAATGCCCCCACAAGTGCGGTGCTATTCGCACCCTTTTTCTCCAGGAACAACTCGGAGTCGCACCGAACTCACCTGAAAACTTGCTTGGAAGGCGCTTGCGGGAATGCAGAGACAGGAGTGCGCACGATGCCGGCGTCGAGACTGGCGGCATCGAAGACGCCTTCAACGCTTGGGTCAGTGGCACCAAGGTCGACCCCACTTCGAGCGCCAACCTGACATTTCTCGCCTTGGGGCGGACGTTGCAGGGCAGGAAGTACCTCGGTTGTAGTCTCATCAAACGTGTCTTGGCGAAAGCCTGAATACGGGAGAAAAACCCATGCCGCATGTTGATGCGCTCAAGACGGCGGAACATCTTCGCGAGCGTCTCGTCGATCTCGCTGTTTCAGAGAATTACGTCCGGGATGGAGCTTTCGCCGAGACGTGCCGCGGACTCTGGGGCCAGGACGCCGGACGTGACGCCGAACTGGTAAGCGAACTCTGGGTCGAGGGGGCCTTCCCCGGACTAAAGACACATGACACGCTCGACTCGCTCGCAGAAGAAAGGGTGTTTCCCGCGGGGCTCCGGGATCACATAGCGAAATCAGGCATGTTTCCTGCCGATAGACCGCTCTTCAATCATCAATCGGGGACCGTGCGAGCCGTTTCCCGTTCGAAAGAGGTAAGCGCGCGTCCCGCTCTCGTTGTCACCGCCGGAACGGGGCTAGGCAAGACAGAGGCCTTCCTTCTTCCCATGCTTGCGGACCTTTGGAACGCGCCGAAACGTGTCCAGAATGGCGGCATGCGCGCCTTGATTCTCTACCCCATGAATGCGCTGGTGGCCGATCAGGTAGACCGACTATACAACTGGCTGCAAGATCAGAGCCGTTTGTCCCTTTTTCATTTCACCGGAGAAACCCCGGAGAATGCCGACAGGGCTAATCGACTTGGCGAGCCCCAGTGGAAGCAGTGTCGGCGGCGTACCAGGCAGGAGGCGCGTGGTCTTGAAACGAACAAGGGTGAAGTGCTCCATGCGGATCAACGGGGACCGGTGCCCGACATTGTCATCACGAACTACTGCATGCTGGAATACATGCTTTGCCGACCTCAAGACGCCTGCTTCTTCGGTCCGGATCTGCGCTGCATCATTCTCGATGAAGCCCATCTCTACTCGGGCACGTTGGCCGCGGAGATCACTCTGCTCTTGCGCCGCGTTGCCCAGCGCTGCGGTGTTCCCCCGACTCGCATCCTCAAAATCGCCACCTCCGCCACGTTGGGCGGCGATGACGATGACCTTCTGAAGTTCGCCGCCGACCTGTTCTCCGTCGACCGCGAGACCGTGGACATCATTCGGGGACGACACGCCGACCTCGATCTCGGAAATCAGGAATCCGCGCCATCGCGAGTTCCAAGCGCCAGGGACATTACGTTATTGCCCGACATGGATACCGCAACCCTGATAGCGGAAAACGAACTCAAGACGGATGCTCCCGATACGGTCGCAGCACTTGAACTCACCGTTTCACCTCTTGTGGACCCCGCCGCCGTTCAGGAAGCGCGCACGGCCCATTCGGGAACTCCGGCGTGCTTCCTTCATTCGGTGCTTTGCAGGGCCCCGTTGATCCGTACCATGGCCCAGATTCTTGCCCAGGAAAAGGGAAACGTTATCAGCCTGACCCACCTCGCCGAGAGGCTCTTTCCGAACGATGACCGGCGCGAAGCCAGGTCCGCCGCCGTTCGTCTGCTACGGCTTTGCGCGGTCGCGCGACTGAACGCGAGCGATCTTCCCCTTGTTCCGCATCGTCTGCATCTTCTCGTACGCGCCCCCGAAGGCATTTCTATTTGTCTGAATCCGAACTGCAGCGGCTCTTTGAGAGTTGCCAGCCTTGGCTCTATTCAGGCGCATGCGGACCGCTGCCGTCACTGCAATCACGTCTTGTTGCCGGTTCACCGGTGCGACAACTGTGGCGAGTGGGCATTGGCTGCTCACGAGGACCAAGACACTTCTTGCCTGGAACCCGGATACCTTGCACCCAAGCCGTCCATGCGCACCTTCTACTTGCTGGCGAAGCCTCTCAATGTGCCCGCGGAGGAATGCTGGGTGGATTCGGAGAGCGGTAAGATGAGCGGTTACGGTGGAGGCGGCACGCTGCTGTGGAAAGCGCCCTGTCTTAGTGCTGAGGAAGACGGCCCTCAATGCTGTCCGGTGTGCAAGGCGACTTGGACCATCGACTCCGAGGACATTGACCTGTCCGGGCGGGAAGACACGTGTAAGCCGCTCCACGGCGGCAGAGGCTTTGCCCTGTCGGTTGTCGCCGAAACCATTCTGTGCGACCTGCCCGCCCTTGATGGCGATAGGCGTCACTGGACGCCCGCCGAGGGCCGACGGTTGCTTTGCTTTAGCGATTCGCGCGCATCAGCAGCCAAGCTGGGGCCGCTCCTAACCCTCCAGCACGAGATTCAAGTCGTTCGTGCGGCCATTGCCCGAACGGCAACTGAGATGCCAGACGATGTCGAAACCCGGCGTTACTATGAAGACACGTGCAACTCGATCCGAGAGAAACTACGTTCTGTCAGCACTCCGAACCTCAGACGCACCCTCGAAACAGACCTTGGTGAAGCGGAAAGAAAGCTGCACGAAATAACTGTCGGAACGCCGTTTCGGGATTTTGCCAAGGACGTTGTTTTCCGGCCCGAAATTGCGCAGATCCTGGACCGCGAATCAGCCGACCGGCATATCGCACACACTTACGGCCAAAGTGACTGGCAAAAGAACGCCCGCAACAGCCAGCGCCGCGGCGAAGCTCTCGTAGCCCGAGAACTCGACCATCCCATCAAGAAGCGGGTGTCCGTTGAAGCCGTCGGCCTGATTGAAGTGACCTATCCTGGCTTGGATGGTCTGCCGCTGCCTCCGGCCTTTGAGGAACGACTCGCGGCTGGCGGCCAAAGACAGGTCCTTGCACAGGCGTGGCCCGATATAGCCGCCCTTCTCATCGATACCGTCCGCTTGGACCGATGCGTCGATTGGTCCCAACAGTCGGAAGAGCGAACTTGGCTTGGCGTGTCT
>CAILVY010000328.1 GCA_903837785.1 Candidatus Hydrogenedentota bacterium
CATGGCCGCCGACATGCGCTTCTACCGGGACATCGGGGTCGAGGGCATCTACTTGCAGGGCAATGGCTCAAACGGCGGCGAATTCTATCTCCTTCGCCCGTATTACGGAATGAAACTCCTGTGGAATCCGGACGAAGACCCTGAGGCCATTCAGAAGGACTTCCTCGAAGGGTACTACGGGGCCGCGGCCGGCCCGATCCAGGAATACCTCCGTTTGCTCCACGACAAAGTGGCCAACGACAACATCCACATGCACCTGTACACGAACCCCGCCCAGGGTTATCTGACGGACGAGGTCATGCAGGAGGCCAAGGCGTGCTTCGACCGGGCCGAGGCCGCCGTGAAAGAGGACGCCGAACTGCTCGAACGCGTGCGCGTGGCGCGGATGCCGTTGGGCTACGCGGGCATGTTCCCCCGGAACGGCTACGTGATCGAACCCGGCCGGCTGACGTTCCAGGGGGAGATCGCGCCCATGTCCGACGTGATCGACTTCGTCGGACGGATGCGGCGGCACGATTTCCCGACGTTGCGCGAGGCGAGCGGCGACCCGAATCAGATGATGCTGATGGATCTCCTGTTCACCATGCCGATGGCCCTCGAGAAAATCGGCAATGCCGCGATGACGGTTCAGGTGGCGCCGATGCTCGGCGGCCGGGCCCTGCAGATCGTGGACAACGCCTCCGGGCAATGCGTCACGGCGACAAACGTCACGCGGTGCCTCTTCTTCCCCTTCCAGGGAGGCGAGGAGAACCGCATCGGCTCCTTCTTCGACACGGGCCAGACGGGCTTCTTCGATCAGTATCAGGTGGTGGAGAAGAGTCCGGTGAGGCTGGTTATTCAAGCCAATTCGGGTGGATGGCAGATTCGCCGCGAATTGGCGCTGCTGGAGGAGCGGCCCGTGCTGCGCACCACGGTTACCGTCACGAACACGGGCAAAAAACCACGCGAGGCAATCCTCCGCAGCCACACGGAAATGGATCTGGGCGAGCTCACGAAGACCGGCGTGCACTTCATCGACCGGACCGGGGCCGTCGTCGATCGGACCATGCCGGCGATCGTCGCCGGACTCCGCGAAGGCGAGCATTATCTGGATGAACGTGCGCCCAAAGGCTCCTGGACCCTTACGGGTACGAAGGGGCTTCAGGTCACGCAGCGCTTCGAGGATGCCGCGCTCGATTACGCCTGGCTCTACGCCTACCCGGATTATCTGAATGATCTCGAAGTGGAACTCTGGGCGAAGCCGGTGAGCGTGGCGCCAGGAGCATCCGCATCGTTTACGCACGAACTCGAGATCGGGCCGGCAGCGAAGCCGTAGTCCCCGGCAATTGGGCAATAGGCCGTCTCCGCGCCGCCGCCGCGATCAGTACGAGCGCGGCATTCGCCCCAATTTCGGGATAGGTTAACCGGATGGACGAGATGGACGATATGGACCCCATGGACTTCTTCGCCCGTATATCGTCCATTGTGTCCATGAATCTCCCGCACCCATCTCCTCCATCGCCGGACGTCACTGGCTGACGCGATAGGCCTTCAAGCCCGGCATGCCGCCGAAGGCGTGCGCTTCACAGCGCAGGCGTGCGGCCCGCATGCGCGCCTCGAATTCTCCCGTGCGCTCCCATCGATAGAACACGGCCCAGACAGTCTTCCCGGCCTGCGCGGCGGCCTCTGTGGCTGCGCAGAGTTCGTCGAATCCCTCGAATTGAACGATGCGATCCTGCGGAACCGGCTTGCTGTAGCGAACCCCGAGGGCGTTGAAGAGCTTGAGCGCGTGCACGACTCTGTCCGGTCCGGGATCGCTTGCGATAATGCACGCCGCGGACTGATAGTCGGCGCGGAAGGGGCGCGGCAACGCCAGGCCCTGATAGGCCAGCGCGAGGAGCAGCGCCGCCGCCGTCATGCAGCGCAGCCATCGCCGGGGGAGCTGCACAATCGCCGCGGCGGACAGGATGCAGAGGGGGAAAGAACTGTAGAGGACATAGCGCTCGAAGAAGCACGGCCGCCACAAAAGCGATACGGAGAAGAGGGCAAGCATCGGCCCCAGCCACCACAGCAGGAGCAACCCGGACACTTTCCGGGCGGTGGCGTCCTTACGGAAAAAGGGACGGAGCACGGCGGCCGTCGCGAGCGCGATTGTCACTGCGGCAATGAAGCGGTCGAGTGAGATGCCGAGTGGCATGTACGGCGAAGGGTCGAGGTTGGAAAAGCGCCCGCCCGTGAAGACGAGCATCGCATTGGCCAGGGTCCGCAGTGTGGGCGGAACGTCGGCATAGGCCTGGCTGTGCGTCTGAAAATCATAGCCCAGGAGCAGCATCCACGCGGCGAAGGCGGCACCGATCGCCGTGTGGCCGGCGGTCCAGCGGATCAGCAGCCCGCGTTCACGCCATCGGAAGACGAGCAGGAAGGCGCCCTGCGTCGCGAGGAAGAGCAGCGAGAAGGCGTGCGTCCACACGAGCAGGGCGTTGCCGAGCAGATGCAGGACCCACCACGCCCTGCCCTTGCCGTCCAGAATTCCCGCCATGCCCCACATGGAGAGGAGCGCGCAGGCGCACAGCAGCGCATAGAAGCGCACTTCCTGCGCGTAGTAGACGTGCACAAGCGACATGGCCAGCAGAAACGCGGACAGCAGGCCGGTGCGGCGCTCAAAGAGCCGGCAGGCCACGGCGTAGAGCAGCACGATGCACAGGAGCCCCAGCGCGACGGACAGCAGGCGCATCGACACGAGCGAAGGCCCGGCGACAGCGGACCACGCATATTCCAGCACATAATAGAGCGGCGAAAGCGCGAGCCGGGGGTCTTCTTCGAAAGCGCCGTGCAGGAAGGCCGGGAGGCTGGGCGCGGGCAGATGATTGAGCGTGAGCACCTCGTCGCACCACGCCGATTCCTCGCGGATAGCGTCCAGGCGCAGCCAGGCGCCCCAGCCCACGGCCGCGGCCAGCAGCGCAATGCAGAGCCATGTCCCGGGCGGACACGGCTTTCTCGTGATGGGCGGTTCCACGCGTCGCGTCACTTCTTCCGCGGCTTGTTCGCGAGGTGCTTGAGATGATAGAGGAAGTCGTGGGCTTCCTTGGGCGAAAGCGCGTCCGGATCGACCTTCTCGAGTTCCTTCTCGACCGCGCTGGGCTCGGCGGAGGGCGCCGGCCCGAAGAGGTACATCTGCTGCGGCAGGCCGACCGCCGCGCTGTTGCCGGATTCGAGCGATTCCAGGATCTCCCGCGCGCGCGTGATGACGCCGTGGGGCAGCCCGGCCAGTTTGGCCACCTGGATGCCGTAGCTGTGATCCGCGCCGCCGTCCACGATGCGGTAAAGGAAGACGACCTTGTCGCCCCACTCGCGCACGGCCACGTTGACGTTGCGCGCATGCTCGAGCTTGTTGCCGAGGTCGGTGAGTTCGTGATAGTGCGTGGCGAAAAGGGTCTTCGCGTGAACGCGATCGTGGATGTACTCCGCCACGGACCAGGCGATGCTGATGCCGTCGAACGTGCTCGTGCCGCGCCCAATCTCATCGAGGACGAGCAGGCTCCGCTCCGTGGCCGAGTTCAGGATGTTCGCGGCCTCGATCATCTCGACCATGAACGTGCTCTCGCCGCGCACGAGGTTGTCCGAGGCCCCCACGCGCGTGAAGATGCGGTCCACAACGCCGATGCGCGCCTCGGCCGCGGGCACGAAGCTGCCCATTTGCGCCATGAGCGTGATCAGCGCAACCTGCCGGAGATACGTGGACTTCCCGGCCATGTTGGGTCCGGTCACGATCTGCATGGAGCCCGCCGCCGTATCGAGCACGGTGTCATTCGGCACGAAGTCGCCGCGCGGCATGAGGCCCTCGACGACGGGGTGCCGCCCGTCGCGGATGCGGATCTCGCCCGAGCCGTCAATCTCCGGTTTGCAGAAGTTCTTCGTCACGGCGATTTCCGCCAGTGAAAGCAGCACGTCGAGCGTGGCAACGGCGTCCGCCGTTTGCTGAATGCGGCGGGTTTCGTTTGCGATGCGGTCGCGCAGGGCACAGAACAGCTCATATTCGAGCGTCTGCATGCGCTCCTGCGCCGTGAGAATCTCCTCCTCGCGTGCCTTCAGCGCGGGCGTGATATAGCGTTCGCCGTTCACGAGCGTCTGCTTGCGCTGATAGTCTTCCGGGATCAGGCGCGTGTTCGCGTTGCTCACTTCGATGTAGTAGCCGAAGACCTTGTTGTAGCCGACTTTCAGCGTGTTGATGCCGGTGCGCTGCCGCTCCTCCTGCTGAAGCGTGGCGATCCAGTCGCGGCCGCCGCGCACGAGCCCGTGCAGATGATCGAGCTGCTCGTTGTAGCCGTCCCGGATCATGCCGCCGTCCGTCATCGTAAGCGGCGGTTCCTCGACGATGGCCGAGGCGATCCATCCGGTGACGTCCGTGAGTTCGTCCATGCCCGCGTGCAGCGACTGCAGGAGTTCCGCGCCGCTGGCGGCGAGCGCCGCGCGCAGCTCCGGCACGCGTCCGAGCGATCGGCCCAGCGCCTGCACGTCGCGCGCATTGCCGCTCTTGGCCGTGATGCGGCCCATCAGCCGCTCGAGGTCGCCCACGCCCCGCAAGAGCTCGCGCAGATGAAGGCGGCGCTCGTTGCCGTCAAAGAGTTCCTCCACCGCGTTCAGGCGCGCGTGAATGTCGCCGGGCGACAGGAGCGGATGGGTGATCCATTGCCGCAGCTTGCGCGCGCCCATGCTCGTGAGCGTGCGATCGAGGACGCCGAGCAGGGTGCCGCGCTTCGATCGATCCGCAAGAGATTCTATCAGCTCGAGATTGCGCTGCGTATTGCCGTCGAGCACCACGTAACCGGCGGGGCTGTAGCGCCGCGGCAACTGCAGGCGCGGCGCGGCCTCCCGCTGCGTTCCCTTGATGTAGGCAAGCAGGGCCCCCGCGCAGCCCGCGGCCTCGGGAACGTCCTCGAGCCCCACGCCCTTGAGCGTGGCGAGGTCGAAGAGATCCAGCAGCAGGTTGCGCGCCGTGGCGGCCTCGAAGTCCTCGTCCGGCCGCGCGGTGAACGTGATCTGGCCGAATCGCGTCTGCAGCCGCTGCAACAGCCTGGGATCGTGCGACTCGGGGACAAGGATCTCGACCGGCGCCATGCGCGTCAGCTCATCGAGGAGCGTCTGTTCGAGCCGCTCCTCGATCAGGGCCGCGAGGAATTCGCCCGTGCTGACGTCGACGAAGGCCAGGCCGCCCGCCGCGTCGTTGCACAAGAGCGCGCCGAGATAGTTGTTCGCGGCGTCATCGAGGAGGTTCGCCTCCATCACCGTCCCGGGCGTTATCGTTCGCACGACAGCCCGTTTCACGATGCCCTTCGCCTCTTTCGGGTCCTCGATTTGATCGCAAAGCGTAACCGTGCGGCCCGCCTTGATCACTTTGGCTACGTACGCATCCACGGCGCGCGCGGGCACGCCGCACATGGGGATGCGCTGCTCCTTGTCCACGCCGTCGCGCGAGGTCAGGGCTAGGCCGAGCAATTCCGCCGCTTCGAGGGCGTCATCCAGGAAGAGTTCGAAGAAGTCCCCCATGCGGAAGAAGAGCAGTGAATCCCCGCATTCCGCCTTGGCCTGCAGGTATTGCCGCAGCATCGGCGTCGTGCGGTGCGGCTTCACGTCGCTCAGTTTCATCCATTGCTCGCCCATGGCCGCGCATTATAGCAAGCGGCGGACCGGCATTTCTTCGGATGCCCGCGCCCGTGCACGGAGCGGTGCGACGGCGGCCGGAGCGCCTCATTGGACCGGGGCGGGCTCCGCGAAGGAGAGTTGCATCCGATAGAGATGGCTGCGGAGGAGTTGGCCGAAAACCCAGGGCCAGTCCAGGCCCTCGAGGGGACTGCTGTAGTTCACGAGCCAGTAGGAATGCTCGTCGCGCGCCGCAAGGCCGGGGAAGGCCGTGTCCCCCTTCGAGGGCAGATCGAAGAGCGGCGTCAGCGTGCGTTCCCCGCGATTCACTTTGTAGAGCGCCGTGCGCTTGCGCGTCAGCGAATACGTGACGAGCGACCACGCGTTCTGCACGCTCTCCGGAAGAAAGGAAGGCCCGCGCCAGCAGGGGCCCGCCACGTTGCGCCGCCCGAGGACGTAAAAATCCTCTCCCCGGCGGAACAGCAGGGCGGAATCCACTTTGTACGGCGTGAAGCGGGTTTCCCAGCGCGTCAGGTCCTCCTTGGGCGCGGTGCAGACGAGGGTGCCGCCGTGCACTTCCTCCCGCACGAGTGCGACGAGATTGCCGTCCGCGTCAAACTCGAATTCGCCTTCCTCCGCACCCACGTCCGCGATCTGCGGCGCGTCCGAGATGGGTTCCCAGTCGTAGCCGTCCGTGGAACGCAAGAGCCGGACTTCGCCCTCGTCGCCCTTGCCGTAGAGGTTGCGGCCGTAATACACGGACATGTACGCCGTGTCGCCGCGCGTCTTTACGCGCCACACGACGTAGTTCTCGCGAAACACCGGTCTGGGCTCGGTCCAACGGCCGTCCGGGGCGCGTTCGCACACGTGAATGCGGTTTGGCTCGAACTTGAGAAGCTGGGTGCCCCCGTCGAAGAAGCAGAAGAAGAGTTTGCCCTTGAAGGCGAAGAAGCGGGGCTCGCGCAGGTCGCGGGAGAAATGGACCTGCATCTCTTCCTGCCAGCGGTCGCCGTCCGGCGAGCGCAGCACGGCGAGGCGGGTCTCGCGCGAGGCGAAATGCGTGGGCGCGGTCCGGAAGGCCATGTAATACTCGCCGCCAAATCGGATGAGGTCCACGTTGTTGTTCGAGCGCCGTATGGAAAGCCCCGGCGGCATCTTCGGACCAGGCACGAGGCGTTCGGGCGCGGTGAACGTTATGCCCTTCGCCAAAGCGGCATCGAGGAGGGGTGGCGTATGGAGGTGGCCAAGCCAAAGCACGAGCAGGACGAGGCCAAGCACAAGAACGGCCGCAGCCAGAAGGGTGCGGAGCGCCCAGCGTTTGACGAAACGCCCCTTAACGGATGCTTGCGAAATGAATCCCCACATACAATCAGTTTTCGGCCTCATGCGGTGCAGTGATTCTTGGACCCGGCGTCATGCGTGGCAGGTTTCAGCAGCGGGAAAAGCACGACACGTTTGCGCTACAATACGCATCTTCGAGGAAGGAGGAAGCGGTCATGTTCTTTTCGGGAATCAGTGATGAAGCGGGCCAGTCCATCGATGTGCAGATCAAGGCGCATCAGGCGCTGGGCTGGAAATACCTGGAATTGCGGCTGGTGGACGGCGCGAACCTGACGCAGCTCCCGGACGAGCAGTTCGACGCGGTCTACGCGAAGGTCGCCGGGGCGGGCATGAACGTGTCGTGCTTTGCCAGCGCCATCGCGAACTGGGCGCGTCCCATCACGTGCGACCCGAACATTGACATCGAAGATCTGAAGCGGGCGATCCCGCGGATGCACCGCTTCGGCACGCGCTTCATCCGCGTGATGAGCTATCCGAACGACCCGAAGAGCCCGGTGCCCGAGAGTGAATGGCGAGCCGAGGCGATTCGCCGGATGAAGACGCTCGCGAAGCTGGCGGAAGACGGCGGCATCATTCTGGCCCACGAGAATTGCAGCGGCTGGGGCGGGCTCTCCGCGGAGAACAGCAATATCCTCCTCGGCGAAGTGAACAGCCCCGCGCTGAAGGTGGTCTTCGATACGGGCAATCCGCCGACCTACCGGCAGAATTCGTGGGATTACTTCCAGACGGTGTACGACAGCATCGTGTATGTGCACATCAAGGATGCCCGGATCGTGGACGACAAGGAGGTCTACACGTACTGCGGGGAAGGCGACGGCTACGTCCGGGAGATCGTCGGGGAACTGCTGAAGCGGGGCTATGACGGGGGATTCTCGATTGAGCCGCATCTGGCGGCGGTCATCCACACGGGCCAGAAGGCGGGCAGCGAGGATTGGCTCTACGACAGCTATGTCGAGTATGGCAAGCGGCTGATGAAGATCGTCGAGGACGCCCGGCCGCAGTAGCGGAGAGACCCATTATGCGCTGGACACGAGTGCGGGACACGGCGGCGGCCGTCACGGGCCTCCTGTTGATGCTGATCGCGGCCACAGTCGCCACGGGGCTCTTCGGGTGGGAGATTCCCGGTTTGAAGGCGCTGGCGAAGCTGTTGGGGGTGCCGGGGGCAGAGTAGGGATTCCCGGGGGCCTTTCGGGAAACGAGGGGGTAGCACTTTTCTCATTCTGCATTCAGGGGAGGGGTGTACCAGGAAACGAGGGTCCCGAATCACGCCAAGAAGCGCAGTGTTCATGTATTTCTTCTTGACATTTTGACTACGTTTTGTATACTGAAGCTGCCTCAATAGGCAGAGATCTGTTCTTTGCCTGAAGATAATAGGGTTCATCCTGGAGAGTATAGATGCCCGGCTCGGCACTTTTGACTACAGAATATAGTCAGAAGCAGCGCTATAAGGCGCTGTCTGTACTTCTGGCCTCCGGGTCGCGGGTGGAGGTGCTGCGGGTGTTCATGCTGGATCCGACGCGGGCGTATTACCAGCGTCAGATCGAGTCAGCGACGGGCCTGCCGATTCGGGCGATCCAGCGGGAGCTGGAACGCATGAGTTCGATTGGGCTCTTGTACCGGCGGGTGGAGGGGAACCGCACGTATTACCAGGTGGACATGGCGTTCCCGCTGTTTCCGGAGCTGCGGGCCATGGTGATGAAGACGGCCAACGACACGGACCTGCTGCGGGGTTCGTTCGCGCTGGATGAGGCGGTGATGCTGCTCTTCGTGACGGAGGCGAAGGATCGGGCGCTGGTGGTGACGCGTCCGGGGCGGCGTCCGGTGGTGGCGTCGCCGGTGAGCATTCCGATTGATGTGATGACGAGCGAGGATTTCGCGCGGTCGCTGATGGAGCGGCGCGAGATGCTGGAGATGTATTTGGTGCGCGGGACGGATTTGCTGGGCCGCCGTGAAGAAGTGATTTGGCGCCACATCGAGGCGGCGGGCTATGAAGTGCAGAAGGGAGAAGGAGTTCCATGAGAGACGCATCCGTGGAGATCTCGAGGCTGTGCGAGTCGTGGTGGGGGCGGCTGGCGGATTCGACGAAGCTGGAACAGCACCGCTATGCGGAGGAGTTGCTGCATCTGCTGGGCTGGGAGCAGCCGATTCCGTTTTCGCCCAAGGGGGCCGCGGCGGCGTTGTCGGCCGCGCCGTATCTGTTGCGGGCGGGCGGCCAGACGGCGGTGGCGGCGTATTTCGTGATGCCCGGGACGCTCGAGCCGCCGTCGGCCATCGTGGAGCGGGGGCTGGATTTCTGTCCGGCGACGCGCGTGCTCGTGAGCGAGACGCGCTCGGTGAACATGAACTACGTGTTCATCAGCGATTTGTACCGGTCGTATTTGTACGATGCGCGCACGGACGAACTGTTGCTGTACGCGGACGATCCGAAGACGTTCAACCGCGATTTCGCGCCGGTGATGAAGCAGGCGCATGTCGAGCGGGGTTCGCTCGAGGAGATCCGGCGCCAGCCCCGGAGCACCGTGGCGCGGCAGCTTCGCGAGTGGTGCGAGCGCTGGATCGAGCACCTCGCGGCGCGCGGCCGGGTCTCGGAGGAGAAAGCGAGCCTTGCCATCGATCGCCTGATGGTGATCCGCTTCCTCTTCGATCACGACATCCTGCGGCGGACGCGGTGGCGCCTGCAGCAGCGTTTCATGGAGCTGGTGATGAAGGCGGCGAGTTCCTCGCCCGAGGGCTCCGGCGAGGCCCTGACGAACCTCTTCCACGACATGTGGTTCGACTGGAAGATCGACCTCTTCGAGGGGACGCCGGAACTCGATCAGGCGCTCTGGAACGACACGATCTCCGTGCCGCTGCTGCGCGAGTTCGCGCTGCTCTCGCACGGGAAGTTCAACATCGCGACGATCCTCGAAAGCTTCAATTGCGGCGAACCGGCCGAGAAGCTGCGGGTGCGCATGGTTCCCGACGAGAACGAGGAGCGCGAGGCCTTCCTGCGCAAGCAGAGCCTCGACACGATTGATCACGCGCGGATCGATCTCGATCTCGTGGAAGAGGGCTATCGCGCGATCTTCTTCTGGTTCGACAAAGTGGTCGGGCTCTATGAGCGGCTTGATATCGACTTCGATTCGAAGACGTACACGGGCGCGCCGCAGGAGATGGACCTCTTCTCGTGGTCCGAACTGAACTCGGGCCGGCCCAGCGCCTGCGCCGACAAGATCGCGTACGCCTGCGAGCGGGGTTTCGGCGTCTATTACGCGACACCGCGGCAGTACCGGATCGCGCGGCTCATGCTCACGCTGCACCTGATCAGCCAGTACGAGCAGGGACGTCAGGCCGTGAACACGCTGCCCAGCCTGAAGAGCGTGATGATGAAGCGTCCGGCGGTGCTGCCGTCGGAGCGGGTGATGATGCCGGAGCGATCGCTCGACGCGATGGAAGAGCTGGATTATTACCAGGGCGTGTAAGGGCTGGACGGGCAGAGACGAGGCACGGACGAAGCCAACGCGGCGAGGACGCCGCGTCTACGGCTTGGCCGCTTCGGGACGAAGCGGGGTACGGGGAGATGATGTGATGCGGATTGTGTGGGTGCTGGCACTGGCGCTGTCGGGGACGGCGGGCGCGGAGTTTCCGGGGGCACAGTCGGATTATCACGGGTTTGCACGGCATGATTTTGCCGTGGATGGGCGCAACGCGATTGTGGTGGCGCCGAAGGCTGTTGCGGCGGGTAAGCCGTGGATCTGGCGTGCGGAGTTTTTCGATCATCGGCCCGAGGCGGATCTCGCGCTGCTGGGGAAGGGCTTTCATCTCGCGTACATCGACGTGGGGAACACGTTCGGGTGTCCGGAGGCGATGGGGCATTGGGCCGTCTTCTACACGACACTGACGGAACAGTACGGGTTTTCGAAGAAGCCGGCGCTGGAGGGGCTGAGCCGGGGCGGACTCTATGTGTACAACTGGGCGGCGGCGCATCCGGACAAGGTGGGCTGCATTTATGGGGATAATCCGGTCTGCGACTTCAAGAGCTGGCCGGGCGGCAAGGGGAAGGGCCCGGGCAGTCCCGACGATTGGAAGAAGCTGATTCAGGACTACAAGTTCGGGGCGGAAGCGAACGCGCTGGCCTACGCGAAGAACCCGATCGACAATCTCAAGCCGTTGGCGGACGCGAAGATTCCGCTGATCCACGTGTGCGGGGATGCGGACGAGGTGGTGCCGTTCGAAGAGAACACGGTGATCTTGAAGGCGCGCTACGAGCAGCTTGGGGGGAGCCTGACGCTGATCGTGAAAAAGGGGTTCAAGCATCATCCGCACGGGCTGGACGATCCGGCGCCGGTCGTCGATTTCATCGTGAAGCACGCCGCGAAATAGCGGGGAGGGGGCGGCCTCGCGCGGCGGCTTGAACCGCACTGTCTGAGTGCCTATGATGCACAGTATCGCTTCCGAGACAGGTTGGGAGGTAGCATGCTGGCCCGGGTGCAATCATGCGCGGTATTGGGGATCGAGGCGTTTCCGGTCGCCATCGAGATCGACCACTCGCCCGGCATGAACAATGTCCGCATGGTTGGCTTGCCGGATGCCGCGGTGAAGGAGAGCCAGGACCGGGTCTTCACCGCGTTGCGGAATTCGGGATTCCGCTTTCCGCACGGGCGCCTGGTTGTCAGTCTCGCCCCGGCGGACATGCGCAAGGAAGGGAGCGCGCTCGACCTCCCGATTGCCGTCGGAGTGCTTGCCGCAAGCAATCAGCTCAGCGGCCTCCGCCTGGCGGAGTACGCCCTCGTGGGCGAACTGGCGCTCGACGGGTCGATCCGGCCGGTGGCCGGGGCGCTGGCCATGGCCATCCTCGCCCGAAACGAACATCTCCGCGGAATCATCCTCCCCTGGCAGAACGCGGAGGAGGCGGGGGTCGTCCAGGGGCTCGAGGTCATACCCGCGAACTCGCTTCAGGACGTGGCCGGGTTTCTCACGGGCGAGTCGGCGATCACGCCCTTCCGCACGGACGTGGAGCGGCTCTTCACGGACGCGCGGCTGCACGCGCCGGACTTCAGCGAGGTGAAGGGGCAGGCGCACGTGAAGCGCGCGCTGACGGTTGCGGCGGCCGGCGCCCATAACGTGCTGATGGTTGGCCCGCCCGGCACGGGCAAGACGATGCTCGCCATGCGGCTGCCCGGCATCCTGCCCGGCATGACTTTCGAGGAGGCCTTGGAGACGACCCGCATCTACAGCGTGGCGCCGATGATGCAGCGCAAGAGTTCGCTCATGGTTCAGCGCCCGTTCCGCAGCCCGCATCACACGTCGACGACGGTTTCGATAGCGGGCGGCGGGCAGGGGCAGATGGCGAATCCCGGCGAGGTGAGCCTGGCGCACAACGGCGTGCTCTTCCTCGATGAGCTGCCCGAGTTCAACCGGGCTGCGCTCGAAGTGCTGCGCCAGCCGCTCGAAGAGGGCATGGTCCACATCCGGCGCGCGAACTATTCCGTCACGTTTCCCAGCCGTTTCATGCTCGTGGTCGCGATGAACCCCTGCCCCTGCGGCTGCCGCACGGATCCCCGGCGCACGTGCCGGTGTTCGCTCGGCGAAGTGCAGCGCTACATGGGGAAGATCTCAGGACCGCTGCTGGACCGGATCGACATCCACGTCGACGTGCCTCCGCTGTCCTTCGAGGAACTGACGGATGCGCGGCCGTCCGGGCCGTCCACGCTCGAGGTCCGCGCCCAGGTGCAGGCGGCGCGGGACCGCCAGCGCGCCCGGCACAACGGCCAAGCCGTCTGCAATGCGCACCTCGACACGAAGGCCATGCGCGCACATTGCGTCATGACGGAGGGCGCGCGGAAACTCCTCGAAGCGGCGCTCGAGCGCATGGGGCTCAGCGCCCGGGCCTATGACAAAGTTCTGCGCGTCGCGCGGACGCTCGCGGATCTCGAAGGCGCCGCCACGCTCGCGGAAACGCATCTGGCGGAGGCCATTCAGTACCGCTCGCTGGATCTTGAGGCGCCGTAAGGGTCCTGTTGTCTCATTGCGTCCGCATGGCAACGGAAGCATCGCGCAGACCATCGCACACGTCGCGCCGTTTCCGGGTATAATTCCTTGGGCCTTGAGCGAAACGGACAGCGGCGAAGTGCAGGAGCGGAGTGTCAACGATGCGTATTGACGTGGCTCGGGCTGTCTCTTTCCTGGCGACCATGCTGATCGTGCTGAGCGCCGGAGGGCTGGCGGGCTGCCCGCGGCCGGAAAGCCCTTCTGCGGCCTTCAGCGCGGAACCGCGGGCCGGGGCCGCGCCGCTGAGCGTTGAATTCTCCGATCTCTCGTCTCCGGGCGATGGCACAATTGCGGCCTGGCAATGGGACTTCGGCGATGGAAACACGGGCACGAGTCCCCATCCGATCCACACGTACGAAGCAGCGGGGACTTACAGCGTCGCGCTGACAGTCAGCACTGAATACGGATCCGATACGCATATCGAGACTGGATACGTCGTTGTGTCGGGCGAAGGGGAAGGCGAAGGCGAAGGGGAAGGGGAAGGAGAGGGAGAGGGAGAGGGCAATGAGTACTATGTTTCGAACGCCGGAAACGACGGCCACGACGGAAGCGAGGCGCATCCCTGGCGGACGATCCAACATGCCCTCGATATTGCGCAGCCGGGCGACACCGTCAACGTGCAGCCGGGCGAGTATGCGGGCTTTGAAGGGGTTCGATCGGGCGAGGTGCATCGTCCCATAATCGTGCGGGGTCTGGGCGCCGCGGTGATCAATTCGGGCGCCAATCGCGACCGGATCGAGCTGTATCTCACGCACCACGTAGTGATTGAGGGGCTGGCGATCACGGGCGCGCCGCGGGCGGGGATCGCGGTGCTCGGGGAACCCGACGACCCCATCCGGGGCGTCGTGGTGCGCAACTGCACGGCCCATGACAACGGGCGCTGGGGCATCTTCAGCGGCTATGCCGAGGACTTCCTCATCGAGGACAACGTGTGTTCGGGTTCCGCCGCCGAGCACGGGATCTACGTGAGCAACAATGCGGACCGGCCCGTCATTCGCCGGAACATCTGCCATCACAACCACGCGAGCGGCATTCAGATCAATGCCGACCCGTGGCTCGCGGCGGAGTACGGCGGCGACGGCATCATCAGCAACGCAGAAGTGGTTGGAAACGTCTGCTACGAGAACGGCGAAGCCGGCGGCGCCGCCATCAATCTCGCCTCCGTGACGGATTCGCTGATCGCCAACAATCTTCTGTATGCGAACCACGCCTCGGGCATCGCAAGCTGGGACGACGGGTACGTCGAGGACGGTGGCGACACCCGCTTCGGCTGCAAGCGCAACCGGTACTACCACAACACGGTGGTGCAGGCGGCGGACGGGCGCTGGGCGATGAACTTCCGAGACTACAGCACCGGAAACGATGTGCGGAACAACGTCCTGATTCATCTGGGCAGCCGCGGCGGGATTGACACGGACATTTCGAGCTGGGCGAACATGATCAGCGACTACAACATCATGGAGCTCATTTCCTGGGATGACGACGGGCAATTCTACACGCTGTCCGAATGGCAGGCGCTCGGAAACGACGCGCACTCCCTGCAGGCCGCGCCGGAGGCGCTCTTCCTCGATTTTGGCGCCGGAAATTATCATCTCGCGCTGAATTCTCCCGCCGTCGATCACGGCACGGCATTGCCTTCGATCGCGGCCGACCTTGACGGCACGTCACGGCCTCAGGGTACCGCCTGCGACATTGGATGCTTCGAGCGTCCTGCGCCGGAATGAGCCGCGCGCGCCGCGCGGTCTATGGTTTCGGCGAGGCGGGAAGCAGGTGCCACACCTGCGCGGCATCCTCTTCGAGCGCCACGGCAAACCCGTTGCCCAGGTCCGCCCCGCTTATCGCGCGGTGTTCTCCCGAGATCATTTCGCTGAGTTCATATTGTGTGGCGGCGTTCAGCGCCTGCAGCGAGAGCTGCGCGCTGTTGTAGGGGCAGCCTGCGGGCCGGTACGCCACGAGCAGGCCTTCGCCCGTTTCGGGATCGAGGAATTCCCAGGCGGACCACGCCCCGTCGCCTTTTGCCTGGGGCAGGAGCGCGTGGAAATCGCGGTTCAGGAGATGCCGGACCTCCTTGTACGCCGCAACGGCCTGGGCGAGATCGCCCTTCTGTTCCGGGCTCAGCGCGCGGAAGTCACAGCCAAAGCCGAGCGGACCGCCGAAGAGCGCGAGCATCTCGCCGAGGCCGCGATAGCGGCAGTAGTTCGTGTTGAGGTGTCCGCCGAGCAGGAAGTGGTTGGCGCCGCATTCATGAAAGCGCATCAGCGGCTGATTGTACGTGTCGTCGCTTTTCCAATACGTGTGGCCGTAGCGAATCGTGCGCAGGTCGATGCGGCGCCCGCCGCTCGAGCATTGCTCGATGAGCAGGCCGGGATGCCGCCGCATCAGTTCTTCCCAGAGCGCGTAAACGCCGTTGATGTAGCGAATCTGCGCCAGGCCCTGTTCGTCTTCGCCCTCGACGCTGGCCCAGCCGGGCAGCGGGTCGATGTTGAAGTCGTAACGAATCCAGTCCACGCCCACTTCACGGATAGTGGCGTCGAGCATGTCGAGGGCGAGCTGCCGGGCTTCGGGGCGGCCGAGATCGAGGAGGTTCCTGTTGAGCAGCCACTCCGGATGCTCCTTTTGCCAGCGCGTGCCGTTTGCCACGCGTTCCGGCTCGAACCACAGCCCGAACTTCATGCCGAGGCCGTGCACATGATCCGCCAGCGGCTTCAGGCCCCCCGGGAACTTCTGCCGGTTGATCGTCCAGTTGCCCACGCCCTCCGGGAAATCGCCGTCAAACCAGCCCGCATCGAGGCAGAAATATTCGATGCCGAGCGGCGCGGCTTCCTCGGCCAGTTGCGTGAGCATCTCGGCGTTCACGCGGTTGTCGAAGACGAACCACGAGTTGAACGACACGGGCGGCAGGACGGGCGCGCCGTTCAGGCGCGCCTGATACTGTTCGCGGAGCAGTCGGCGCAGCCGTTGCACGCCTTCCGGGACGCCGCCCTGGAACGGCAGGATCAGCGCGGTGGGCAGCGCGGCGCGTTCGCCCGCGGGCAGCCGGAAATGCGCGGGTTCCATGCCCGCCCGGAAGACGGCTTCCCCCGTCTTATCATCGAAGCGCCCCTCCGCCCGCCACTGTCCGCTCCAGCCAAGGGCCAGGCCGAGGTTCCATCCGTCGGCGAGCTGGGTCAGATAGTAGAAGGGCAGATCGCCATTGCTGGAGCGGCCGCCGTCGACGGCCAGGGTCTTCTCGCCCAGCTTCGTGGTGTTCAACTCGAACCCGAGGCGCTCCGAAGCGCTGTCGAATCCGCCCGTGAGCCCGCCCGAGCAGGAGTGCAGCTCGGTCAGTTTCGGCCGCGAGGCGCCGCGGAAATCGATGCTGTTCACGTCCGTGATCAGCGCCGAAGGCGCGGCGCCGCGGTTTTCAAAGGTCCACTGCAATTCCATGGCCGGGGGCGCGGCGAAGACCGTGGCCGTCAGTTGTGCGCGGAAGCCCGTGTCCGGCTCCGTCCAGGCACTCGCGTACGTGGTGCTTCCGGGCTTCTCCGCTGGCGCGCTTGCTTCGCGCGTCCAGTGCTCGAAGAGTTCCCAGCAGGATTTGCCGCCATAGGCGAAGGACGCGGGGATGCGGGTGAAGAGCGGAACCGTGAGCGCGTCGCTGATCTGCACGGCGCTGCCGTCCTCCCGGAGGAGGCGGGCTTCCGCCCAATCCGCCTGATCGTGGAAGATGCCGTCTCCCGCATCGGACAGCACAAGATCAATCACGCGGCCTCCGCGGAGATCCTCATCCACGGACGCAGGCTCACCGCCTCCGCGGAACACGTCGGAGGCAAAGCGTTCCTGGCCGTCCACGGAAACGGAAAAGCGCGCCGAACCGCGCGAACCCTGTGTGTCGCTGTTGTTGTCGATGCCGATGAATGCGGCAAATCGCGCAAAAGGCTCGTTGAGCCGGAGGGTGATGCGCCCGTTTGCATGCGCGCCGATGCCGCGTTCGAAGGTCCGGCTGCCGATGCGCAACGGCGTCTGGGTGTGGCAACAGCGGTTCGCCGTGGGCCGCCCATAGTCCTGCGCCATCGCCGTGATTTCGAATGGCCGGACTTCGGCCGCAGTCCCGGGAATCCCGCCCATCAGGCTGAGCGCATGCAGGAGTTCGCCCGCCGCGGGGTCCTCCGCTGCCGCAGAGATTCCCGCAAGACTTGCCGCCGCAATCAGCATCCAGGTGCGCATGGGTCGTTTCCTCCAGTCCCGGTGGAAAGCCTAACATATTCGACGATTGCCGGACAGGATGACGCTTCCCCGGATTATGCCTTCTCCGGACGTTTCGGGTATTCTTAGCGGCATGTTGGACGCCGTGGCCGATTTTGCTGTCGAGAACTATCCGCTGGCGCCGGGGACGTATTATCACGTTGGGGGGCCGGCGCGGCTCGCGTTGTTTCCGCGCACTATCGACGAGGCGCAGTCGGCGTATGCGTGGATGCGGTCCCAACCCGGGCCGCATCTGATTCTGGGCGGTGGATCGAACGTGCTCATTTCCGACACAGGCTTTCCGGGCATCGTACTGTTCACGACCGAACTTGGCACGCTGGAAAACCTGGGTGAGCATCGCTATCGGGCCGCTTCGGGCGTGATTCTCCAGAAGCTGGTGCGCGAGGTCATGCTGCCGAACAACTATGGCGGCGTGGGCGCGTTGACGGGCATTCCGGGTTCTGTCGGCGGCGCGATCTTCATGAACGCGGGGACCGTGAACGGCAGCACGTGCCAATGGCTCGAGTCGGTGGACCTCCTCGGCGCCGGCGGCGCGAGGACCGTCCAAATGGCGCCGTCGCTGTACGCGTATCGCAGCCAACGGTTCTGCGCGCCGGAGGAATTGATCCTGGGCGGCGTCTTCCGCTTCGAAGTTGCCGGAGAAGATCAGCGGGCCGTTTATCAGCATTACATGCAGCGCCGCCGGGACACGCAACCGCAGGGATTCTGCTGCGGCAGCGTGTTCAAGAACCCGCCGGGGGAACACGCGGCGCGGCTGATCGAGCAGTGCGGCCTGAAGGGAACCCGGCAGGGCGGGGCGATCATCAGCCCGAAGCACGCCAATTTCATCATGAACGAGGATCACGCGACTTTCGCGGACATTCTGAGTCTGATTGAACTGGCCAGGCGTTCAGTTCGGGATCGATTTGGCATCGAACTAGAGGAGGAGGTGCGCATCCTCCGCTAGCGGGGCGGTGCGCCAAGCGTGCATGGAAAGGATGACATGAAAGCGTTGTTTCAGGCTTGGTCATCGTTGCGTCCGGGGTGGCGCGTGTTTCTGGCGAGTCTCGTGGTGCTGAGCGCCGCGTTCGGGTTGACGTACAAGGACGTGCTGTTCTCCGACCGGCCGAACATGTCCGGCGGCTATGACGTGTACCGGGCGGCCGGGCCCTACGGCTACTACATGGACTACGCGCTGCACCACGGCGAGTTTCCGATGTGGAATCCGATGACCTTCTGCGGCATGCCGTATGCCGCGAATCCCGTGGCGGGCTTCTACTACCCGGGGAACCTCATTCGCAGCCTCCTGTCTTTCCACCCCACGCCGTACAAGACGCAGGCCGGCTACGTGATCATGATGGCGTTGCACCTGCTGCTGGGCGGCATCGGCACCGTGTTCCTGGCGCGGCGGCACGGCGTGAGCCTCGCCGGATCCCTCGTGGCGGCCATCGCGTTTCTCCTGAGCGCGATCTGGATTCGCCGGGTCTGCGAATATCACTTTCTCTTCCTCGTGGGCTGGCTGCCGCTGCTCCTGCTCCTCACGCACCGGGCGCTGCACACGCAGAGCTGGCTGCGGAAATTCCATTATGGCCTGGGCTGCGGCGCCATCTTCGGGATGGCGCTGCTGACCGGTTCGATGAACATGGCGCCCTACATGGCCGCCATGATCGGCGCCTACGCGGCACTGTTGTCCGTGCTGTATCCCGCGCGGGGCGGCCGCGTGGAGCGGTGGCGCCGGACGGTTTTCGGCGACGCGCTCTTCGTGGTGGTGCTGTTCGTGGTGGCAGCCCTGGCGGCGCAGGCCATGCTGCTGCCGGGGATGGAACTTGCCGGAATGAGTTCGCGCGCGAAGACCGGCGAGCATGCGCTGGCCACGCCGCAGTATCACGGCACGTGGTGGATGCTCTTTCAGACGCTGGTCCGCTATCCCGGGCTGCGCATGGAACTCGAAAATCTGCGCGGGGCCGGCGTCGCCGCGTTGCTGTTGGGCCTGGCAGGGCTGAGCTACCACCGGCGGCGCGACGCGTTGTTGTTCCTGGGCGTGTTCCTCGTGATGTTCGACTTGAGCATGGGAACGCCGTTCCCGCTCTCGCGCCTCTTCTACAAGCTGGTGCCCATGCAGATGATCGCATCGACTCGGGCCTTCGACTTCGCCGTGCTGCCCATGGCGATTCTGGCGGGTTTCGGCGTGGACGCGGTGACCTCGGAGGCGCGTTCGCGATGGGGGGCGGTCGTCCGGAACGCGGTGCTCGCCGTCATCGGCGTCTACTGTCTGCACACGTTGTGGCCGTTGACCGGACCGGGCACCTTTCTCGGCATTTCAAAATGGGTGGTGGCGCCGCCGGCCATGGCCTTGGGCGTCATGTTGATTGCCCGCCTGCTGCCGGGCGTGGCCCTGTGGCGCGCGCTGCTCGTGATGCTCGTGCTCGCGGAAACCCTCTATTGGAACAGCAAGTACGTTCCGGCGTTCCTCTATCACCCGGACTACGCGCGCAATGCGCGCCAGGACTGGAGCGATCGCTTCTGGGAAGACAACCGGCGGGGCGTGGACGTCTGCCAGAACCGGCATCTCTACTCGCTGAAGGCGGTGATGCACGGCTACGAGCCGGTCTACATCGAGCGCATGCGCAAGACCCTGGCCAGCGACCAGCGGGGCAGCAGTTATGCGCGGAGCGTGCGCTGGTGGGAAGTGACGGCGGAGAACAACCGGGGCAACCTGTTTCTCAAGCGCTCGCTGTGGCTGGCCCGGCAATACGTGAAGGGGCCGTTGCCCGGCAAACACGCCCTTTTCCCCGCCACCACCACGGTATTTCTGCCGCAGGCGGAGGACCTGCCGGTGCCGCGGGTCGAGGCGAAGGACGTGCCCGGCCGCGCGGTGTCCGATCAGGCCCGCGAGATCCGTTTCGCGACCCCGCAACAGATCGCCGCGCTGAACAAGCGCCTCTCCGGGGGCGGCGCCAAACGTTCCATCACCCTCCCGCCCATCGAGATGCCGGGCGTGCACTGCGCCCTGCGCGTGCGCGCGGCCGCGGGCACATCGCTCGAATATGAGACTTCATTCAAGGATTTGACGAACGGCGAAACGCAGCCGGGCAGGCATGGGAAGGCCACGACGCGGCAGGGCCGGGAGTTCGAGTTCGAATTGCCCTTGCCGGACTTTCCGAAACTGGAAGTGCGGTTCACGTTCAGTGCCGCGGGGGGCGCGGTGACGATCAGCGATTTGTGTCTGCTTGCCGATGACGCCGACGAGAACAAGCTCATCCGGATCGTGTCCCGGCGTCCCAACGACCTGATAGTCCAGGTGGGCGAATTGCCGGAGTCCCGGATCCTCACCTTTCTCGACGCCGACTATCCGGGATGGCATGCCACCGTGGACGGAGCGCCGGTGCCCATCTATCTGGCGAACGACGCCTTCAAGGCGGTCGTGGTGCCGCCGGGGACCCATCGCGTCGAGTTTCACTTCCGCCCCTGGCGCGTGTATGCGGGCATCGGCATCAGCGGCCTGACCTTCTGCTTCGTCTTCGCCGCACTGGGCGGCCATGCGCTGCAACAGAAGCGGCGGCGCGCGGCCTTGGCGCGGCCGTAGCGAAAATCCAGCCGCAGATTCCCGGGCGCTTCAGGCCGATGCGCCCGGAGAGTTTTGCTGCACCTCTGCCGGCTTCTTCAGGCTGTCAAGGAACGCCAGAAGCATCATGTACAGCACCATCGCCAGGAGCAGGCAGGAGATGATGAAGAAGAGTTTGTAGCCGCGGTTCCAGAGGTAATAGCACTTGAAGGAGACGGCGGACGTGACAAACATGAACAGCAGGCCCGCGGCGTGCGTGGGGCGTTCCATACGGCCCGCAAAGAAGAGAAACGGAACCAGAAGCATGATGTGGTAGTAGTAGGTGGGCGCGAAGAGGAAGAAGACGGGGACATAGCTGAAGGCCATCGCCTCATAATCTTCGAGCTTCTGCACCAGGAACGCGGAGGCCAGCAGCACGGCCACCTGGATCGTCCACCACAGCCACTTCCAGTGTTCGAAGAACTGCTGCAGATCCGTGCCCCAGAAGGCCCCGCCGTTGTAGCTCATCAGAAACACGTACTTGAAGCCCACGCGCCAGGCGGAGATGTCCCGGTCGTGCGCGGCGATCTTGGCGAAAAATTCCCGCCAGATCTCCACGCCGCCATGATAGAGAATCGATGCCAGAACAAACACGGCCACGGTGCAGCCGAAGCTTGCGAAATACCCGAAATAGCGGTGGTGGATGGAGCGAGTGCGGACGAGGTCGAAGAAGAACTTCGCGCCCACGCCAAAGACGAACGCAAGGGGGAAGACGCGCGCGAGCGCCGCGTAGGCGCAGAGCCCCCCGGCCGTCTTGTACCACCCTTTCTTGAGCATGCACACCGCCATCGTCAGGCACACCACCCAATCCAGCCGGAGAAAGGCCGCCTTGAGGGTGTAGTGGCTGAAGAGGTAGTGCACCCCGAGGAAGATGACCATGAGCAGGGCCGCGCGGTAGTCAAAGGCCCAGGCCACGCATCCGATGGCGAGCAGGAGCAGCAGGGCGTCGATGAGTGCGGTGCAGGTGAGCCGGAACAGGTTGTCCGTCGGGGCACGGTTGCTCAGGGGGGCGGCAATCATCGTCCAGACCGGGGTCGCATTGTAGCCCTTGTCCATGAGCATCCGCTTCCAGGTCTTGATGTCGAAGCCTTCGTGGAAGAAGGCGACATCACGGAGAAACTCCGCCCATCGCGGCGGCGTGAAGCGCGCCTTGCACTGCTCCGGATGCGCCAGCACCTGCTGCGCGGAAATGATGGCGCCCGTCTCGAGGTTTCGCAGCGAGGGGCTCTTCACCCGGAAATTGTTCTCGACCTCCGCGATGACGGCGGCGTCGTAGAGGTGGGTGTAGCCAAGTTCCGGCGCGTACTTCGAGCCAAGGTAATAGTGGAAGAACTCGTACTTGTTGAGATAGCCGCCCGCGCGCCACTGCGCGTCGACATAGTGCCGGACTGCCGCCAGTGCGCTGGCCAGCAGCACGGCCGCGAGAAGCCCCCGCAAGAAGGGAAAGGGGCGCTTCCCCATCAGGAGATACGCCAGGACAATCCCGCACGCCACGAGGGGCAGCAGATAGCGAAGCGATAGAATCCACGGACTGGGCAATGCGCTTTCCTAACGTTTCCTGTGTTTCGGCGCCGGCTTCGCCGCGGATGCCGGTGCCGCTGCGATGGCGGGCGGCGCCACTCCCCCGGCAAGCATCATGGAGGCGCTCGCCAACAGTAGCAGGATGGACATGCTGAAGGAAAGCTGCAGGTCGAGCGCCCATCGGCGGTTCAGCACGAACAAGATGGCCGAAACCAAAAAGAGCCACACGGTCCCGGCCAGGCGCGGCCATGATGCCGCCTTGGGCAGAAAGAGAAACAGGGCGACCAGCAGCATGACGTGATAGTAGAAGGTGGGCGCAAAGAGGAAATAGGCCAGGGCATAGGAATAGGCCACGGACTCGTAGTCCTCCAGGCGCTGCACGATGCCCAGTGAAAGGAGCAGGACCACGGCCTGAATCATCCACCACAGCGTCTGATGATCGTTCCAGAACTGCAGCTTCGCCGCCTCGAACGGCCCCCATTGCCCGAAGGGATTCCCGTCCGTCCAGAGGAAGACATATCGAAAGCCGACCCGGATGGGCGAGAGATCGTTGTCGTGCAGATGGATCTTGGCGAAGAATTCGCGCCAGGGCCCCAGCCCTCCATCGACCAGCACGGACATGCCGAGCAATATGGCGGCCGTTGCCCCGAACGCGGCGAAGAATCCGAAGTAGCGGCGCTCCAGCCTTCGCTTCCGGAGCGTATCCACCAGAAACTTGGCGCCCAGGCCGAACACGAAGACCGTCGGAAAGATGCGCGCCGCGCCGGCATAGGCCATGCAGGCGCCCGCGGTCTTGTAGCGCTCCTTCTTGATCAGCGAGAGCCCCATGACGAGCAGCGTTACCCAGTCGAGCCGGAGGAACGCGCCGCGAATGTGCGTGTAGGCCATCGGGAAGAGGGTGCCGAAGAATATGACGGCAAACAAGAGGGTGCGCCCGCCGAAGGCCCAGCCGACCAGGGCGAACATGGCCGCCAGCAGGCCCAGGTCCAGGAGCATCAGCGGCGAGAGGTTCTGTGCCGGAAACGCGCTCGAGAGCACCCGGGCCACCATGTTCCAGATGGGGGTGGCATTGTACCCTTTGTCGACCAGGACCGCTCCCCAGCGCTGCGGCCCCAGGAGTCCCTGAAACACCTTGACATCCGCGCGAAAGGAGTACCACCGGTCCGTCGTGAACAGGCCCTTGTATTTCTCCTTCTGCGACAGAACCTGCTTGGCGGGCACGAAGCGGTAGGTCTCCATGCTCCGCAAGCGGTTGTGGCTGGACTTCCCCCCGTTGTTCTCCGCGTCGGCCACGAGCACGGCCGGGTAAAGATCGACATAGCCCACTTCGTGGCTGTATTTCGAGCCGAGATAGTAGTGGAAGAAGTCGTGCGGATTGAGGAAACGGCCGAATTTCGGATACTGACCGAAGTCAAAGTAGGCGAATACGGAGACGAGGGCCAGCAGCGCGAGGCAACCGTTGAGCCAGGGGCGCCAGGCCGGGTTCCGCTCCCGAAACCGAAACGCCAGCAACAGCAGCACGGCGGAGACGATAATGCACACCTTGAGAAGATGAAGTTTGGCAAGGGTATCCACGGCCGTTGTCTCCCGATGAAGGGCATGGTATTTGGGTGTTCTCCGGGAAATCAAGATTAGGTGAGGCCTTCCACGCGCGTGCGCTATAATGCGGTTCCGCGGAAGCGATGGAGGTCCGATGAAAATCATCCTGAACAAAGAAGAGCGCGAGATGCCGGCGGATGCCACCCTGCTCGACGTGCTGACGCAGCTGGGCCTGAATCCCAAAGCCGTGGTGGCCCAGCGCAACGGCGACATTGTGGCCCGGGGCGATTTTGCCTCGACGATTCTCTTTGACGGCGACACGCTCGATCTCGTGCGCTTTGTGGGGGGCGGATGACGTCTCACCGGGAACGCATGGACCAATTCGCGGACTGCGCGCTCTACGTGGTCATCACGGAGGCGTTCTGCGCGGGACGCTCCGCGCTGGACGTGCTCGATGCCTGCCTGGACGCGGGGGTCCGCCTCATCCAATTCCGGGAGAAGGATCTGGAGGCGCTGGAGCTCTATCGGCGCGCGCAGGCGTTCCGCGCGCGGACCCGGGCGGCCGGGGCCCTGCTCATCATCGATGACCGCGTGGATCTCGCGCTGGCGGTCGAGGCCGACGGCGTGCATCTCGGCCGGAGCGACCTGCCGATCGATGCCGCTCGGCGCATCGCACCCGAACTGATCCTCGGCGCGTCGAGCCACGATCCCGGGCAGGCGGCGGAGGCACAGAACGCCGGCGCCAGCTACGTCAACATCGGGCCAATCTACGCAACGCAGACGAAGACGCACACGGCCGCGCCCGTGGGGCCGGAAATGATTAGCCGCGTGGCCGCGTGCCTCAGTGTGCCGTTCACGTGCATGGGCGGCATCAAGGCGCACAACGTTCACGAACTCGTGGCACGCGGCGCGCGCCACATCGCCGTCGTCACCGCGGTCACCGCCGCGCCCGATATCGCCGGCGCAGTCCAGGCGCTGCATCAGGCGATTCGCCACGCCTAGCGGCGCTTCAGTTCTCCATCCCGGGTTGCCTCCATGCTTTCGTGCCGGCCGCAAATCGCGAATACTGCGATTGACAATGTGCCCGGGGCTTTGCTAGGGTCTGACTTCGTCTTTTGGCTGAATTCTCAGATGCAGAGGTGGTTGTGGGCAGGATCGAAATCAACGCCGCATTGTGCAAGGGGTGTTATCTTTGCATCGAGGCGTGCCGCAAGAAGCACATCGAGATCGATGACCGCCTGAACGTGCAGGACGTCCTTCCCGTCCGCGTCATTCCCGGCACGGAGTGCACGGCCTGTCCCCGCTGCGCCATGGTGTGTCCCGAATCGGCGATAGAGGTATTCCACGATTGATGGAACGTTGTGAACGCAAGACGCTGACGATGGGCAACATCGCCGTGGCCGAAGGCGCCATCCAGGCCGGTTGCCGCGCCTATTTCGGCTATCCCATCACGCCGCAGAATGAGATCCCGGAGTACCTGTCGCGGCGCTTGCCCGAGGTTGGCGGGATCTTCCTTCAGGCGGAAAGCGAACTGGCCAGCATCAACATGGTTTTGGGCGCGTCGGCCGCGGGCACGCGCGTGATGACGAGTTCCTCGGGTCCCGGGATTTCGCTGATGCAGGAAGGCATCTCGTTTCTGGCGGGCAGCCAGTTGCCGGCGGTGATTGTGAATGTGATGCGCTGCGGCCCGGGCCTGGGCGGGATCAAGCCGACGCAGGCCGATTATTTTCAGGCGACGCGCGGCGGGGGCCATGGCGATTACCGCACGCTCGTGCTTGCGCCGAACAATGTCCAGGAGATGTTCGACTTCACCGTGCGGGCCTTCGAGCTGGCCGACAAGTACCGCAATCCCGTGCTCATTTTGGCGGACGCCATCCTGGGCCAGATGAAGGAGCCGGCCACACTCGTGCCGGAATACCCGCCGCTGGATTTCGACAAGACGGATTGGATCCTGAACGGGGCGCATCAGCGCCCGGCGCGCAACCTGCGCAGCATGTATCTCGAGGACGACGATCAGGAAGACCTCAATTACGTGCTGCAGCGGAAGTATGAGCGCATGGAACAGGACGAGCCGCTCGCCGAAGAGCGCTGGACAGAGGACGCCGGGTTGCTCGTGGTGGCCTTCGGCACCTCCGCCCGTGTCGCGCGGGCCGCGGTGACGCAGGCGCGGAACGAGGGCATCCGCGCCGGGGTCTTCCGGCCCATCACGCTGTATCCCTATCCCCGGGCGGCCCTGCGCGCCCTCGGCGAGCGCATCAAGCGCATGCTCGTGGTCGAGATGAACTGCGGCCAGATGCTGGAAGACGTGCTGGCGATCGTCCCCCCGGATGTCGAGGTGCGTTTCCATGGCCGTCCAGGCGGCGGCGTCCCCACGCCGGACGAGATCCTGGAAAAGATCAAGGAGTCTTAAGGTGGAGACGAAGGTGTTCGCCCGGCCGAAGTCCCTCACGGACGTGACCACGCACTATTGCCCGGGGTGCGGCCACGGGGTCGTGCACCGGCTCGTGGCCGAAGCCATCGATCATTTCGGCCTCCGCGACAATACGGTCGGCGTCGCATCCGCGGGGTGCAGCGTCATGATGTACAAGTATTTCGACGTGGACACGCTGGAGGCGGCCCACGGCCGCGCCCTGGCCACGGCAACGGGCATCAAGCGCACCCATCCCGACCTTACGGTCTTCACGTATCAGGGCGACGGCGACCTGGCGAGCATCGGCCTGGCGGAAACGATTCACGCCGCGAACCGGGGCGAGAAGATCACCGCCATCTTCGTGAACAACGCGGTGTACGGCATGACCGGCGGCCAGATGGCGCCCACGACGCTTCCCGGACAGAAGACCAGCACGACGCCGGCCGGCCGAACGAAGGCCCGGGAAGGCTCCCCGCTGCGCATGGCCGAGATGCTCTCGCAGCTTGACGGGGTCGCCTTTTGCCAGCGCGTGGCCGTATATGACCCGGACCAGATTTACGAGGCGCGCGAGGCGATCTTCCGCGCCTTCGAGACGCAGTTGGAAGGCCTCGGCTTCGCCTTTGTCGAAGTGCTCTCGGCCTGTCCAACCAACATGCGCATGAAGCCCATCGACGGGCAGCACTGGGTCGAAGAGTCCATGTGCAAGTTCTATCCTTTGGGCACGTTCAAGGACGACGACGCGTAGAGATTCAGGCCATTGAGCCGGGGAAGAGCCGGGGTTGGCGGGAGAAGTCGGCGGCGCCGCGTTTCAGCGCGCGGGGCCGGCAGAGTGCCCGAGGCCCCGAGGCTTCGATGGCGCAAGTTCAGGAGCGGCGGATGTTATTCGAAGTGGTGATGTCGGGTTCCGGCGGACAGGGCATCCTGTTCATGGGGAACCTGCTCGCGCAGGCAGCGCTGCGCGAAGGGCGGCATGTGACCTTCCTGCCGACCTACGGGGCGGCCATGCGCGGCGGCACGGCCAACTGCGTGGTGAAAGTGGCCGCGGAAGAGGTCGCCTCGCCGGTGATGCACCGGCCGCACGCCGCGATCGTCCTGAACCAGCAGTCGCTCAACAAGTTCGGCCCCGCGGTGCGCGCCGGCGGTTTCATCATCGCCAATTCCTCGGCGATCGATATTGCCGGCTTTTCGCGGGACGACGACGTGCGCATCGTGCCGGTGCCGGCCACCGATATCGCGCGCGAGGTGGCCAAGACGGATCGCGCGGCCAACATGGTTATGCTGGCCGCATTCCTGAGCCTCGAACCGCTCGTGCAGTCCGCCTCCATTGAAACCATCCTGTCGGCCAGTTCCTCGCTGTCGCCCGACGTGATCCAGCGGAATGTCGCGGCCTTTCGCGCGGGACTGCCCAAACATTTCGCCGCCGTCACGGTGCCGAAGCCGGCGGCGCCCGCCGCCGCGGCCGAAATGCCCGAGACGGCCTCGCCCGTAATTGTGGAAGCGCCTGCGGACGCTGTTGCGGCCGAGGGCGCGGTCGAGGCTCCGGTATTCGATGTGGACGGCTACGTGGCGCCCTGGATCGATTCCGAGAAGTGCAGCACCTGCGAGGAATGCGTCAACATCAATCCGAACATGTTCGCCTACGACCACCGGAAGAAGGCCTACATCAAGGATCCGAATGCGGGCCCGTACAAGCACCTCGTGCGCGCCGCCGAGAAGTGTTCGGAAAAGGTCATTCACCCCGGGTATCCGGCCGACCGCAGCGAGAAGGGCATTGCGCGCCTGATCGAGAAGGCGCGGAAATTCATGCAGACCGGCGGCGCCCGCTAGGCGGTTCCGCCCTGCCGCCGTTTGCAAACGCCAATCGCGTTGATTACGATTCCCGTTGCGTCCGCCGTGCAGGCGCATGTTCAGTCACAGGGAGCCAGGAGCGACGTGAAGATACTGTTCTTATGCCAGTACTTCCCGCCCGAAATGGGCGCTCCCGCGGCGCGCACCCACGAACATGCCCGCTACTGGGCGCAGCAGGGCCATGAAGTAACCGTCGTGTGCGGGTTGCCCAACCACCCCACAGGCGTCATTCCCGAGAAGTATCAGGGCACGCTGCTCTACCGGGAGGTGATCGACGGCATCAACGTGCTCCGCTGCTGGCTCTACGCCACGCCGAACCGGGGCGTCATCCGGCGCAGCATCTGCTTCGCCACGTTCATGTTCTCTTCCGTCTTCTTTGCCATCTTCTTCTCGGGCAAGTGCGACGTGGTGGTGGCGACGTCCCCGCAGATGCTCTGCGCGCTCGGCGGCTACATCGTGGCGCGCTTCAAGCGGCGTCCTTTTGTCCTGGAAGTGCGCGACCTGTGGCCGAAACAGATCATCGACCTCGGCGTCGTGAAGAACGGCTTGGTGATCCGGCTGCTGACCTGGCTGGAAATGATGCTGTACCGGCGCTCGAAGGGCGTCGTGGTCGTGGCGCCCGCCACGCGCGATGAGATTGTCTCGCGCGGCATCCCCGCGGAGAAGCTGCACGTGATCACGAACGGCATTGACGAATCCTTCTTCAAGCCGTTCGAGGGCACGGCGCAACTGCGGGAGATCGCGGGATGGCACGGCCAGACTGTGGTCATGTATATCGGCACGCACGGCCTCTCGCAGGGGCTCGTAACGATCCTCGAGGCGGCCAATCTTCTGCGGGCGCGCCCCGACATCCGATTCGCGTTCATCGGCTCGGGCGCCGAACGCGAGGCGCTGATGCAACTCGCCCGGGACATGGAGCTCGAGAATATCGATTTCCTCCCGATGCAGCCCAAGGAAAAGATGCCCGACTGCTACGCGGCGGCGGACATCTGCCTCGTGCCGCTGAAGAAACGCGACGTGTTCCTCTACAACATCCCCTCGAAGATGTTCGAGATCATGGCCTGCGCCCGACCCATTCTGCTCGGCGTCGAAGGCCAGGCCAAACGCCTGCTCGAGGAGGCCGGTGCGGGCGTCGCCGTGGAGC
Organism: Candidatus Hydrogenedentota bacterium; assembly: GCA_903837785.1. Taxonomy (GTDB): domain Bacteria; phylum Hydrogenedentota; class Hydrogenedentia; order Hydrogenedentales; family CAILVY01; genus CAILVY01. The sequence goes on from CAILVY010000328.1 coordinate 29,281, forward strand.
CGGAGAACGCCCAGGCCTTCGCCGACGCGATTGTCGCACTCGCGGACGATCCCGCGGCGCGCCGCGCCTACGGCGAACGCGGGCGCGCCCACGTCATTGCGCACTACAGCCGCAGCAGCAAGGCCCAGTCTTATCTCGACTGCCTGAATGAGGTGCTGCAGCGGCGGACGCGTTCCGCGCGCTGACCCCGCCGCGCCGGCCGGTCACTTCTCCGGAAAGAGCCCCATCAGCGCATCCGCGAAAATCGTGTGGCCGCGCAGATCAGGATGGTTGATCGAATTGGCCTCCAGCGTCATGTAGGGGATGCCCTGGCGCCAGAGCATGCACCACCCCCTCGAGGCGTCCGCCAGGGCCACCTGGCTCTCCGCCGCGAAAAGGCGCAGACCGCGCACATAGGCCCGGGGGTCTTCGTCGAACTTCATCGTGTCCGACTTGAGCCAGTCCGGCCGCACGAGATGCGGCGTGATCAGAATCACCTCCGCCCCCACGCCGCGCAGGTCCGAGAGAATCTTCGCGTAGTGGGCCTTCACGCCCGCTTCGTCCAGCCCGGCGTCATTCACGAACTCGATGGAGACCAGGTCGGGTTTCGGATCGAGCACGTCCCGCTGATAGTCATAAACGCCGCCCTTCGGGGCGTTCATGTAGCCCGAGCTGTTGCCCCCCGGCCACGCCGCCGTGCGCAGCGTAACCGCGGACGCCGGGAAGCGTTTCTGCAACCGATCCGCGAAGATCTGCTGATACCACTTCGTCTTGTCCGCGCCCACGCCGCCGCCGGCGGTTACGCTGTCGCCCCAGGCCACGTATGTGACCGGCGCGCCGGCCCGCAGTTTCGCGAGGGTTTTCGGCAGCAGCTTCTCCGCCGCGCTTGCTCCCGGAACGGGCTTCGGCGTCTCGCGGAACTCGATGGGAAAGAGGTTGTCGTCCGTGAGCCGTTCGGTCTTGCCCGTGACGAAGAGGTTCAGCACGGCCACGCTTCCGGCCTGCGGCCCGGCCGGATATTGCGAGCCCAGCCCGGGCTTGCCTTCCAGCAGCGACAAGGTCCCGCGGGCGTCGAGGCAGATGCTGTCCAGGCGGTTCGCCGCGTAATCATAGTCGATGTAGATCGGCTGATCCGGCTTGATGCCGCCGCCCTCGATGCGTCCGACGGTTCCCCAGTAGGCCTCCACGCGGTAGTCCTTGTCCGGCACGAAGGGGGCCGCGCCGCCAGGCCCGGGTTTCACCTTGATCGTCTCGGGATAGATCGCGCCGGCGGCGGTGCATTCTTCGGTCTTGATGCCGCTCGGCTGTGCGCCGCGGACCCAGCCGCCGGCGTTTTCGTTGTAGACGGGGAGTGCGGGGAATGGCTCGTCGCGCACCGCGACGCGAACCCCCGGCGCAATGGAGAACGGAACCGCCTTCGGCACCTCGCGCGCGACGCCGTCAACGACGATCGCGCCCGGCCCCACCTCGATGGTCCATGCGCCGGTGATACGCACGGGCAGTGTCTTCTCCAGCAGCGCGGCCGGGGTGGCGGCCAGCCCGGCGAACAGGATGAATGAGGTGACTAACATCTTCGGTTCTCCTGCGTTTCGTGTGGAAAGAAATAAGAACCCCTCTCTCCAGGAGAAAGGGGTTCTTTCAACGTTTCGATTACGCGTCGATCTTCGGAATGCTTGCGATGCCTTGCGCCAGAACGGACTCGTCGAGTTCATAGTCCTCGAGATTGCCGCGCAGGAACGCATCATACGCCGTCATGTCGAAATGGCCATGGCCGCTCAAATTGAAGAGGATGGTCTTCTCCTGGCCGGCTTCCTTGCACTTGAGCGCCTCGTCGATCGCCACCTTCACCGCGTGTCCGGATTCCGGCGCGGGAATGATGCCTTCGCACTGCGAGAAGAGGAGGTTGGCCTTGAACACGGGGTTCTGATGCACCGCGACCGGGTGCACCACGCCTTCCCGAATGAGGTGTGCCACCTGCGTGGCCACGCCGTGATAGCGGAGTCCGCCCGCGTGGATGCCGGGCGGCATGAAGTCGTGTCCCAGCGTGTATTGCATGAGCAGCGGCGTCATCCCGGCGGTGTCGCCGAAATCGTAGGCGTATGCGCCGCGCGTCATCGTCGGGCAGGCCGAGGGTTCGACCGCGATGAACCGGACGTTCTTGCCCTTCTTCAGCTTGTCGTGCACGAAGGGGAAGGCCAGGCCGGCGAAGTTCGAGCCGCCGCCCACGCAGCCGATCACGATGTCGGGGTACGCTTCCGCCTTCTCCATCTGGAGCTGGGCTTCCTGGCCGATAATCGTCTGATGCAGCAGCACGTGATTCAACACGCTGCCCAAGCTGTACTTGATCCGGCCGCCGCTCTTCGCGGCCACTTCGATGGCCTCCGAGATCGCGATGCCGAGGCTGCCCGTCGTGTCCGGCATCTCGGAGAGGATCTTCTTCCCGAAATCCGTCGTGTTGCTCGGGCTCGAAACAACCTGCGCGCCGTAGGTCTGCATGAGGCCGCGGCGGTACGGCTTCTGATCGAAGCTCACACGCACCATGTACACTGTGCACTTCATCTGGAACATGCTGCACGCGATCGACAGCGCCGTGCCCCACTGGCCCGCGCCCGTCTCCGTGGTCAGTTCATTGATGCCGGCGATCTTGTTGTAGTAGGCCTGCGCCACCGACGTGTTGAGCTTGTGACTGCCCGAGGGGCTCACGCTCTCGTTCTTGTAGAAGATCTTCGCGGGCGTGCCCAGCGCCTTCTCGAGGCGGAACGCGCGGCGCAGCGGCGTCGGGCGCCAGAGCCGATACGCGTCCATGATGTCTCCGGGAATCGAGATATGGGGCTGCATCGACGCCTCTTGCTCGATCAGTTCCGGCGGAAACAGGACCGCCAGATCATCCGGCGACACCGGCTGCTTCGTGCCCGGGTGCAATGGCGGCGCCATTGGCGTGGGCATGTCTGGCATGATGTTGTACCAGGCATCGGGCATCTTGTCCGCCTCGAGCAGGATGTTATAGTTGTGCATGGCGCAAAGTTCCTCTTGGTTGCTGCAATCCCTGGCCGTCCCACAAGAAAATGGAGAAATGCGGGCTGATTGTACATAAAGAACGTCCCCCGCGTCTAGTTCCGCGCGGATGCCGCGTCCCCCTTGCCATTGGCGCCGCTCGCCGTGGAGAATAGTCGCGTAAAGGAGGCCCCCCATGCCCATGCTGATACCCGTGCCCACGATGATCGCCGCCGCCGGCAGCAAGCCCAAACTCATCCGTGAATACGTCGGCCGCGTGAATTCCGATACGGCCGGCGTGAGCATCGCCCACATGCAAAGTCCCGAAGGATGGGTCGAACCCGGGCAGCGCCCCGACTTCGACGAATACACGGTTGTGCTGCGGGGCGCGCTGCACGTTCAGGCGGAAGACGGGTCCGTGCTTGAGGTGGCGGCGGGCCAGGCCGTCATCGCCCACCGGGGGGAATGGGTCCGCTACAGCACGCCGGGCGCCCAAGGCGCGGAGTACATTGCGGTCTGCCTTCCCGCGTTCTCGCCGGACAGCGTGCATCGCGATGCCGGGTGATTTGCCGGCATCGTGAGGCGGACTGCCCGGAGCGCGGCCGGAAACAACGGGGCCTTGTCGCGGCGCTACTTCTTTTTCTTCTCGCCGGGGAGGATGGCGCTGCGGACTTTTTCCATGGGGGTGGGTTTGAGGGGTTCGGGGGCGTCGCGCTGGACCCAGGAGCGGCCGGCGGCCTTGTCGAGGGCGGCGATGGCGACGGCGTAGTCGCGCAGGGCCTGGGCGAGGGTGGTCCGTGCCTGGGTGAGGGCGAGGTCGGCGTCGAGGGTTTCGACCTGGGTGCCGACGCCTTCCTGGAAGCGGAGTTGGGCGAGGCGCTGGCCTTCCTGGGCGAGTTCGACAGTCTGCTTTTCCTTGCGAATCTTGGCGATGGCCTCTTCGACGCGGGCGCGGGCCTGGCGGACGTCGAGTTCGACAAGGCGTTCGACGTCGAGGCGCTGGTTCTCGAGGCTTTCTTTTTCGGCCTTGGCTTCCTTGAGTTCGTAGTAGCGCTTGCCGCCGGTGAAGAGGTCGATCTCGGCGCCGAGGTTGACGGTGAATCCGTTGGGGTTGAAGGAGCCTCCGCCTTCGGTGTGCTTGTAGTTGACCGTGGCCGCGGCCTTGGGCTTGAAGGCGCCCCACTTGGCTTCGATATTCTGGCCGGCGGCCTTGATGCCCTGATCGAGGGCGAGGAGTTCGGCGCGTTTCTCCTTGGCTTCGACTACGAAGGTCTCGACGGAGTCGGTGATGGGGACCCACTCGAGTTTGCCCACGAGTTCGAGGGGGGTGTCCTGGGGCATGCCCATGATGCGGCAGAGGTTGAGGAGGGCGATCTTGGCGGCGGTCTGGGCGGATTCGAGGTCGGTCTGGCGCGCGCCCAGTTCGGTTTCGGCGCGGAGGAGTTCGAACTTGCTGACCATGCCGACTTCGAGCATGTGGGCGGCGTCGGCGCGGTGGCGTTCGAAGGTGAGCACGCTGTCCCGCGCGACCTGGATCAGGGCCTGCGTCAGGAGCACGTCGTAGAAGCCCTGCTTGGCGTCGAATTCGATCTGATCGAGGATGGCCTGGCGGGTCCATGCCTGGGACTGGGCGAGGAACTTGGAGGCGCGAATGGCGGCCTGGAGTTGTCCGCCGGCATAGAGCACCTGTGTGACGGTGGCCTGGAAGGTCCAGGTTTCGGGCTTGGGCATGAAGCTGCTGCCGCCCATGAAGAGGCTGATGAGGCCGCCGCCGACAGAGGCGTCTTTCAGGCCTTCCACATACGTGTAGGCGACCGCGCCGTTGGCCTGGGGCAGCCGCTGGGAGCGGGCCTGGCCGATCTTGGACTTCTTCGCGTCGAGGTCGTTCTGCGCGGAGAGCGCCTTGGCGTTCTCCTTGAGGGCGCGCTCGACGCATTGGCGCACTTCGAGCACGGTCTTCTCGGCGGGGGCCGCGGCGGGGGCCGCGGGCGCGAAGTTCTCGGCGCCCGCGATGACGTCCTGGGTGCCGTTCAGCAGGACGTTCATGCCGCCTTGCGGCTCGTCCTGTTTTGCGTCCTGCGCCCACAGGAGCGGTGCGGTGAAGGCCAGCACACCCAGCAAAATCGCAATTCGGCTCATGATGCAGTTTCCCAGTTGTTGCGGTTTCCCGGCCAGCAGACTTTGGCCGACACACATCATACGCGCCCGGGCGAATTCAGTCAATGTCCGCCCCGCGGAAAGGGGCTTGCGGGAGGGGCCGCGGGAAGCCTAAGCTATGGGAAGAGCAACCGAGAGGGAGGTAGGCCATGAGCAGCGAAGCAGTCCCGCGGGAAGTGGTCCGGTACAAGTACGTGATGCGGATTCTGGGGGGATTGTACGTGATTGGGGCGGTATCCTTCTTCGCCGTGCCCTGGCTGATTTTCGACATCATGAATCTGCTGCCGCGGCTGCTCCGCGTCGTCGATCCCATCCCGGCGAGCAGTGAATGGTTCTGGCTTGTGCTGGCGACCTCCATGATGGTCATGCTGAGCATCATCGCCTTTGCCTCGGCCGCATCGCCGCAGAACCGCGTGCTGGCCTACGTGCACCTTGCCTCGAAACTGTGCTCGAGCGTGCTCTACCTCAACCTGTTCTTCTTCAGCAATTACTACTTCGCGTACCTGGCCGGGTTCATCACGGACTTCCCCATCTTCCTGCTGGTTTTGTGGACGGCGTTTGCCGCATTCCGCGCCCTGAAGCGGGCCGGGGCGCCCGCATGACGGGCATCGACAACCGGCCGCGGCTGCCGGAGTCGGGCCCGTGGCAGGAGGTGTGGTACCTGAAGCTGAACCAGCCCGAGGCGCGCCGCGCGCTCTGGCTCCGCTTCACGCTCCTGCGCACGCTGGAGGGAAAGCGCGTGGCGGAAGTCTGGGCGATCGCATTCGAGGACGGGGCCGCGCCCCGGAAGATCGGCTTGAAGAACACGCACGCGCTGGAGACGTTTGCGCATCGGGCCGGGGGCGGCGTTGCGATTGCGGAGTCGGACTTTGCCGACGCGCGCACCTCGGGCAGTGTGATTTCCGACGCCCATGCGATCCGCTGGGATCTCGAGATGCGGCCCGCGGCGGAAGCCGGCTTCGACTTTGTCCCGTCCGCGCTGCGGCGGCTTGGCCTGGTGAAGAACCTGGCCGTGACGCCCTTCGAGGACCTGCGTTTCAGCGGATGGAGCGAGGTGGACGGCGTGCGGTGCGCGTGGGAAAACGCGCCCGGCATGCAGGGACATCTGGCCGGTCCGAAGAACGGGCACTCCTGGGCGTGGGGGCACTGCAATCATTTCGTGGATGAATCGGGCGCGCCCTCGGATCTTGTTTTCGACGGGTTGAGCGCGCGCGCACGCCTGGGAAGCGCGCGATCAACGCCGCTTCTGAGCACGTTCTATGTCCGGTACGGGGGCCGCGAATATGCGCTCAACGGCGTGCGCCACCTGTTGCGGACCCGCTCCCGATATAGTCCAGTGACATGGCAATTCGAGGCGCGCGCCGGTAGTATGGCGTTCCGCGGCGAGGTCCGCGCCGCGCTCGAGGACTTTGCCGGCGTCACGTACGAGGACACGGACGGCAGCCTGCTGTATTGCCACAACTCGAAGATTTCCGACATGACACTCGAGGTGTTTCGGGAGGGGGCGCGCGAGGCGCGTTTCACCGCCGACGGCACGGTGGCGTTTGAATTTGTGAGCCGCGAGAAACATCCCGGGGTCGAATTCGTGATCTAGCCCCGGAGGAGCACGCATGCGCATCAACGTGAAGAAACCGGCGAGCCTGATGGAACTGCTTCAGGAGAAGCTCGACACCGCCACGAAGAGCCGCCTCAAGAAGATGCTCGCCCACGGCGGGATTCGGGTCGACGGCGGGGTGGCCACGCATCCGGACACCCTGCTGAAGCCCGGCCAGTACGTCGAGGTGCTTCACATCGGACCCGAGGGCCGCATCACGCCGCCGTTTCCGATCCTGTTCGAGGACCGCTGGCTCATCGCGATCAACAAGCCCGAGGGCATGTTGTCCATCAGCACGGAGACCGCGTTCGATCATACCGCCTACCGCAAGGTGAACAAGTACGTCGAAGACGTGACGCAGGGCCACGGGCGCGTCTACGTGGTGCACCGGCTGGACCGCGAAGTCTCGGGCATTCTGCTCTTTGCGAAAACGCTCGCGGTCAAGAAGGCCCTGCAGGCAAATTGGAAGACGGCGGAGAAGCTCTATGCCGCGCTCGTGGAAGGGCGCCCGCCGATGCCGCGCGGCACAGTCCGCGGCTATCTCAAGGAAGCGAAGGATCTCAAAGTCTATCCCGCGGACCGGGATGCGGGCGGACGCTTCTGCGTCACGCACTATCAGGTGCTGGAAGAACGCTCGCGGCACACCCTGCTCGAAATCCGCCTGGAGACCGGGCGCAAGAACCAGATTCGCGCGCACATGGCGCAACTGGGCTGTCCGATTGTCGGCGATCAGAAATACGGGGCGAAGGATGGCTCGCTGCGCCGCGTCGCCCTGCACGCGTTCCGGCTCACCTTCACCCACCCCGTCTCCACGGAGCGGATTACGATCGAAAGCCCCTTCGCCGGGGTCTTCCGGAGCCGGAAGAAGAGATAGTCCGGACGCGCCCGGACCCGGCCCCTGCAGCGTCCGCCGCGCCCTATTTCTTCGCGTTGAACTTCGCGCGGATGCGCTGCTCCACGGAGGGCGTGACGTAGTGGCTGATCTGGCCGCCCAGGCTCGCGATTTCCTTCACCTGCCGCGAGCTGAGGAAGAGGTAGGGCTCGCTCGGCATGAGACAGACCGTGTCGACTTCGGGGCGGAGCTTGCGGTTGTTGATCGCGAGGCTCAGTTCATATTCAAAATCGGACATGGCGCGCAGGCCGCGCAAGAGCGACACCGCCTTGTTCTGGACCGCGAACTCGACGGTCAGGCCCTGGAAATGCCGGACCTCCACGTTCGCAAGTTCGCCAACCATCTCCTGAAGCATTTCGACCCGTTCCTGCACCGTGAACAGCGCCTGCTTCTGCTCGTTGTTCGCCACCGCCACAATCACTTTGTGAAACATCTTCGCCGCGCGCTGCATCAGGTCGAGATGGCCCAGGGTCGGCGGATCGAAACTGCCGGGATAAATGGCGATGTGCTCAGGCATCCTCGAATTCTCCCTTGATGGCGGCGGCCAGGGCCGCTTCGTAAACCTGTTTCACCGGAACACCCGCCGCCTCGGCGCACGCCCGGCACTCCTCGAATTCCGGCGCGGCATGACTCACCGCACCGGAGCGAATCCCCAATTTCACCCGCACCGCGCCCCAGGGCGTCCGCACGATCTTCCATTCGCGGTCCAGCACCACCCGCCGTTCCTCGCGCATGCGCACGCCCAGCGTCGTCGAATGCCGGAACATGGCTTCACTTAGCGCCGGCACCGCGTCTTCGTCGCAGAGCGCGGTGACGCAATACGCCGGGCGGCCCTTCTTCCCCAGGATGGGCGTCAGGAAGGCATCGCGCGCGCCCGCGGCCAGCAAGGCCGAAATCAGCGGCGGCAGCAGTTCCGGATTCATGTCGTCTATATTCGCCTCCATCACCGTCACGCTTTCAACGGACTGCTCCGCATCCGCCTCGCCGATCAGCACGCGCAGCACATTCGGCCGATCGGGAAGCTCGCGGGTGCCGCTCCCGTAGCCGATGCGCCCGACGCGCATCGCCGGCGCCGCCCCGAAGCGTTGGGCGCATTGCGCGAGAATTGCCGCGCCCGTCGGCGTCACGAGTTCGCCCTGGACCTCGCCGCCGTACGTGGGCTTGCCTTCGAGCAGCTTCGCCGTGGCGGGCGCGGGCACCGGCATCCAGCCGTGATCACAGCGAACCATGCCCGTGCCGACGTGCAGCGCGGACGCGCAGACGCAATCAACCTCCAGCAGATGCAGCCCGTACTGCGCCGCGACGATGTCCACGATGGAGTCCACCGCGCCGACCTCGTGGAAGTGGACCTTCTCGATGCTGATGCCGTGCACGGCCGCTTCGGCCGCCGCCAGCAGTTCGAAAGTCTGGATGGCGGCCGACTTCACCGCTTCGGGCAGGGCGCCGCCGCGGATGATCTCGACAACGTGGTGAAGATGCCGGTGCGGATGATGTTCATGCGCATCGAGGACGACGCGGAACTGCGTGGCCATGATGCCCTTCTTGGGCGCGCGTTCCGCCTCGAGGCGGAAGCCGGGCACGCGCAGGCTCGACAGCCCCGCCTGGATCGTCTGGAAGTCCGCGCCCGCGTCAATCAGCGCGCCGACGGCCATGTCGCCGCTGATGCCGCAGAAGCAGTCGAAGTAGAGGACACGCATAGTCACTTTCCGTTGGCGAGCCGGTTGATCGCGGCGGCCGCCGCGGCCGCGCCGAAGCCGTTGTCGATATTCACCACGGTCAAGCCCGTGGCGCATGAGTTCAGCATGCCCAGCAGCGCCGCGATTCCCCCGAAACTCGTGCCGTAGCCGATGCTCGTGGGCACGCCGATCACCGGCTTGCCGACCAGCCCCGTGACCACCGTGGGCAGGGCGCCTTCCATGCCGGCGCAGACGATCAGGACGTTGGCGCCCTCGAGCTTCTCGCGCTGCTCGAGCACGCGATGAATGCCGGCGACGCCCACGTCGTAGATGCGCTCGACGCGGTTGCCCAGCACTTCGCAGGTCACCACGGCCTCTTCCGCGACCGGAATGTCGCTCGTGCCCGCGCACACGACGGCGATGTAGCCATCCAGCAGTTCGGGCGCTTCCGTGATGATCGTGAAGGCCCGGGCCGAGTCGTGATGCACGGCATCGGGATGTGCCGCGAGCACCGCCTCGATCACCTCGGCGCTGCACCGGGTTCCGAACACGTTGCTGCCGTGCGCGCGCATGCGCCCCACGATGCGGACCACCTGATCGGGTGTCTTGCCCGCGCAGAAGATCGTTTCGGGATAGCCCTTGCGCAGATGGCGGTGGTGATCGATCTTCGCGAAGCCCAGATCCTCGAAGGGCAGGCCGCGCAGGCGTTCCGCGGCGCCGTCCACGCTGAGCGTGCCGGCGGCCACCGCATCGAGCAGTTCTTTCAGCTTGACATGGTTCATAGTCGATTCCGTTTGCCGGGGCGCGCTCCGTTACTTCGTCACCGCGACCGGCACCTTGGCGTTCAGCGGCACGACCCGCTGATCTTTTGTGAGGGTTTGGATAATGGAGCCATTCGCATCGTAGGCGGTGATCGTGATTTCGCTCGGGCCGGGGGCCGCGTCCGCGGGCGCCGTCAGCTTCGCGGTCCAGATGCCGTCTCCCGCCGTCGTGTCGCCGTTCGTGCCATTGTCGTGCAGATCCGCCGTCGCTTTCGTATTGCCGAACGTGGCGGCCAGCGTGTCAATCTCGTTCTTCTGATCAATGACCTCGACCGTCACGAGCACGGGCTGGCCGGCCGCAATCGAGGCGGGCTGCACCCCCGGATTGTTGAGGGCGATCACCGGCTTGGGCTCGGGCGCCGGTTCGGCGGGAGGGGCCGGCTCCGCGGGCGCCGAAGGCGTTTCGGCCGGCGGCTGCACCACGCTTTCCTCCTGCACGTTGTGGGTGCTCTGCACGCGGAGTTTCAGCGGATCGTTCGCGTCAAAGCCGCCGCCGTACCCCATATTCTTCAAGGTTTGGAGGATCGCCATGATCTCGTCGGCGCTGCCTGTGATGGTCAACGAGACATTGACCTCGGCGCGCGCCAGGCCCGGCCAGAGGAGGGCGAGGGCCAAAACGAGGGCAAGCGAACAGACACGCTTCGCGTTCATAGCAGTTCCTTTCTCAGCGGCGCCCGGCGCTTGGGGCCGCACCGCCATGAGAGTACCTTCTTGATACACGAAGCTCAAGTCGCCGGGGCGGCGTGCGCCCGGCTCAGGCGGAATTCAATGCCAGTTCCACGAGCGCCCGGCGCGAAACGATGCCCATCCGCCCCTTGGGCAGCGCCTCCAGCACATGAATCCCCTTGGGCTGCTCGGCCTGGGGCACCTGCTCGTTGCAGAAGGCCAGCAGGGATTCCGCCGAGGTCTGCGCGCCCTCGTGCAGCACCACAAACGCCCTCGATTCCTTGCCGTGGCCATTCTTCGAAACCGACACGACGCAGACTTCCGCCACGTCGGGATGCTCAATCAGTGTCTTCTCGATGTCGCGTACCATTGTGCACTACTCCTGATCAACCACAAAACACCGCCCGTGTCTCCGAACCATACTACCCGCGGGTTCAGATTTCGTCAGGCAGTCTTGGGAATTTCCCGGCCACCCGGCAGGGGGCGCCTTGAGACCGGCCCGCGGACTTTCGCCGGGCCGTGAAGAGGGCCCTATGATAGCACACGGCAGGCGCCCTCGTCCAAACGCGGCCGCAGACATTGTCAGGAAGCCCCCGATCGTCTATACTTTTCCCGGGATACTCGAACAAGGGAGGCAACCATGAAGAGGATGGCCGTAGGCACATTTCTGGGTTTGGCCGTTCTGGCGCGCATCGCCATGGCCGCCACGGTGACCGTAAACACCAACAACTTCGTCCAGGATGCGCTGACCTCGAGTGACATCCCGACGCTCATCGCCAATCCCGGTCCCGACGGCGTAATCTCGCTGCGGGAAGCAGTCCGCGCGGCCAATATCAGCGCGGGTGCGGATCTGATCAATTTTGCAGGGGACTACACGATCCTGCTGACGGTCGATGTGCCCTCCATCAATGACCCGGCGGGCACCACCATCGACGGCACCGGCCACGCCGTGGTCATCGACGGGAACGCCCGGGTGCGCTCGGGGCCCACGATGGCGATGACCTCGAACAGTCACATCCGGAACCTGACGCTGGTCAACTGCCGCTACGGCGTTACGATCACGCTTTCCACCGGCTGCTCCGTCACCGGATGCACCATCGGCGTGGGCGGCGCCAACACCCGCGGCGTCTATGTATATACGGGCGCGTCCGGCGCCGTCATCGGCGGCACAAGCCCGGCGGAAGCCAACCTCATCAGCGGCAATGTCGAGGGGCTGGTCATCACGGACGGCGCGATAAATACCCTCGTGCAGGGAAACCGGATCGGAACGGACGCGGCCGGTGCCGCGGCAATGCCCAATACGGTCTCGGGAATCACCATCAGCCGCGGCGCGCAGGGCACCGTCGTGGGCGGGGCGGGCACGGCGGCGAACCTCATCTCCGGCAATGCCTCGGGCGACCTCCTGAATCCCGCGGCCGGGATCCGGATCGACCGGGCCGCGGGGAATGACCCGTCCGGGAACACGATCCTCGGCAACCTGATCGGCACGGACGCGGCGGGCACCTCCGCGCTTCCGAATGACATCGGGGTCTATGTGCTGGCGGGGGCGACGACAAACACGATTGGCGGCGCATCGCCCAACACGATCGCCTACAACGGCACCGGGGTGCGTGTGTCGGGCGCGGCGACCGCGGGAATTCGCGTGACGCGCAATTCGATTTACGCCAATGATGACGGCGACGGGCTGACGGCGGACGGGATCCGGCTGGACGGCGGCGCCAACGCGAGTATGGCCCCGCCGGTCATCGTGGCGGCGGCTTCCGTCGTATCCGGCACCGCGCCGGCCAACGCGACGGTCGAAATCTTTTCGGATACGGCCGCGCAGGGCCGGACCTTCATCGAGTCCGCGGCCGCGAACGGCGCGGGCATGTTCACGGGAGCCGTGGAGGTGTCCGGCTATCCGTACGAAGGGAAGAATGTAACGGCCACCGCCACGGACGCCGCGGGCAATACCTCCCAGTTCAGCGCGCCGGTGGCCGTGCCGATGACGCCGCCGGCCGTCCAGTCCATTCAACTGCTGGACGCCACCCCGACGAACGCGGCGCAGGTCCGCTTTCTGGTGACCTTCTCGGAGCCGGTTGCATCGATCGAGACCGGCGCCACCCCGCCGTTTGATGATTTCGCGCTGACGCTGGACCCGGGCGGCACCCTGGTCGATGCGGACGTCGTGGAGGTCTCGGGCGCCGGTGCGGTCTACACGATCACGGTGGCCGCAGGCACCGGCGCGGGACCGGTGCGGCTCGACGTGTTGGCGTCGGGTGGCGTACAGGACCTCTCCGGCAATCCCCTCGGAGGCAACTACACATCCGGGCCGTCGTATACCCTTGACCGGGAGCCGCCGGCGGTCCAAGCCATCACGCTGATCGACCCCACGCCGACGAACTGGGCGGAAGTGAGTTTTGCCATCACCTTCTCCGAACCCGTGCTCGGCATTGAAGTCGATCCCGCGGACACCTTCAACGACTTCGCACTCGAGGCGGGCGGCGGTCTCACGGGGGCGGCCATCACGTCGGTGACGGGCAGCGATGCGGCATACGTCGTTCGCGTGGACACGGGTTCGGGCGACGGCACGCTCCGGCTGGACGTCCGCGCGGCGGGCGCGGCGCACGATGCGCTGGGCAACCCGCTCTCCGCGGACTACACTTCCGGGCCGGCCTACACGCTTCAGCACATGGCGTTCACGCAAGATCTGCCCGAGGCACTGGATGCGGTGGAAAACGATTCCGTCACGTTCCAGGTCGGCGTTCAAGGCGGCTTCGCCTCGCTGCATTATCAGTGGTACAAGGAAGACGGAGGGAAGGCCGAGGTTCCCGGAGCGCCCGATGCGCCTGTCTTCTCCATCGCCCATGTCGCCTTGAGCGACGCCGGCCGGTACTACGTGGAAGTGAGCGACGGCAATGAGATGATCCGATCCGGATCGGCGGAACTCACGGTGCGGGCCCAGGTGCCTGCACTGGGACTGGGCATGCTCGCCGTGCTGGCGGTCTTGTTGGCAATCACCGCGCGGGGACGCCGGCGGACGCTTCACGGCAGAATTTGACGCACGCCTGCCCGAGGCTTAACATAACGGGCGTCCCGAACATCGGGGTGCATTGCGCCGAAAATCGTTGTTCCGCCGATGCCGCACGCAGGCGGCAAACCGGGTGGCGCCAGGAGGTTTACACGTCATGCTGAACATTCTCAATGAGATTTACCGGGCGCTCGAGGCCCAGTTGGTCAATATCCCCACGGACACCGTCCTGGCGAAGGTCTACCTGATTCTGAACGCGGCGGTCACGCTGATCCTCTCCCTCATGGGATACACGAGCGATACCAACGGGGGCTTGACCGGCGGAGGGCTGTTCTAGTCTCCAGCGGTCCGGGGAGGAGTCCGGCCTGTGAAACGCCCCATGGTCTGGGTGACACTCTGTTTCATGGCCGGGTTGTATGTCGCGGGCATGGGCTGCTTCACCGGGGTATGGGGGCCGTTCCTTCTTCTGGCGGCGGCGCCGGCGCTGGCGTGGTTCATGCCTTCGCGTCTTCTTCGGGACACCCTGTTCATCGGCGCCGTGTTCTTTGCCGTGGGCGCCCTGGTCTGGGTGGCCCGGCACGCGGGGCCCCCGGGCGACCCGCTCAGCCGCTTCAGCCTGGCGCATCCGGACACGGAATTTGTGATCGAAGGCGCGGTGCGGGAATCCGGGCTGCTGCTCCCTGAAAGCCAGTACGCGCGCTTCGTGCTCTCCGCCGACCAGGTCTGGGTGGGGGACACGCCGCGGGATCTGTCCGGCGGCGTGATCGTGCGCTGGCAGAATGCGGACGGGCCCGTGCATGCCGGCGAGCGCCTCCGCGTTCGCGGCCGGCTCACGCACGCGCTCGGGCCGGTCAACTTCGGCGTCAACGGCCTGGAAGACTACTATCGCGCCCGGGGCATCTGCAGCGAACTCCGGGCGGACAAAGCGGACGTCACGCGTTGCGGGGCACGCCTGTGGTCGCCCTACTACTGGGCCTCGCGGATCCGCAACTGGGAAGCCCGGGCGCTGGCGCGCGCTGTCCCCGAGTCCGTGCAGCCGTTCGTCTGGACCGTCTGGCTGGGCGATTCCGGGCGCATCGGCTTCGAGGAATACGACAGCTACATCCGCTCGGGCACCGCCCACATCCTCTCCGTTTCCGGCGTGCACATCGGCATTCTCTACGTGGCCGTCAATTTCGTCCTCTTCGTCTTCGTCCGTTCCGCGCGGTGGCGGGCAGGGATACTCATCGGCGCCGTGATGCTCTTTGCGCTCACGGCCGGGGCGCGCGTGGCCTGTCTGCGTTCCGCCATCATGGTGGCCCTGTATCTCGCGGCGGATCTCGTGGAGCGCGAACGCGACACCCCCACGGCCCTGAGCCTCTCGGCGCTCGCCCTCCTCCTGATCAATCCCGGCAACCTCTTCGACACCGGATTCCTGCTCTCCTTCTTCAGCGTGGCCTCGATCCTGATCTTCTTCGAACCCATGACGCAGTGGATGGCCTTCCTGCCCTGGATGCTGCGCACGAACGTCGCCGTCACGCTCAGTGCGCAGTTGTTAACCCTGCCGCTCGCCCTCCACAGCTTCCACACGTTCCCGCTCATCAGCCTGCCCGCCAACCTCATCGTGGTCCCGATACTGACCGGCGTGTTGTGCCTCTGCTTCATGACCACCCTTGCGGCCGTGCTCCTGCCGCCCGCCGCCGTGCTCTTCGGACACGCCATCGCACCGCTCGTCTTCCTGATCCGCGCCACGGCGGCCTTCGCCGCGGACACACCCGGCGGGCATGTCGCCCTGGTCAGCCCCACGGGAATCGCCATGCTCCTCTATTGGGCGGCGGCCGGCGCTGTGGCGCTCGCGCTCCACCGGCGCGAACACTGGCGCGCGTGGGCCGTGTCGGCCGTGCTCCTCTTCACGCTGGCGAGCGTGGCGTGGCAGCCCTGGCGCCTCGAGCCCGGCGTGGACTTCCTCGACGTGAGCCACAGCGATGCCACCTTCGTCCGCACCCCCGGCGGAACCAATGTGCTCATTGACGGGGGTGACAAGACGGATTTCGGCGACCTGGGCGCGCAGACGGTTATGCCGTTCCTGTATGCGAACGGCATCAGCCGCCTCGACCGCATAGTTGTCACCCATGCCGAGCGCGACCACCTCGGCGGACTCTTCCACATCGTCCGGCACATGCGCGTGGGGCAGGTCATCATGGGGCCGCCCACGGGCCGCGCCATCGAACGCGATTTCCTCGCGCTCTGCGCGCAGCGGGGCGTGCCCGTGCTCCGCGTGCGCCAGGGCGCCCGAATCCCCGTCGATGGCGCCGCACTCGAGGTGCTGCACCCCCCCGCGGAGTGGCAGCCGCAGAAGCTGAATAACGCCTCGCTCGTGCTCCGGCTCGAATGGCCCGGCGTCAGCGTCCTCATCGCGGGCGACATCGAGAAAGAGGCCGAGGCCCTGTTGTCCGCCCGGGATTGCCATGCCGCCCTCCTCCGCGCGCCGCACCACGGGTCCGCCACCTCCAGCACCGACGCCTTCCTCGACGCCGTGGCGCCGCAGATTGCCGTCATCTCGACAAAAGCGACAGGCCGCTTCCGGGCCGTCGGCAAAGGCGTGCTGGAACGCTATCAGGCCCACGGCCTCCGCGTCGTCCGCACCGACGTCCATGGCGGAGAACGCCTCCGCAACGAGCGCGGCGAGTGGACCCTGCACGGCGCGCGCCCCGCCCGCGGCTACGCCCTGGAAACCACGCCGGATTCGCAATACGTCCCTTGAAAGGAATCTGGAACTCAGGAACTCGGGCTGATTCCTGACAGCAGCCCACGTCATGGCGTATACTACCCGTGGCGAGTAGGCCGGACGGCCGTGGCGCTTCGGCGCCGAGGAAAGTCCGGGCTCCACAGGGCAGGGTGCTTCGTAACGCGAAGGCGGGGCGACCCGACGGAAAGTGGAACAGAAAATACACCGCCCAAGGCGCGCCGCAAGGCGCGCACGGCAAGGGTGAAATGGTGCGGTAAGAGCGCACCAGCGCCGTGGCGACACGGCGGCTTTTCAAACCCCACCCGGAGCAATTCCAAATAGGGGAGCAATGACGTGGCCCGCGCCGCTCCCGGGTTGGAAGCTTGAGACGCGCGGTGACGCGCGCCCCAGATGAATGGCCGTCTCGAGACGTTCACGCGTCTTAGACAGGACCCGGCTTACAGGCCTGCTCGCCGCTTTCGTTTTCGTGTAAGGCGCCGCTCAACCGGGGAGATATGACGAATGACACCTATGCAGGCACTGACCCGGCTGATGCTGGGCGTGGCGGTCGTGGCGGCCGGTTCAGGCCTCGCCGCACAGGCCGCGCCCCCCGAAACCTTCGCCGGCAAGCCCTACGCCGGCGACGACGTGTATGCCGACACCTGGGTGGCCACGGACGCGCTGGGGCGGCAGGCCCCGGGCCGCGCGGAGGCCGGGCCGGTGAAAACCGGGAAATGGGTCGGCATCTTCTACTGGACCTGGCACCGGCCGAATCCGGACGGGCCCAACGACGTCACGAAACTCATCGGCGACACCCCGGACGGCGCCCCCGTCAACTGGCCGCAGAACGGCGCGCCGTATCACTGGGGCGAGCCGGAACTCGGCTACTACGTCATGACCGACCCCTTCGTCATTCGCAAGCACGCCAGCATGCTCTGCGACGCGGGCATCGACGTCGTCCTCTTCGACACGACGAACCCGCCCATGACCTGGAAGGACGAATACGAGGCCCTCTGCCGCGAATACACCAAGATGCGCGAGGAAGGGGCGCGCACCCCGGCCATCGGCTTCATCGCGCCCTTCGGCGACCCGACCTCCATCACGGACCAGCTCTGGCGCGACCTCTACCAGCCGCGCCTCTGGCCCGACCTCTGGTTCGTATGGAAAGGCAAACCCCTCCTGCTGGCCAATCGCGACTACGTCAAAGACCCGGCCATGCTCGACTTCTTCACCTTCCGGCGCCCGATGCCCGACTACTGGATCGGACCCAAGGGGCCCGAACAGTGGAGCTGGCTCGAAGTCTATCCCCAGCACGTCTTCCGCGACCGCGACGGCAACCCCGAACAAATGAGCGTCGGCGTCGCGCACAACGCCCTGCCGAACACGCCCGGCCCCGCGCCCATGAGCCACAAGGCCGGCGCCATGGGCCGCAGTTGGCACGACGGCGCCAGGGACCTCCGCGACGGCGCCGTGAACCTCGGACTCAACTTCGACGAACAGTGGACTCGCGCCATGGAGGTCAACCCCGAGTTCATCTTCGTGACCGGATGGAATGAGTGGGTCGCCGGACGCTACCAGGAATGGAGCAAGTACAAGGAAAGCGAGTGCTATCACCCCGGCGGGCTCTTCGTGGATGAATACACCCAGGAATACAGCCGCGACTGCGAACCCATGCGCGGCGGCCACACCGACAACTACTACTATCAGCTCGCAAGCTGGGTCCGCCGGTACAAGGGCGTCCGCGAACTGCCCAAGGCCGGAAGCCCCCGCCCCATCGCGATCGACGCCGCCTTCGACGACTGGACCCCCGTCACCCCCGAGTACCGCGACACCATCGGCGACGTGACCCACCGCGATCATATCGGCTACGGCAAACTGACCTATCGCAACGACACCGGCCGGAACGACTTCGTCCTCGCAAAAGCCGCCTTCGATTCCGAGAACCTCTGCTTCTTCGTCCAGACACGGATGCCGATCACCCCCCGCACCGACCCCAACTGGATGCTGCTCCTGCTCGATGCCGACCAGGACGCCAGGACCGGATGGCTCGGATACGACTACGTCGTGAACCTCGAAGTCCCCGGCGACGACACCACCACGATCAAGGCCTGGCGCGGCGACGCGTGGGAAACCATCGGCAACGCGCCCTGCCGCGTCAACGGCAACGGCATGGAGCTCGCCCTTCCCCGCCGGCTCATCGGAAAGGCAGAAGGCGCCCCCCGCTTCGATTTCCACTGGGCCGACAACATCCAGGCCTTCGGCGACATCTCCGAACTCGGCGTCAACGGCGACAGCGCCCCCAACCGCCGCTGGAACTACCGCTTCAGCCCCGCGGAATAAATCCACCCCAAACCCCGGCCCTTGCCCTTGGCCGGGTCGAGGACGACCACGGCCTACCCCCTCCGTGCTCTCCGTGCCCTTGTCCGCTTCTGGCGCGGCTTGTCCGCCTATGGCGCGGCTTGTCCGCCTCTGGCGGGCTTGTCCGCCTCTGGCGCGGCTTGTCCGCCTCTGGCGCGGCTTGTCCGCCTCTGGCGGGCTTGTCCGCCTCTGGCGGGCTTGTCCGCCTCTGGCGGGCTTGTCCGCCTCTGGCGGGCTCTGTGGATCTCGTTCCCAAATTGCATTTGGGAACGCACTTACTCTTGAAGCTGCGCTTCAAATCTCCTTGTCCTTGGGATTGATCTCGTTCCCAACTTGTCCGTCGCCGGATTGGCACCGATCCTCCCGCTTCCCCCGCTCAGTCCGCCTCCATCCCGTACTTCTGCAGCCGATACCGCAACGAACGCGGCGTCAGCCCCAGCAATTGCGCCGCACGCTTCTGCGAATACCGGCTCTTCTCCAGCGCCTGCTGAATCAGCGACCGCTCCAGCTCTGCGATCGTCCCCTCCAGATCAATTCCTTCCGCCGGTAGCGTGGACGGGACCGGCGTTTCCGGCGCCGTGTGGTGCAATGGCTGCGGCAGGTCGCTCAACGTGATGGAGTCATTGCCGCGGTGTCCTCGCCGCGTCCGGCAGAGCGACCAAGTCCCGGCCGCAACATCTCTCCTCGCCCGGAGCGCCGAAGGCGCGGCACGATGACAGTCCGGAACGCGTAGAGTCCGGAGCGCCGAAGGCGCGGCACGATGACAGTCCGGAACGCGTAGAGTCCGGAGCGCCGAAGGCGCGGCACGATGACAGTCCGGAACGAGTAGAGTCCGGAGCGCCGAAGGCGCGGCACGATGACAGTCCGGAACGCGTAGA
>CAILVY010000329.1 GCA_903837785.1 Candidatus Hydrogenedentota bacterium
AGGGAGAGGGAGAGGGAGAGGGAGAGGGAGAGGGAGAGGGAGAGGGAGAGACTCAGTTTCACACGGCTGATCAGGACATAGACCTCCAGATTGGCCTCACGGAATTGCTTCGGCTGATTCAGTTCTTCAACTACGATGGGTTTCACTGTGAGGCGGGCACGGAGGACGGCTACGCTCCAGGGGCTGCGGGCAATAAAGACTGTGCCGTGCATCGGAGTGACTACAGTCCTCAGGATTGGCGCATCAGTCTTACGGAGCTGTTGCGTCTTATTCAGTTCTTCAATTCTGGGGGATATCACTTCTGTCCGGAGGCATTTCCGCCGACGGAGGATGGGTTCTGCCCGGGACCGGCATGAGGAATTGAGCATTTTTTCGAGCTGCCGGGCTGGGGGCGCTCACGGTCTTCAACGGACGCACGTGGAAGGTGTATACTACCGACCATCTTTCCAAATCTGAAGTACAGCCAACCCATCCAACCCGAGTCAGCATGAACACCTCCACAAGCCAGTCCAGACAACGTATTCTGTCCCTGGATCAATTCCGGGGCTTCACGATCTTCGGAATGATTCTGGTCAATTTCCTGGGCGAATTTCCGAGCGCCCCGGAGGCGCTCAAGCACCACACGGATTACATGACTTTCGCGGATCTCATCGCGCCGCTTTTCCTCTTCATGGTGGGCATGGGTTTCCGGCTCTCTCTGCTGCGCAATCAAGCACAACTCGGACTGGTGCGCACCCTCGCGATGGCGGCGCGGCGCTATGCCCTCCTGACGCTGATCGGCATCATCTACTATGATCCGCTCCACTGGACCCAGTGGTGGGATGCACTTGTGGATATCGGGTTTGCGGGACTCTTGGCCCTGCCCCTGATGTTTGGGAATGCCTTTGTCCGGGTGGCGGGCGCGGTTGTGTACATGGCGGTCTATCAGGGGTTATTCACGGGTGCGGGCTATGGGTCCTGGACGCTGGCGAACAGTTTCGACGGCGGTCCGTTGGGGCCCTTGAGTTGGGTCTTTTGCCTGTTGCTGGGCACGGTGGCGTATGATCTAATCGCCACGCGGAACGCGCGCAAGATAGTGCTCGGTTGCCTGGTTTGGGGTGTGCTTCTGTGTGGCGCCGGCTATGTGCTGCATATTGAGTGGACGGGACTGAAGGAATTCTGGCCATATTCCCAGCGGGCCATGTCGTCGCCCTATCCCGTCTTCGCGACAGGCCTATGCTTTCTTGCCTACGTGCCGTTCTATCTGCTCTCTGACCGCTGGCGGCTTCAGATACCCACCTTCGGGGTCATGGGCGCAAACCCCCTCGTGCTCTACATCCTTCACACGGCCTACCTCGACCTGCATTCGACGATCATCCCGGCCGAAAGTTCCCTGCCAGCCGCGCTGACCGCCTGCCTGTTCTTCTACTTGGGCTGCTATGCCGTCGCCCGGTATCTGTATCGAAACGGCATCTTCGTGAAGATCTGAGCCGTCAGAGCGGGAACACCGCTATTTCCCCTTCACCGCGGCGTTGTAGCGGACGCGAAGGAAGCCCTGTGGCAGGCCGCCGTTGGGTGTGGAGGCGACGCATTCAACCTGATGGGCACCCGCCTCCTTGAAGATGTATTTCAGGGTGGCCTCCGTGGAAACTTGCCGATGGTCCACGCGCCAGATGTACTGCTTGTAGCCGGCCGGTCCCGCCAATTGCGCCTCTGTGTTGACCGGGATCTCCCACGGCACGGCGGGCAACGCGACGGCTTTGGTTCTTGCGGTGGCCTGCGCGGCAGTCACGGTTTTGCCGTCCTTCTGTTCGGTCTCAACATACGTCAGTGTGTAGTCGCCGGGTCCCGGGAAGACGTAGCTGAAGGCCGTTTCGCCGGCGCCTGATTTGAGGGCCTTTCCATTGATGGACCACGTGGAGACGCGCTGGGCCGCGGCGGGCATGGCCAGGCTGAGCGTCTGCCCTTCGTAATATACCGGACTCAACGCGAGCTCGATGCGTTCGGCGAGCAAGGGGGGATTGGCGCCGGGGCTCACATCCACGGGATGTTCCGTGAGCGGCGTGAAAACTTGCAGCACTATGGGGCCGCCTGCCGTCGCGATCTTGAGGTCGAAACTGCCCACTTCCGCCTGGGCACTCGGGGCGACCTTGAGCGCGCCATCCAGTTTCTCGATGTTCAGCATGAAGGCGTAGTTGTGGCCGCTGGCCAGGAGTTCCCAGCCCTGAATATCTTTGGCCGGAACGGGAGCGCCGTCTCTATTCAACTTGATCGTTACGGACTGTTCTTTGGACGTGAAAGTCACGCTTGCCGGATCCGCCGTAAGATCCGCATAGCCCAATGCGGCAGCCAGGAACGCCATGGCGAACATGCCCATTCCGGCTTCGAGGCCGCGTACGTGAACGTTTCTCATAACCTCTTTCTCCTTGCTGTTCGGCGGGCTCTGACTCCCTGTGGCGTCCACGGAAGGTCCGGCCAGAAACCGCTTTACTAGCTCCTATAGTAACACAATGTCTGCAAATTGCCATTCCGTCGCGTGAAGCGATAAATCGAACGGCGCGGGCGCATCCCCGGGAATCCTGATCCATGGGCATTTGTTCCAAAGACAGGCGCGCGGGATCGTTCAGACGGCGCAGCATCTCTGCCGAGTCGTTGTTCGGGTTGGCACTGTCGCCATGAGAGCGCTTGGATGTGTTATAGTAATGAAGGAATGAATGCACGAGCCTGCATAATGGACGGGGAGAACGAGAAGATGGCCAAGGATCGTCTGTCATTTGCGGTGGCGTTCTACGGGCCCGCAGTTTGGCTGCTCATCGCCCTGATGACGTTGATGGGCCTCGTCGGCCTGATCGCCCCCGAACTTTTCCGGGCCGGACTCGAGGGCCTTGGCAGTCCCCGGGTTGCGCACGTCGCCGGCGCCATCACGGTGGTCGCCGGTGCGATTCTCTTCTTGCGGCCGTATCGGGCAAACGCAGTTCGGCTGCGCTTTCCGCGTGTGGTGTTTTGGCTCGGCGTGTTGACCGCATTGAAGGGCCTGCTCTGGCTGCTGTTTCCGGAGTTGTTGCAGAAGTTGCTCCCGCATTACACGGCCCAATCTGCCGGCGTCTTGCGCGTGCTCGGCGTCCTGTGCCTGAGTTTTGCCGCAGCCTTCTATTTCCTGCTCACGAGCGTCCGAAGCGCAGACGAAAGCGCGGTCTGAGCCAAGAAAGGGCATGCCTTGCCGGAGCGGGGCAGAGGCTGAGGTGTATCGCGTGGCGTGATGCAGACAGGAGTGCCGGTTATTCGCATTCACAGGGTAATTTCTGCTAAACTCAGGCTCTTCTTAGAGGAGCTGCCGCAATCCGGCGGCCATTCACGAATCCACTAGAGCAGGTGCTAATGACTTCCATTGAGAAAATCCGAAACGTGGCGATCATTGCGCATATCGACCACGGCAAGACGACGCTGATCGACAGCATTTTCCGGGCGACGCGGCTCTTTCGCGAGAATGCGCGCGTGGCCGAGCGGGTGATGGACAATAACGAACTTGAGCGTGAGCGCGGCATTACGATCCGCGCCAAGCATTGCTCCGTCGAGTGGAAGGATTACCTCATCAACATCATCGACACGCCCGGCCATGCCGATTTCTCGGGCGAAGTCGAGCGCATCCTCTCCATGGTTGATTCCGTCCTGCTGCTCGTTGACGCCAATGAAGGCCCGATGCCGCAGACGCGCTATGTGCTGATGCGATCGTTGCGCCTGGGGCTGCGTCCCATTGTCATCGTGAACAAAGTGGACCGGCCGATGGCCGACCCGATGAGCGCGCTGCACAAGACGTTTGACCTCTTCCTGGAACTTGGCGCAAGCGACGAGCAATGCGATTTTGCCGTGCTGTACGGATCGGGCCTTCACGGCTGGATTGTGCGCGACCTCGACTCGGATACGCGCGAGGGCATTGACGCGCTGTTTGAAACCATCGTCGCAGAAGTGCCCGCGCCTCAGGGCAATCTGAACGCGCCGTTCCTGATGCAGGTCAGCACTATCGGCTGGCGCGACCACATCGGGCGCACGGGCACCGGCCGCGTGCTGCAGGGCACGCTGCGGAAGGGCGACGACATCACGCGCGTGACCGCGCAATGGAAGCGCGCGAACTGGCTGCAGAAGAAGAGCGTGGTGCGCGGCGAAGACTGGGACGTGGGCGGGACGTATCCGGAGCGGGTGAACTATCTCTGGGTGACCCGCGGACTGGACACGGTCATCGCGGATGAGGTGGTCGCCGGAGAAATCGTGACGATTGCCGGACCCAAGGAGATTAGCATCGGCGACACGATCGCCGCGCCCGAGATCGAAGACCCCGCGCTGCCTCCGCTCGAAATCGAAGAGCCGACGGTTTCCATGCTTTTCCTCGTGAACACCGGCCCGCTTGCGGGCCGCGACGGCAACGCCGTCACCCTGCGCCAGATCCGCACGCGGCTGGACCGCGAGCTTCGCACGAACGTCGCCCTGCGAGTGGAAGACCTCGGCCGCATGGATGGGTTGAAAGTTTCCGGGCGCGGAGAGCTTCACCTCGCGATTCTCATCGAGGAAATGCGGCGGGAGGGCATGGAGCTCTGTGTGTCGCCGCCGGAAGTCATCACGCGAATGGACGACAACGGCCAACTCCTCGAACCGATGGAAGAGCTTAATATCGACGTGCCCCTGGAGCATCAGGGCATCGTCATCGAGAAGGTGTCTCAGCGCAAGGGCGAACTTACGCACATGCACAACGAAGGCCGCGGCATGCTGCGTCTCGAGTTCCGCATCCCGACCCGGGGCCTGATCGGCTACCGCAACGAGTTTCTCACGGACACCCGCGGTCTCGGCATCATGGCTTCGCGCTTCATCGGCTATGGGCCGTGGTGCGGCGACATCGTGTCGCGTTCGCGAGGCTCGATGATCAGCATGGACACGGGCGATGCGACCTCGTACAGCCTGGAGAACCTCCAGGAACGGGGCACGCTCTTCATATCGCCGATGGACCCCGTGTATCAGGGCATGATCGTCGGGGAGCACTCGCGGCCGAACGACCTCCCGTGCAATCCGACAAAGCGGAAAGCACTGACGAATCACCGGGCCGTTGGGAAGGACCACTCCATCGGGCTGGATGTGCCGCGGCGTCTGACGCTCGATACTGCGCTGGAGTGGATTGCCCCCGGGGAATTGCTCGAAGTGACGCCCAAGGCGGTCCGCCCCCGGAAGGCCATTATCGACGCCGAGGAACGCAAACGCGAGGAGCGCCGCCGGGCCGCCGCCGGCTGAAGGTTCGAAGCAGGGCGGCCATCACGGCTGCCTGGCGGAGGTGGATTCCTTCACGACCCGGGCGATGGCCTCTTCGAGCACGCGGACAAAGATCTGGTTGCCTTGCGCATTGAGATGGCAGCGGTCCTCGAAGAGGGTTTCCCCGGGAACGTTGTGCGGTTCGGCCGCAACCACCGCCGCTTCCACATCGGCGAGCGGCATGTTCTGCTCGAAGGCCAGGGTGCGGACAATCCCGTTTTCCACATCGGATGCCTGATGCCGGTAGGAGGCGCTCAGCAATTCCCGGGCAACTATTGCGCCATGAACGAAGTCTTCGCTTCTGTAGATCTCGTCCAAGCGCTGCTCCAAGCCCTGATTAGGGAGATCGGGATGGCGTAGATCGGACGGGACCGTGTCGAGAATCAGCGGAACGCGCGCAGACTGGCAAGTGCGGATGATGTCCATGAGGTTGTTGCGGAAGGCAACCATGCGGTCCGCAACCTCTTGCGGACTGAATTGATAGTTCTGCGCGGGCCAGAAGTCCACTTTGTCCGTGTCCAGCGCGCGCTGCATCCGGGCCACCTGCGCCAGTGCAATGCGGTCGCGGATGACCCGGCAGAACGCCGACTTGTACAGCAGGCGCTGCAGGGGGATAGCCCGCAGATTGACGAGCTGGAATTGCTCAACTTCCTCGAACTCGTTATTGGACTCGTGGTAGATGATCAGGTCGGGGTCATACTCCGTGAGTTCCCGCACGATCATGGCGAGCCGATTCGAGCCATAGGCGGGCAGGCCGCAATTGATCGCCTCGAAACGGGGCTTGCCTTGAGACTGCTCCGTCAAGCGTTCGGCCATCGGCGCACAGTCTTTCCAGATGTGGTTCACGGACGAGCCGCCCACTACGAAGACGCGGAAGAGGCCCTTTGGTTTGGGCATGGCGAATTCCTGCGGCGGGCAGGAAGTCTTCTCGGGATTGCGTATCATGAGGCCGGGCGTGTCGCTGGAGGGCACGAACACTTTGCTCTTCGCGCTGAAGCCGAGGTCATAGTCCGTGCTCAGCGGGGGCACCCAGAACTCGAAGGCCCTGCCCAGTCCTTCAAGCACTCCACAGAGCACGAAGAGCGGAATCAGGGAGAATACAAGGGTCTTCTTCCATCCGAATCGTTGTGATGTCATAAAACCTTCCCGCCGGGCGCGCGTTGCCGCTCAGGCAAAAAAGCATATCACATTGCGTGGCATCGCTTGTCTCGCCGCGGGGCGGGGCCAGCCAAATGCCGTGCCGGCCGGCCGGGCGCGACGCCTATCCGTTGAAGTACACGTACGCGGCGATGATCACACAGATCACGGCGCACGAAGCCGCGACGTCCCGCCAGTCCCAGCTGCTGCGGGTACGGCGGCGATCTTCGTCGGTGATCGTGGCGTAGGTGATGCCTTTCAACTTCTCGAGGGGGGGCGCCTCGGTGGCATAACTGACGCCGATCATGACGGCTGCGGAAACCAGGAAGATGAAGAGGCTGTAGTACTGGAAGTAGATGTTGTTGACGAGCCACAGGAAAGAGCCCGGGGCATAGCCGTTTTCATATCCCGCGAGTTTGAGCGCGACGGGCGTGTCGACGAAGAGCCGGAACATGCCCAGGGCAAAGCCGACGGCGAGTGTGGCGAGGCAGCCCTTGTGGTTCATGCGCTTCAAGAACACGCCGAAGAAGAAGACCACGAAGATCGGCGGCGCCAGGTAGCCTTGAACGCCCTGAAGATAATGATACAGCCCTTGCGCGCCCTGTATGACGGGGATCCAGGCCAACCCGATGAGAACCATGCCGGCGGTGGCCAGGCGACCCACCCAGACCAACTGCGATTCGGAGGCCTTCGGGCGGTACTTTATGTACAGGTCCATCGTGAACAGCGTGGAACTGGCATTGAAGACGCCCGCGAGCGAACTCATGAGCGCCGAAAGCAATCCCGCGACGACGATGCCGCGCACGCCCATGGGGAGGACGTGCTGAACCATGAGCGGAAATGCGGCCTGGGCGTTCTCCGCCACGAGCTGGCCGTTCACGTAGAGCGCATCATGCAGGGCTGCGAGTTTGCCGCTCTTGGCCAGCGCGAAGCAGGTCATGCCCGGAATGATGAAGATGAAGACCGGCAGCAGTTTGAGGAAGGAGGCGAAGACGCTGCCGCGCCGCGCCTGCTGTTCGTTGGGCGCGCCCAGCGCGCGTTGCACGATGTACTGGTCGGTGCACCAGTACCAGAGCCCGGTGATCGGCGCGCAGAAGAGCATGCCGAGCCACGGATAGTTTCCGTTGAAGTACCAGGCGATGCGGCCGGTTTCCCTGACCGGCGCCCAGGTGCCCTCCATGCCCGCGGGGACCAGCGGCTTCCACAGGTTGAACATCTCGGATCCGCAGATCTCGCGCAGGGCGCTCCACCCGCCCAGTCTCTCCAGGCCGAAGAGTGTAACCAGGAAGGAGCCGATGATCAGGATGATCGTCTGGACCGCGTCGTTGTAGGCGACAGCCCGCAAGCCGCCCAGGATCGTGTACAGCCCGGTCAGGACAATGACCGCGACGGACCCAATCCAGAAACTGTTCAGGTCCATGAAGCCGAGGTTCCAATGCAGCTCGGGCAGGAGCGTGGCAAACACGACGCCGCCCGCGAAGATGCCCACGGCGATCTTCGTGAGCACATAGGCCACGAGCGAGATGATGGAGAGCACCCAGCGTGCCGCCGGGCTGAAACGGCGTTCTAGGAACTCGGGCATCGTATACACCATCGAACGCGCATAGAACGGCACGAGCACCCAGGCCAGGACGAGCAGGCACCACGCGTGCAATTCATAGTGCGCCATGGCGACGCCGTCCGTGCAGCCGGAACCGGCCAAACCCACGAGATGCTCCGAGCCGATGTTGGACGCGAAGATCGAGGCGCCCACCAGGAACCACCCGAGATTGCGCCCGGCCAGGAAGTAATCGTTGGCGGTGTCTTTGCCCTGACGGACCACCCACCACGTGATGCCCATCAGCAGTCCGAAGTATGCGGCAATCACGATCCAATCAAGCCATTGCATCCCGAGTTCTCCTTCCGATTTCCCCATCCGTTCGCAGGGTTTTCCAGCGCGGCGACAGTCTACTGGATTTGTCCGGGCTGCTCAAATGGATGAAATCGGGTGCGCTCCTGTGCCATGCTTGGCGCGAAGGTTTGGAAACCCGCACGAGGAGAGGAATTGCCATGCCAACGACCACCAGCCGTCTCGCCAGCCGCCGTAGTCTTCTGATCGCCGCAGCGCTGATCCTGTGTCTGGAGGGGGCTCACGCCTTTGCCGCCGATGCCGGCGCTGCCGGCATG
Organism: Candidatus Hydrogenedentota bacterium; assembly: GCA_903837785.1. Lineage (GTDB taxonomy): Bacteria > Hydrogenedentota > Hydrogenedentia > Hydrogenedentales > CAILVY01 > CAILVY01. Next base: position 8,578 of record CAILVY010000329.1, read on the forward strand.
TACGTCTCGCTCCGGGACAGCATGCTCGGGGAGAACACGTTTCCGACGCCGCTCGAGGGGCTGCGGCATCTCGGCGTGGACGCGCTCGAATTGAACCTCAGCCGCGACTTTTCCGTTCGGGTGCTGGACGCCAAGGGAAAGGCCTTTCTGAAGACCGACGAGGACGTGAAGGCGTACCGGCAGGCCGTGGAAAAGCTTGGCCTGCGGATTTGCTCCGTGCTGACGGCGTGCGATTTCAGCGCGGGCGATATGGCGTCGAATTCGTCCTGGATCGCGCGCGCCATCGAGATCGCCGATTTGCTCGGCGCATCTGCCGTCCGTATCGACTCCGCCATGGCCCGGGAGAAGGAGCTGGACTTTGAGGCGCGCGTGAAGATCTTCGCGGAAGGCCTCGGCGGCGCGCTGAAGCAGACACCCAACTCGGAAGTCACGCTCGGCATCGAGAACCACGGGTTCCAGGGGAACAATCTCGCCTTCCTGCTGAACGTCTATCAGGCCGTGGGTTCGGAGCGCCTCGGCTCGACGCTCGACACGGGCAATTTCTACTGGCGCGGTTATCCGCTTTCCGAAGTCTACGGAATCCTCCGCGTACTCGCGCCGCACACGAAGCACACACATGTGAAGAACATCAATTATCCCGCCGAGCAGCGCGAGATCATGCGCGAGGCCGGCTGGGAGTACACGAAGTACTTCGCGCCGCTGGATGAAGGCGATATCGACGTCGCGAAAGTGGTGGGCATCCTGGCCGCGGCCGGATACAAGGGCGACATTTGCATCGAGGACGAATCCATCGAGAAGTGCAAGACGCGCGAGGAACGCGTGGCCGTTCTTGAACGCGATGTGGCCTGCGTCCGCAAGGCAATTCAGGGCGTCAAGTAGCCTGGGCCGAAGTCCGTCCCGAAGCGTTCGTCCGTTCTTTCACGGATTCGCAGCCAGTCTGCAGAGCAATCGCACCGAGGTTTCGGCGATGTCTTCGCCGGCGCCGGGCGCGAGATAACTGCTGCGCGCGGTGCGCGTCTCATAACCGCCGCCCTTGAACGCTTCGATTGTCGGCGAATAGCCGTTGTAGCCGTTCGAGAGTTCGGCGACCATTGTGTACTTCCAGGGCGACCCGCGCTTGATGCGCAGGCCGAGTTCGCAGAAGTACTCCGTGCTGTTGCTTACAATGGCCATGTCGCCAATGCGCAGCGCCTGCACCTCGACGTCCACGGTGGGCGATTGCGCCTTCATGGCGCGCACAAGCCCTGCCTCCCGGAGATAGACCTCATTGCCGCCGGAGCCCAGCCCGGTGCCGGGCGCCTCGCGGGCGACAAGTTCTTCATCCGAACCCGCCAGATCGCGAATGGGCAATGGCATGATTTCCGAAACCGCGCCCAGCGGGGCAGTGGGGGAGTACTCGGCCTTGGCCAGCACCTTGAGGGCCTCCGCGCCGATGCACATGCCCACGCGCCGCGACCACGCCTCGCCGAACTCCGAGGGTCGCGGACTCCGATTGTCCACTTGCGTCACATCGCCGCAGGCGCCGTTCAGGACGACGACGCCGATGTCCGCGCCGAGCCCGCCCCGGATCGTCTGCCGCACGTAGCACGGCCAGTCCGCGGAAACCAGATTGCCGCTCATGGTTGTGCCGTGCAGCGCATGATTCACCACGCAGCCCAGGAGTTCGCCCTGCGCGTTCTGCACGGCCAGCACGCCCACATCCGGATCGATGGGGCCGGCGGGTGCGACAATGTCCGGATTCATCTTGCCCGGATGCGTCTTGACGGATCCGTCCTTCATCCTGAACCGGCGGTTGAGGCCAACCGAGTCCTCGTGCCCCATCCCGCCCGCAGTGCGCGCTTCGACAGCCTTCTCCTTTGCCTGTACGACGGCGTCCGCGATCTTCCCGGCCGCCGTTGTGCAATAGGCCGAGTCGCGGTCCACGCCGAAACACTCGACGACCGGCCCGCCGTTGTGCGTGTGGCTCGCGGCGATGAGGATGTTCCTGCCCGGAATGCCGCACCGCGCTTCGGCCTGTTTCCGCGTTTCATCCACCACATCCCGCGGGATCATTATCAAATCCACGCCGACCACCGCCAATTCGATCGAGCCGTTCGCAAAATAGGCCGCTTCCGCAAACAACGGATCATGAATTCCCTTCGACGGGTTCTTCCCGAAACCGCCCGGCATTTCCGCGCCGACCGGCGGCGTGATGTCGATGCGCGCAAAACCCGCCTTCAGCGGTGAGGCCGCAGTCTTGGCCGCGTTCCCCTCCTGCGCCATTGCAGCGGCACTTGTCAGTTCAAACAACGCGAGCGTCAGGAGGGCCGGGACGAGCAGGCCACGGAGGGTCGGGGAGGGCTTCGTCATGACTTTACCCCTTCGATTTTCCAGAAGAGAAAACAATCTGTTTATCGCGAACGAATCTACGCCCTTGGCCGCCGTCAACGCAAGCCCGCGTTTACAGCCGGGAATGTGGTAACATGGGGGCGTCACGTGTGGTCATTCCATGGGAAGCATCTTGGGACGAAAGGAACGCGGGTATGCCGAATGAACCGAGCCGGCGGGAGTTCTTCACGAAGTCGATGTTGGCCTCCGCGGCCGCGGGACTGACGCTGGGCGCGCAGCGGCTCGCCGCGGCGCAGGACGCCGATGACAAGCCGCTGCCCACGGACGTATCGCTCGTAGATTCCAACGAGAAGCTGGCGCAGGGCAAGATCGCCGGGATGTCCGTGAGCCGGATTCTGCTCGGCGGCAACCTGCTCACGCACTACACGCACAGCCGCGATCTCAAGTACGTGTACAACCTGTGCGCGCATTACAACACGGAAGAGAAGATCATCGAGACGATGGCGCTGTCCGAAAAGCACGGGGTGAACACGCTCGTGGTGCACACAGTGCCCGCCATTCTCGACACACTCAAGAAGTACCGGCGCGACCGCGGCGGCAAGATCCAGTGGATCATTTGTCCGACCGCGCCCGCGGAAGGCGATTTCTCCGAGTACACGAAACAGGTGGAGGGCCTCGCGGAGATGGGCACGAACGCGGTGTACCTCTGGGGCGTCACCGCGGACAAGCTGGTCTGGAAGGGCGACATCGACGCGATTGCGAAGGCGGTGCAGATTGCGAAGGATCACGGCATGCCCTCGGGTGTGGGCGCCCACGACCTCAAGGTGATCGAAGCGTGCGAGAAAAACAAGATTCCCGCGGATTTCTATATCAAGACCTTTCATCACCACAATTATCCGAGCGGGCCGAAGCCCGGCGACCTCAAGGAACCGTACAGCGAGATCCCGGCGTACTGGTGCCGCAGTCCGGAAGACACGATTAAGGTGATGAGCGACGTGCAGAAGCCCTGGATCGCGTTTAAGATCATGGCGGCCGGCGCGATTCCGCCAAAGGACGCCCTGCAATATGCCTTTGACAACGGCGCGGACCACTGCCTCATGGGCATGTTCGATTTCGAGATTGCCGAGGATGTGAAGATCGCCAAAGAGGTTTTGGCGAACACCAATCGCAAGCGCCCCTGGAGAGGCTAGCCATGAGGGGAGCACTGCTGGCCGCGGGTGTTGCCCTGGCCGTCCTGCTTGCGCCGCGGGCGCAGGCGGATGCGCCAAATCATCCCTTCTTCGCCTTGTGCATGGACACGCACGACAGCAAGCACCGGACGCTGGAAGAACAGGCGCAATTGCTCAAGGAACTGGGCTACGACGGCGCGGCACATCTCTGGGCGGACAAAGTGAAGGAGCGTCTGGCCACGCTCGATGCCGCCGGGTTGAAGCTGTTTCAAATCTACATTCAGGTGAATGTTGCGCCGGGCAAGGAAGGCTTTGATCCGAAGTTGCGCGATGTCTTTCCGCTGCTCAAGGGCCGGGACGTGATGGTTGCCCTGCTGATGTCCGGCCGGCCGCCGTCCGACATGGCCGGCGATGACCGGGCCGTGGCGATCATCCGCGAGATCGCGGATCTCGCCCAGGACTCCGGGACGCGTATCGTCCTCTATCCCCACTCGGGCGACTGGCTCGAGCGGGTGGAGGACGCGCTGCGGCTCGTGGGCAAGGCGGACCGCAAGAACGTCGGCGTCATGTTCAATCTCTGCCATTGGCTCAAAGTGGACAAGGAGGAGAACCTGAAACCCCTGTTGACCGCGGCGGCGCCTCATCTCTTTGCCGTCAGCATCCACGGGGCGGATCATGCCGTGGACATTCAGTCAGGCAAGGGGAACTGGATTCAGCCGCTCGACAGCGGCGCCTTCGATCTCTACGCCCTGCTGAAGCTCCTGAACGAAGTGGGCTACCGGGGTCCGGTCGGACTCCAGTGCTACGGCATTCAAGGCGACGCGCGCGATCACCTCGCGCGTTCGATCAGCGCCTGGAAGAAGCTGTCCGAACGTTTGGCCGCTCCTGTCACGCCGTAGAAAGCGGGAATAACGCTGTCTTCTGATGCCCGTTTCGCGCCGGAAGAGGTACTGATGGAAACACGAAGCGCCAACTACAGGGCCATGGTTCAGGATATCGTGGACACCGCGCCCTTCATCCAGGAGGTGGGGATCCGCGTGGCGGATGTCGGGCCGGGGTGGTGCGAAATGGAATTGCCGCTCCTGCCGAGACATCTGCAGCAGAACGGGTATGTGCATGCCGGCGTGCTGGCCACGCTTGCCGACCACACCGCGGGCAGCGCGGCCACGAGCCTCGTCGCTCCCAACGAGTACGTGCTCAGTGCCGAATTCAACATGAGCCTGCTTCGGGCGGCCAAGGGCGAGCGCCTGCGCTGCCGGGCTGAGGTCATCAAACCCGGCAGCCGGCTCATTGTCACGGAGTCATCCGTTTATGTCGTTTCGGGCGAGCAGTCAACCCTTGTCGTGAAAGCGCGCATTACGCTGGCGGTGCTCGAGCGCCGCGAAGAACCGTGACGCTGCTCTGACGGACGCCGCGCATTGCGGCGTGCTTGGATCCAGTTGAAACGAGGCATTCCGAACACACGGAGGGGAAGCACATGCGCCGTTGTTCACGCCGGGAGTTTCTTGCGCGGAGCGCCTGCTCCGCGGCCGCACTGGGCGCCGCGGGGACGATTGCGGGCTGTCCGGCCGCGCCTGAACCGCCGTTTACGCCCGTGCACGGAAGCGCACGCGTTTGTGCCGTGCGCGGCCAGGACTTGGCCGACATGACGCGGGACGCGCTGGACGGCGTGGGGGGCATCCGGGCATTTGTCCAGCCCGGGGAGACTGTTTTCATCAAGGCGAACTGCATGACGGCCGGGTTCATGAGCGGCGACGTGGTCGCCCGCGGCGAATGTTCGAAACCGGAGATCGTGATGGCCGTTGCAGAGGCCTGCCTCGAGGCGGGCGCGGCCAAGGTGACGATCGGGGATGCGGCGCAGGTGGATCGCTTCTCGTGGGAGGCGCTGACTTCGCTCGATGGCGCGACGAACTACGCGGCCGAGGCCGCACGCCTGAACGCGGCCTATGGCGATAAAGTAGACCTGGCCTGCCTGGCCGCCGACTCGCCCTCCTGGACGGAAATCCCTTCGCCCTACACGAGCCTCGGGACGATCAAAGTCTCCAGCCTTGTGACGGAAGCGGACAAGGTGATCTCGATCCCCGTGGCGAAGACCCACATGATGTGCAAAGTCACATATTCCCTCAAGAATTGCCTCGGCATGACGCCGCCGCTGGGGATGAGTCTCGGGCCGGTCAAATCCCGACTCGGCATGCACGCGGCGGCGGGCGGCATCGAGCAATGCTTCCTCGACGTGGTGAAAGCGGTTCGTCCACATCTCGCGATCATCGACTACTCGATCTGTGTTGAAGGAAACGGCCCGGTTAATGTCGGCATGGGTTTCAGCCGCCGGGTCGATCTGCGTGATCGCCTCGGCGATTGGGTGATCCTGGCCAGCAGCGATTTGGCGGCGGCCGACGCCACGGCCTCTCGCGTGATAGGGGTGGATCCCCTGGGCGTCAAGTATCTTCGCATGGCCTATGAGCAAGGCCTCGGACAGATCAGCGAAGGGCTCATTGAGGTCGTGGGAGAGCGGCTGGATTCTCTTTACGTCGAATGGGAACACGCCTCCCTTGCGAAGAGCATCCCCGCTTCCGTGAAGTCCTATGCCCCGTATAGCTGCGCCGCGTGGGCCGAGGGCGGCGAGGCATAGACTCGCATGTCGTGGTGTCAGGTCATTTGCGGCTTGATCAGCGAGCACCACGAGCTGACCCGCTGAAACGTCTTCTCGTTCTCGTTCTCCATGTCGATGGCCAGGCCGACGAAGCGGTTGTCCACGACCGCGGAGGACCCGGAGTAAGAGTAGCCCTCCGTGGGCCACATGCCGATCACCTCCGCGCCGCGCTCCACAACCTTGTCGTAGAGCACGCGGAGGGCGTTCACGAACTTGCCCGCGAAGTTGGCGGAATCGCCCAGGCCGAAAAGGGCCACTTTCTTGCCATGGAGATCCATCGTGTCCAGATTGGGCAGGAACTCTTCCCAGTCGTATTGCAGGGACCCGTCCGTCCAGGTCGAGACGCCGAGGATCAGCCCGTCGGCGGAGAGAAGGTCCTCGGCGTGGGCATCCCGTATGTCAGTCACCGGCAGTTCGCGAAAGCCCATCGTGGAAGCGATCATGTGCGCCACGTATTCCGTGTTCCCCGTGGAACTGCCGTAGAAGAGGTGTTTCTTCATCATATGCCGTCCTCCTGGCGGCCGCCGGTGCCCTTAGGGCCACCGCGCGGCAGGCCGGTTGGCAAACCACACTTCAGCAAACACCGGAGAAGCCCCCGATCTTTCGGCGCTGTGAACAGCCCAAAAAGAAGAGGGGAGAAGCCTCGATGGAGACTTCTCCCCGGATATTCGTGAATCGGGTCCTAGACGAGCGACTTTCGGGCGTCCCCCGCCACACGCACCTTGAAGCCGAGTTTCATGGCGGTCACCGCGAGTTCCTGGAGGATATCGCCGTAACCGATTGTGATGTGGTTGGACATGTGTGTCGCCATCAGTTCGTTCCGGTCGTAGCCCGGGATATGCACGTTCGCGATGGGCCAGACGGGCGTCGTCCGGTCCAGACGGTCCTTCAGATCGTCCGCGGGCAGGTCGATGACGTTGCCCGTGCCGCATTCCAGGCAGAGGTCGCCATAGGCCTCATAGGCCCGCGCCCAGGTGATCACGCCGGGTTTGGAGACGCCGGAACAGGTGCCGCCGCCCAGCGGGAAATACATCGGGGATTGGCGGTAAATCGACGTCTTCTTCCAGCCGCCGAAGTGCGCGGGCGGCGCGGCGCCGGAGATGAGGAAGACCCACACGAACTTGTCCTCGAAGGTCCTTCCCCAGCGCACGTCGTGCAGCGTGGTTTCGGAGGGCATGCCCTTCAGTTCGTAGATGTTGTTCATGAGCAACTGCGGGATGCCGGCGCCGATGTCGCCCTCGTTGAAGTGCACGATGGGTTTGCCGGCATTGACGATCGCGCCCGATTCCGGATCGCGGACGGCCGGGCGATCCGCGTTGTTCAGCATGCCTTCCACGAGATCGCTCGCGGGCACGCTGCGGATGAGCCCGCACTGATACGGAATGCCGAGCGCGCTCAGGCCGAAACGTTTGTAGATGCGGGCGGCCGCGGAATACATCTTCATCTGCGCGAGCACCTGCCCATGCACCAGTTGCGTGTACATGTTCGTGCCCCAGTCAAACCAGGCGCCCTTTTTCACCAGCCAGTCCAGGTGCTTTTGGGCTTCCTGGTCGCTGACGCGGTCCATCTCGGCCACGAGATCGGACTGATTGAGGTACTCGATGGGCAATCCGGCCGCGCCCAGCTTCGCGGGGTCCATGACGGCATTCAGCATGCCCATGCATCCCGGATCGAACTGGCCCATGATCCGGCGCTGGCGCAGGATATCGGCCGCAAGCGCCTCGCCGAACTTCTTTGCGCCCGCGGAGAACTTCAGCCCCGCGGAGTCGCTGACGTGCTTCGTGCTGTGCGTGGCTTTGCCCGTCCGGGTCCATTCCTCGAGCTTCTGCATGAAGTACGGATCCTTGAGGAAGCCGTCGCTCCACAGCCGGGAATGCCGCACGGAGAGCCGGTCGAGCGTGGCCGAATGGTTCAACAGCGCGACGAGGCCCGGCCACGTGCCGTCGAAATTCGCCAGAAGCAGGATGGGGCCTTTGTGCGTCTGCAACGGGCCGGAGACGTGATGCGAGTAGGCCCAGCAACTGAGCACTACGACCACGGGCGCCTTGGGATCGATGGACGCAAAGGCCGCTGTGCCTTCGCATTGCTTCGTGAGGAAGCCGTGCTTCCGCTTCGGGTCAAACTTCGGCATGATTTCGGTCTTGAAACCGAGTTTCTTGAAGGCCTTGGATACTTCCTTCAGCGTGGCGTCCTGCATCGGCCAGCAGCCGACGCACGCCGAATCCCGGAAATCGCCATTCGAAATGAGGTAAATGGTCTGATCAGTTTTCATGACAAGAATCCCCAAACGCGTTTCTCAAACCAGTTGTTCTTCCGCTTCCCGCACGATGAAGGTGCGGTCTGACGAGCATAGCATACTCTTGCCGCGGAACCAAGAATCGATGCCGGAAACAGGGGGCGGGGAGGAAAATGAAAACGCCACAACATTTAGGTCATGGCGTCTCATGGAGGGAAGAACTAGGAGACGAACCAGCGGTCGTGTTGGCGCCGGGACTTGGCGCCCCGATGGTCCTTAGTCTTCCTTTTCAATTGCGACATCCGTGTCAGAAGCTTGCCTCGACCTCCCTGTCTCGGCTCGGTACTGTATGTATCGGCACGAGGGGGCAAATCTTTAGCTTGCGCGTGTCCGCTCAGTCTTCCGCGCGTTCGGTTCCGGGCGCCATTTTGACAAGCCTCGGCTGGAAGCGCGCCAATACTTCAACCAGGTCCGACTGCGCCGCCATCACCTCGTCGATGTTCTTGTAAACCATGGGCACTTCATCGAGCCCGGCTTCCATGAGTGTCACGCCGCGTTCCTTGAGCACCGCCGACGCCTCCTTCCAGGTGAACGTCTTCTTGGCCTGCGTGCGGCTCATTACGCGGCCCGCGCCGTGCGACGCGGAATTCAGCGAGTCCGGATTGCCCTTGCCGCGCACGACATACGCGGGCGTGGCCATCGATCCCGGAATGATCCCAATGACGCCGCGCGCGGCCGGGGTCGCGCCTTTCCGGTGCACGATCACTGTCTCGCCGTCGTGCTCTTCCTTCCAGGCGAAGTTGTGGTGGTTCTCGATGTCGAGCAAGACCTGCACCCCGAGATTCTGCGCGATGTGGCGATGGATGCACGCATGATTTGCCGCGGCGTACTGGCCCATCAATTCCATGGCCGCCCAGTACTCCTGCCCTTCATGCGTGTCGAGATCGAGCCAGGCGAGGTGATCGAGTTCGCGCGGCAGTTCCCGGTGCTCTTGCATTGCGATCTTGCTGTAATGCCCGCACACGAGCGAGCCCGTTCCCCGGCTGCCGCTGTGTGTCAGCAGCGCGAGGTAAGAACCGGGCGCGAGACCCGCCGCGGCGTCGAGTATTTCGATCGTGCCGAATTCCACAAAGTGATTTCCGCTGCCGCTCGTTCCAAGTTGCGACCACGCCTTGTCCTTGTACTGCCGCGTCACCGGCGAAACAGTCCAATCGCGATCCATCACCGGGTGATGGCGGCGGTCCTGAAAGGAGGCCCCGACGCCGAAGCGGGTTTCCCGCTCGATCGCGCTGCGGAGGCGGTCCGCACGTTTTTCCAGCGCGTCGGACGGCAGGTCCAGGATAGTCATCTTCATCCGGCACGCGATATCGACGCCCACGGCAAACGGAATCACCGCATTGCGCGTCGCCAGCACGCCGCCGATCGGGAGGCCATAGCCCACGTGGGCGTCCGGCATCAGCGCGCCGCGGACGGACACGGGGAGCGAGCAGGCGTTTTCCATCTGCTCGATGGATTTCCGGTCCAGGTCGCGCCCCCATTGCTTGTACGGGGCGGCGCCCGTGCGGCGCGCCGGATCAACATGCGGATGCGATCCGCTCAGTGCGGCCGCGAGCGGCCCAAAGTGCGGATGCGTCGTGAAGACGCCGGGATTCCGCGCGATGATGCGCACCTGCCGGCGGATCTGCTTGGCGTGCAGGCCGCCCTCCACCGCCTGCTGTATGCAGTGCAGAGCCGTTGTGATTGCGTGCCGGGGAACCCCCAATTGGAGAAGTTCACGTTCTTTCATAGCTGCAACCTTCTTACATTGACTCAAACAAAGGCGCGGGCTATGCATACTCCTGGTCGTAAATCGCCAGCAGGTCCTTGTGCACTGTAAAGGCGAGGTCGGGGCGTTCCTCCCGGGCGAAGAACCGGGCGTTCATCACGTCGCTTCCGGAACGGAGGTCGCCCGTCCACTCTTCGGCGACGAATCCGAGCACGAGGATGGCGCCGTTAATCGGGCTGGGTTTTGTCTGCGCGCCCAGAAGCCGCACCCGGGACACGTCCAGGCCCGTCTCCTCGCGCAGTTCGCGCACGATGCATTCGCCGGGCGTCTCGCCCAGTTCCATGAACCCGCCCGGAAGGCTCCAGTAGCCCTTGCAGGGCTCGACGCCACGCTGCACGAGTAGCAAGGATCCGTCCCCCCGCCGCACGAAGCCGCAGGTGGCCGGCACGGGATTCCGATAATAGAAGCGCCTGCAGGGCGCGCAATGGGGCCGGTCGCTCTCGCCGTCGTGCCGTATTTCAAGCTGCCGGCCGCATATGGGACAGAAGTTCCATGCCAACGGTTCCGGGGGGACGTACGTCATGAGCTGTGCGCCTTCGAGGTTGTTGCCTGCGTTTCTCCGGGGAATCTTAGCGCGCTCAGGCATCCAAAAGCATTTCTCGTGTTGCTGCTGACTCGCAACAAGGCGGGCGCCCACGATATTCGCAACTCGTTTCGCAACGGCGGCACCCGCGCGCTGAGCTTCCGGCTGCTGCGTACCCCCCGGCGGCGTTTGGATTTCCGTCGGCGGAAGCGCCACAATGCGCTGAGATTTGTGTTAATCCGCACAAGAAAAGGAACAATTCATCATGTCCGGTATCCTGCCTGTCCTTTCCATGCTTCTGGCCGCAGCGGCGGGGTCCCAGCCGTCGTATGAGGAAACCCCGTTCATGAAACTCCGTCCTTTTCCCCTGGCCGATGTGCGCCTGCTCGAAGGCCGATTCAAAGACGAACAGGAACGGGACCGCGCGTACTTGCTGGAACTGGAGCCGGATCGTTTGTTGCATGCATTCCGGGCAAACGCCGGGCTCCCCGCGCCCGGAACGCCCTATGGCGGATGGGAAGCGCCGGAATGCGAGGTGCGCGGCCACTTCGCCGGACACTATCTTACGGCCTGCGCGTTGATGTTCGCGGCCACGGGAGATGAAGCGCTCAAGGCGCGCGCCGAGGCGATGGTTGCGGAGTTGGCGAAGTGCCAGGAGGCGCTCGGCGGCGGGTATCTCTCCGCGTTTCCCGCCAGTGTGTTCGACCGCCTCGAGGCGGGCCAGCCGGTCTGGGCGCCCTACTACTGCATCCACAAGATCCTGGCAGGACTTCGGGATGTTCACGCGCTTTGCGGCAATGCGCAGGCCCTCGACATGGCCGGACGCATGGCCGCTTATTTCGGCGCGCGCATGAACGCGTTGCCGCCGGACAAGGTTGCGCAAGTGCTCCGCAACGAGTTCGGAGGCATGTCTGAGGTCCTGCATGACCTCTATGCGCTTACGGGCAAGCCCGAGCACCTCGCATGGGCGCACCTGTTTGATCAGCCGGAGTTTCTTGGCCCGCTCGCCCTTTCGTATGACAATCTCACCCGCATCCACGGAAACACGCAAATCCCCAAGGCAATCGGCGCCGCCCGGCATTACGAAGTCACCGGCGACGAACGATACCGCAGCCTCACATCGTACTTCTGGGACCGCGTCGTGAATACGCGCACGTACGCAACCGGCGGCAGCACGATCTTCGAGCACTGGCCTGAACCCGGCAAGCTTCTGCAAACCCTGGGCCACCTCAACCACGAAACCTGCAAGACGCACAACATGCTGAAACTCACCCGGCATCTCCTCGAGTGGACGGGCAATGCGGCTTACGGGGATTACTATGAGCGTGCCCTCCTCAACGGGATCCTCGGGACCCAGGGCCCGAAGCCCGGCCAGTTCCAGTATTACGTGGCCATGGCGCAGGGCTACCCGCGCGTTTTCGGTACGCCCGACACCGCGTTCTGGTGCTGCTACGGCACCGGCATCGAGTCCTTCGCCAAGCTGGGCGACAGCGTCTACTTCCACGACGACGACAGTCTTTACGTCAATCTCTTCGTGGCGTCCACGGTGCAGTGGAGGGACAAGGGCATCGCGCTGACGCAGGAAACGCGCTTTCCCGAAGGGGACTCCACCCGCTTCACGCTTCAGATGAACACGCCGCGGCGTTTTGCTCTCCACGTGCGCGTGCCCTCCTGGATTGCGGGAGCACCCGAGCTTCGGGTGAACGGGCAGCCGGAGACGGGTGTGAATGCGCAGCCAGGCGGGTGGATGGAGTTGATCCGGGACTGGAAGGACGGCGACCGGATTGAAATCCGCTTCCCGATGGCCCTGCACACGCTGGCCCTGCCGGACGACGCGGACCAGGTTGCAGTGTTCTACGGCCCCGTCGTGCTGTCCGGTATTCTGGACGCGCGAACCGGGCAGGATGCATGCGCCGACGGATATCACGAGAGGATTTGCGCGTATCAGCAAAGCGCGGCGCCGGTCTTATTCACGGGCGAGGTTCAGAAACCGTCGGAGTGGCTTGCGAGAGTGGGGGAGACTCCGTTGCGTTTCAGGGGATCCTGCCAGGGCCGCAATATCGATTTCATTCCATTCCCCGATGTAGTCGCGGAACGTTACGGCCTTTACTGGCCGGTCGTGAAGGAAGGCGGTCCGCGGCATCAGGCGCTCCTTGCCGAAACCGCGCGTGCTGCCCGGGAGCTCGATCGGGTGTTTCCCTTTCCGCGCGACCTCGCGCATTCGCCCTCCGAGAAGCAGCACAACCTGCAGGGGGACAAGATGAGCAGCGGCGTTGTGCTCGGCACCGCGTTTTGTTATCGCCATGCCGAACCCGGCGGTTACTTCTCGTGGGATCTGAAAGTGCTCCCCGATCGGCCCGCCGAATTGCTTTGCCTCTACTGGGGCAGTGACAATGGCCGAACCTTCGATATTGTCGTGGACGGAACGTGTATCGCCACGCCCGTCCTGACGCCCGTTTCTCCGGGCAACGTGGTTGATGAAATCTACCCCATCCCGACCGAGGTGACGGCAGGCAAAGAGCGGGTCACGGTTGCCTTCCGCGCCAGCCATGAAACGATCGCAGGCGGGCTCTTTGGCTGCGCCACCCTTCGTCCCTGAGTGTGCCGGCGCGCCCGCCCGGGCTACTTCACTGTGAGCACAAGCGACGAAGCGTCGCGTGGATGGTCCTCGCCGCCGTGCGTGTCGTAGGCGATCCGCGATGAGACGCCCCGTTGCGTTTCGCCCTGGGCCCAGTCCGCCCATGCATTGCCGGCTTCAGACAGCAGCAGGGCGTGTGTCTTGTCTCCGGAGTGGAATTCAAGGCGCGTTCCGCCGGCCATGATGCAGGCATCTTCATTCCTGAGCACACTGAACGCGGCGTCTCCCGTCATGCGGAGGCCGTCGGGGAATTCCGCCTCGCCGGGCCCAAACAAGACGTGATACGTGTTTCCCTTCGTGCTCAGGAGCACGGCATCCTGTCCGGGAAGGCGGCGGACGGATTGCAGATTCGACTGTTCGCGCCAGGCATGCCATACGGCGAGGAAGGGCTCGTCATTCTCGCGGCGCACACACAAGGTCTGGCACGGCGGAAAGTCTTCTGTGACGGTGGCGTTGCCCACGGGATAGGTTTCGAGGGCATATACCTGGGTCCCTTCGCCGCCCAGCATGAACAGGCCGGCGTTCACGTCCGCCACTTTCCACTGGGCGTTCCAGTCCGCATCGGTTGCCGCGCGCAACACCCGTTGCGAGCCTTGATGCAACCATGCGCCCGGTTCAAAGGCGCCCGGCGCCATGAGGAGGGAGAGGGCCGGCGCGGCACCCGCGTGATGCAGGAGCCAGTCGTGTGTCTTGCCGCCTGTGACGCGGAAGAGGTCCAGCGCGATATCCTCGATGAGTGCGACGCTCCGCCGGTATACTTGAGTCTGCGGGTAAATGTGATCCCCCTGCACCTCGGCGAATTGCGCCCACGGCGCGCTGCAGAACACAGTTACTTGCGGGATTTCCTGGCCGGCAAGGGCCTCTCCCTGCTTTTGTGAGGCCATGTCCACGGAAACCGTATTGTGCATGGGGGAGAAAGTCCCGAGGTCGCGGAGCGTCAATTCGTTGTAGGGGGTGGTCTTCTCCAGCGCGAGTAACTGCCCTTGGGAGAACAGCGTCAGCGTGAGCCGGTCCGCGTGCTGATGACCACCGCCCGGAATGAGCGCGTTGAGTCCCGCCCAAACCCGGTTTCCCTGCCATTCGCTCCGCAACGAGACCCAGCCGCTGGAGAGGTAAGAACTCGTGAAGGGCGTGGGCTGCTGCACGATTTGCGGCGCGCCGAACAGAAGGCCCACCCAGGAGCGTTTCCCCTCGCGGAGGGCGGCATAGTCCCCGACCGCCCGCACGTCGAAGAAGCGGTAGCCCACTTCCGCCGTCGTCGCGTATGAGTCCATGCCCGAACGCGGCGCGGGCGAATCGCCGATAATTGTCATGGAGCGGTCCGGCATGGCCATTGAGATGAACCACTCCAGTGCGTTCTTGATGATCTTGCCGCCCGGATTCCGGGGATCCGTAAGGTCGTAGTCCTGTGGCGGAAAGCGTTTCGGATCCATCCGTGCAATGGCCCGCGATAGGAAGGCCAACTCGCAGAAGGCGTTCATCGGATAGAGGTGATATCCGGAGCACAATTCCCAGAAGGCGCCGTCCGGCTTGAAATGGGTGGCGATAATCCTGCGGATGCTGCGATGCTCCGGCGCGTTCTCCGGGCTGAACTGGCCATAGCCGAAAGACCAGTCGATGAGATCGGCGCGTTCGAGCGCCAACGCTGCCTGAAGCACAGTCCGGTGCCATTGATAAATGTTGTTGTGATCAAACGTGTAGATGGGCTGAAGCATAATGTCGTCCAGCATGCGCTTCAGCACCTGTTCCTCGATCAGTTTCCGCTCTTCTTCGCTCATCTCGCCGCGCACGAGTTCGTAGGCTTGCGCGAGTTCATTCAAGATGAGGTTGTCGCCTTCGCGGGCATACGTGAAGATGCGGGCGGCATCGCCCTCGCCGCGCTGCACCGTGGGCAGGGTTTGAATGACGTTGGCGTAGAGCCGGAGCAACTCGCACGCCCGTTCCCGCCATTCCGGACGGTTCTCCATGCGCCCGAGGAGCGCCAGCGTGGCCGCCGACGAAGAGGCCGATTCATAGAACAGGCACGCCCAGCCGTCGTACAGCGTCCCGTTGTAGCGGTCTCCTTTCGGGTAGATGCCCGCGTCCAGCGCGGGTTCGAAGTCCTTTCCGCAGGTGGCGCAGTGAAAGCGGGCGGACTCGAAGGGATTGAAGACCAGCCGGATGCGATCTTCGGGACAGGAGAAGTTGTGGTAGACATTGCCGCGTTTGGCGGGAAAGACCTCGCGAAGCTGTTTCATCGGGACTTCCGCCCACTGGGACACTTGTTGACCCTGGGCCTGCAACGCAGCCCGCGCCCATGCCTGCCCTTCAGTCTTCTCCCGCATCTCCGCAATCGTGTCATCCGACAACGAGCCCGCCGGATGCCGCCATTCCACCGCGGCCAGCACAAGTATCACCGCCCAGGAAGTCATGTCCGCGCCTTTCTTCTGCAAGTACGCCATCACAATACCGCATGTAGGAAGGCGATGGGAAGCGATTGGGCGCGGCGATAGCGGCTTCTCTTTCGAAGACGAGCGCCGGGGG
>CAILVY010000330.1 GCA_903837785.1 Candidatus Hydrogenedentota bacterium
CGCCTTCGCCTTCGCCTTCGCCCTCACCTTCGCCTTCGCCCTCACCCTCGCTGGGTTCAGCCCCGGGGAACATGAGTGGATCAAGCGCCGCATCGAGGTAAAGCACGAAAGCCGAACTTAACTTGGCGGCGGGTTCCGTGCAGCGGTTAGGCCAGAAGTAGTTGTACTCCTGGAGATTCGAATAGCCGTCTCCGTCCGAGTCGCCCGTGGCCAGGAGGGCAGGCAGGGAGATGTAATCCGCCTTCTGGATGTTGGGATTCGCGAAACCTTGGCCGAATTGTTCTTTGACGAGATCATCCACGAGGGCGAAGATGGCGCCCACAAAACCAAAGGAGCCGCTGCCATAGACAATCAGCGGTGCGTCAGGAAGCTCCGGGGTGGGCCGGGAGACAATGGTGAAATCGCCGTCTCCCAGGGTGAGGGCGGCCACGAAGACGTGGCGAATTCCGGGAATCATGGCATCGACGAGGGCAATCAATTGTCCGATATCGGTCGCGATCTGGGTCATGTTGTGGTCCCAGGCGGCCTGAACCACGTCATGCGTGAGAATGCCGTTGTCGAAGGCCGGATCATTCAGGATACGCTGCAACGCGCCGAACTCATTGGCCGCGTCCTTGATTCCGTTGCCCGTGACGTCAATGACGAGATCCGGTCCGGAGGCATCCACATTAAACGAGCCGTTGATATCGGCATTGTTCGGTTCGAGCATCTCGATGAAGCGGGCGAACTCAGGATCGAGGTCGCCCAGCAGGGGGTTCGTGACCAAAGCCAGGAAGTCCGCGCAGAAGTCGATGGTGCCGGGTTCGCCCTCGTTGGCGGGGTAGACGGGCTCGATGGCGGCATTGAGCGCGGCTTGACGATACGTGATGGAGCTGTTGCCGATCTTTGCGGGAGCGGGGGGGAGGCAGGCACTGTGCCGGAAGTACATATACTCCACCCGGTTTTCCCACGTATCCCCGTCCGCATCCCCCGTGGGGGTGAGCTGCGGCAAGAGGGTGAAATCCGCCTTGTCAAGGCTCGGATCGGCCAGACCGCCATACGCCTGCAACTGGTCGTTGAGCAGGGCAAAGAGGCCGGAGACGAAACCGAAGGAGCCACTGCCGCTGGCATTCGTGGCCGAAATCATCTCAAAACTGCCGTCCCCGAGGGTCACATAGCCCACGAGGATCTCGGCCAGGCCGGGCGCCAGCGCCGTCAGCAGGGCCGACATGGGGCCGATATTCACATTCAGCAGCTGGTCCCAGTTGTGTTGCCAGGCCGCGAGCGTCGATGCGTGATTGAGCACGCCGTTGTCAAAGGCCGGGTCGTTGAGCACGCGCTGGAGCAGGCCAAGCTCGTTGGCCGCATCCAGGAGTCCGTTGCCGTTAATCTCGATGATGAGGTTTTCGGGATCCGTGACATCCACATGGAACGAACCGTTGAGATCCGCCGAAGCGGGCAACAACATGTTGACGAAAGTCTGGAATTCGGGCCCCACGTCGGCCAGCAGGGTGTTGTCATGAACCTGTTGGAACGCCAGGCAGAAGTCGACGATGACGGGTCCAGGCTCCCCTTCTTCTCCTTCACCCTCTCCTTCTCCTTCGCCCTCGCCTTCTCCTTCGCCTTCCCCTTCGCCCTCGGCCGAAAGGTCGTCTTTGACCTCGATCGTGATGGCAGTACCCCACGGCACCACCGTGGTCCACGCCTCGCCGGGCGCCAGATCGCCGGCGCCGCCAATGGGGAGGGACGGGTTCGTACCGGCCTTGAAATAGACCTGATCCAGGGCAATGGCGCTGTTGTTGATCAAGACGAACTGGTCAAAGCCGTTGTACGGGCTGGAGTATCCGGTCAGGCGAATGAGGTCCACGCCCTTCTCCGTGAGGAGCGGAGTGGTGCCCTGCACGACGAGTTCGTTGTAA
This sequence comes from Candidatus Hydrogenedentota bacterium, assembly GCA_903837785.1. Taxonomy (GTDB): domain Bacteria; phylum Hydrogenedentota; class Hydrogenedentia; order Hydrogenedentales; family CAILVY01; genus CAILVY01. The sequence goes on from CAILVY010000330.1 coordinate 1,899, forward strand.
TACGTGTCGGGGAGGTAACCGTGGGGGGCCGGCCCGGCCATGAGCTGCGGGATCAAGGGCGAAACCAGGCCGCCGTTGTAGAGATTCGGCGCCGTGAGGACGGGATCGTTCGTGCAAGCCCCCAGGATGGTTGCGATGTTCGTGATGGTCGGCAGCTGGAAGCTGACGGAATAGCCCGACATGTTGCTCACCAGCGTGAGCTTGCCGTTGGCGCCGCCATCGAAGCCGCCGGAGTTGTTGGCCTTGAACTTGGGACGCCCGTCACCCTCGGCCAGCAGAATCACGCTGCCCTGGAGTTTGGCCATGCCCGGCGCGCCATAGCCGCCCGGACCGCCGTCGCCCGCCGTGCCCAAACCGGAAGCCCCGGCGCCCGGCGCCGAGGCGGACACGTCAATGTCCACGTTGGGACCGAGATAGAGCAGGCCTCGTGCGGCAAGAATGACGCAGCCGCCGCCATCGCCGCCCGCACCGCCTTGGCCGCCGGCACCGCCATCAGCCTTGATATCAGACGCGGATGCGGCGACCGACTTGCCTTGCCCCCCGCCGTTGCCGCCGCTGCCTCCGGTGCCGCCCATGCCGCCGTCGCCGCCGACGCCACCTGCGCCGCCCACGCTGCCGGTGTACCCACCGCCGGCGCCCGAATCGCCGGTCTGGGGGAGGCCCGCCGGCGCAAACACGAAGCCGCCGCCACCACCACCGCCCATGCCGCCTCCGCCACCGCCTCCGCCCGTCCCATCGCCGCCGGCACCGCCGCCGCCGCCGCCACCACCGCCCCCGGAACCCGCGCCGAGGTCAAGGGAATACACATCAACCGTGAAAGCGGGCAGGCTTCCGATGGTTCCCGTTTCGCCGGGATATCCGGAGCCGGGATCAAAGATGCTGGCGTTTACGCCGGTCAGACCGGCGATGCCGTCGAATCCATTGCAGTTCGTCCAGAGGCCCGGCCCCCCTGTTCCGGGGCCGCCGCCGCCGCCGCCGAGGCCGTTTTCAATGCCGCCCTGGCCGCCCTGGCCGCCCGTTCCGCCGAGGCCGCCACCCAGGGTTCCGGACGGAATGATGAAGTCCGTGTAAATGTACATGTCAGAAGCGGAGACAATCGCCAGGGGGCGGGAGCCCGTGAGGACGATGTTCAGGTTCGGGCCGAGGTTCACGCTCGTGAAGCGGAAGACACAGACGCCGCTGACATCGACGCCCTGCCGCGTGGGGGTAATGGGACCGGAAATGGTCATTGCGTCCGTATTAATGGTGATGGTGCCGCTGCGATCGGGAAGATTCAGTGCCCGTCCCATTGTTCCTGTGCCGGCGCTGGCATCGTAAACGTCCAGCAATGACGCGTCCGCATGGAACGACATCAGGGCAAGGGCGAGAATACCCAATGAGACAAAACCGGAACGCTCAGACACATATCCCCTTGCGACACACTTCTTGCTCATGCACGCAGACCTCTTCATTTTGGACAGGACAAACCATGCGCCCACGATGCGGTGGAAGCAACAATACACTCACCCATGCGTTCTGTATGGTGCGCCACGGCCAACCTGGTCATCTTTCCACCGAATAAATTATACATGAAGAGCGTCCGGAAACCCAGCAAAAAAACGCCGGCGGATCCTTATCTTGACGCGGAGGAGAGTTTCGGGTATGGTTTATAGGGGCGTGGTGTAAACGCAAGTGCCGCGCCTCGTTTGACGGAGCAGATGAGGAAAGCGCGTATTCTGGAGTGGCTATCGGGGCGGGAAGTGCCTGAGCAGTCTCCCCGTAGCAGAATGGTTGCCGGCCGCCGGCGCCCGGAGGTCTTACGGTCTAATGAAACGAATCATTCCATGTGCCGGGATCGTCCTGTTTGTATGCGCGTGCGTGGGTTCGTTGCCGAGCCACGCCGAGCGCATTGATACGGATTACGATTTTGCCTGCCAGGCGATTGACGACACCCTGGATCAAATGGCGCCGGGGCGCTTTGCGCACATTTTCAACAGCGACCGCGACGGCAATGGAATCACGGAAAATGATCATCTCGGCTTGCTGTCCGCGGTCCTGCTGGACAATTCGCCGGAGATCAGCCACAGCTTCGTTGCCCAAGTCCAGGTGGGATTCAATTACAACTTGGGGCAGGTGGCGCGCGACCTGATCTTCGACATCAACGTCATGGGCTTTTCGGCGCACGTCAACGTGGTGGAGGAGTTGAACAAGCAAGATCCGTTGTTTGCGTACGCCGTGGTGAATTTCCTGGCGGGCTACATGACTTGCGGCGACCAGTCCACGTTCAACTTCCTGAACAATTGGCTCAAGGACATGGTCCGTTACTTTGTTGAACAGGAAGGCTACGGTTCTGCGCTGGATCTCATTAACCTCGATGACTACATCCATTTCGGCGCCGGTTCATACGTCACCTTTGGCAATACGGGTCCGAACGGCAATTACCTCGGCGCGGGCGGCGATGTGGATCAGAACGGCTCGTCCAATCTGGGTGAGTACAACGCGGCGGGCGGCGCCAGCAACCGGGAAGGGTGGTTGACGGCCTGCCATGTCACGCCGCCGCCCCACGTGCTGGGCGGGCCTTGGGGCGGAAGCGTCCAGACCGGAGACCCTTACACGTTCTCGGCCTCGATTGCGGGCGGTTCCGGGCCGCTGCATTATCAGTGGCTGCGCACCGATTCAAATGGCCGCGAATTCCCCAGTTCTTACGATTTTCTGGGAACGGATTCGAATCCCTGGACGCTGCCCTACGCGAGTGTTCTTGACCACGCGCGCTTTTCGGTCGCGGTGTCGGACGATGTCAGCGTGTTCAACCCGAGCACCCGCACGGGCGGACGTCAGTCCTGGGGCTGCCGGCTGAACGTGCAGCAGGTGGCGTTCCAGGTGCTCGAACAGCCGATGGGCGCGACGCTCACGATTGGCGCAGATCATACCTTCGTGTTCCATGTAAAGGGCGGCGCGTATGCCCCCACGTATCAGTGGTACCGCGATGGCGAGCCGGTCGGACCGAATGCCGGTGTTTTCGCCATTTCGCCCGTGACGGGTTCCGCCGGCGGCACGTATCATTGCGTGGCTACCTCGGGCGGCGAAGTCCTGGACTCCAATTCCGTCACCCTGACAGTGATCGGCGCCGGGGATATCGTGACTTTCCCGGATCCGAATCTGGATGCCACGGTGCGCGAAGCCTTGAGTTTCGATCAGAGCAAGGACATCTACGAGGGCGATCTGGTGCTGCTGAGCACGCTTTCGGGCGAGTCCCGCGGCATCGTGGACTTAACCAACCTGGACAAGCTCCCCAATCTCGTGAGCCTTGACCTGTGGGACAACGCGATCACGAATCTCGCGCCGCTGGCCAACATCCCGAATCTGGCGTTCTTGAATCTCGGCCGGAACCAGATTGCCGACCTGTCTCCGCTCGGCGGGCTGGTCTGGCTGCACACGATGTATCTCTGGGACAACCTGTTCACGGAAATCACGCCGCTGCTCGGAAACTCCGGCATTGGCAGCGGTGACGAAATCGGCCTGGAGGGGAACAGCCTCTCCGAAAGCACCCTGTGCGATGATATCCCGGCCTTGCAGGCGTTGGGCGTGATTGTGGGATTCGATGGCGCATGTCCGAGCGCCGAAGGCGAGGGGGAGGGCGAGGGTGAGGGTGAAGGAGAGGGCGAGGGTGAAGGCGAAGGTGAGGGCGAAGGCGAAGGCGAAGGCGAGGGTGAAGGCGAGGGTGAAGGCGAAGGCGAAGGCGAATTGCCGAACTGCGACATGGATTTGGCGGCTGCCGATGTGCCCAAGTCCCTTGCGGGCGGCGAGGCAACCTCGACTATCGTGGTCCCGGTTTCGCGTACGATTGAGAGCCTTCGCGTTGCGATCGACATCACGCACCCGAATACGGACGATCTTGTGGCGATGCTGAAAGGTCCGGACAACACCCAGGTGTTCCTGTTTGCGTATCCGGGCACGGGCGGCGCGAACATGAGCGGCACTATCCTGGACGACAACGCGTCTGTCGCCATCGGCGCGGGCACCGCCCCATTCACCGGTTCGTTCCGTCCGCAGTTGCCGCTGGACGTGTTCATGGGGCTCGAAGCCCAAGGCACGTGGACGCTGACGGTGACGGATAGCGGCGGGGCCAGCACCGGTTCGCTGGTTTCGTGGCACCTGCTGATGAATCCCTGCAGTGCGGCGGAAGGCGAGGGCGAGGGCGAAGGCGAGCGCGAGTTCAGCACGGCGGACACGGACAACAACCACAGCATCTCGCTGTCGGAATTGCTGCGGCTCATCCAGTTGATGAATTCGGGGCCGTATCACTGCGCACTGGGAACCGAAGACGGCTATGCGCCCGGCGCCGGCAGCCATTCGTGCGCGACGCATTCCAGCGACTACAGCCCGCAAGACTGGCAGTTCAACCTGTATGAGCTGCTTCGCCTGATTCAGTTCTTCAATTCGCCCGGCGGCGCCTATCATGTGCAGGCGAGCACGGAAGATGGGTTTGCCCCCGGACCCTGACGTTACTAGAGCGTAGAACCCGGCTGGCGCCCGCTACGGCGGGCGCCGGTTATTTTGCGGCGGCGCCGCACTGCGCGCAGAGGCCGTACACCACAAGTTCGTGGTTTTCCATGGAGAAACCGGGGGGGACCAGGCGCGCAATGTCGGAGGGGCACCCGTCCATTTTGTAGAGCTGGCGGCAACCGCGGCAACTGAAGTGGTGGTGATGCGGCTTGCCCGACTGTTCATAGCGGGGGGCTTCGCCGGGCAACTCCACGGGCACGAGCCAGCCTTGCGAGGTCAGCCCGCTCAACGTGCGGTAGACTGTGGCAAGCCCGATCGTGGGCACGAGGCGTTGCGCCTTTTCGAAGACTTCGATCGGACTCAAGGGCCGTCCCGCTTCACTGAAAATCTTGCGGATGGCCCGTCGCTGTGAGGTGTCCCGCTGCACGCCAAAAGCTCCTCGTACTTCCCCATCAGTATAGCAGAACCCGCCCCCGCGCTCTGAAGTGAAGACTCAGCCGCATTTCGGCCCGCCTCCCGCGCAGGCGTAGCGGTGAAGCGTCGTGGCGTCGAGCGTCGTGAAGTCGTGATGCACGGCAAGCGCCTGCCGGGCAAGCGCCGGGCTTTCCGGGTCCGCCCCGATGGAGATCGCGATATACGGCGCGCCCGCGGCTTCGGCGGCCTGAAAACCCGACATGGAGTCCTCAATCACCAGACAGCGGCCCATGGGGAGCTCAAGCCGCGCCGCCGCCGCGAAAAGCAGGTCCGGATGCGGCTTGCCACGGGCCACATCGTTCAGCGAGACAACCGCATGAAAATAGGCGCGGACATTCAAGGCCGCCAGGATCATCTCGACATTCCGGGCGGGAGAGTTCGATGCGGCGGCGCACGGAACGCCTTCCTCCGAGAGCGCTTCCAGGAGCCGGTGCAGGCCGGGATTCCCGCGAATATGCGGCCGGTAGAGTTCCCGGTAGATCTCTTCCTTTTCGTCGCCCAAGGCCATCGCCGCCTCCGGCGGGGCATCTTCTCCCAAGAGAAAGCGCGCAATCACGTCATTGCTTCGGGAGTGCATGTGCGCTCGGTAAAACTCGGGGGTAATCGGCAGCCCATGCCGCCGCCCGTACTCCAGCCAGGCGGCCCGGTGATAGGCCACGTTGTCAACCATCGTGCCGTCAACATCAAATATCACGCCCCAATCGGCGCCGCACTTGCTCATCTCGATGTCCATCCTGCCGCCAAGCCATTGCATCTGCGCCGGAGAGGATAATGGGCTTCGGCCAGGAACGCAACTCGTCTTCGCGCCTTCACGTCTTGCCCGAGGAACAACTGCACGCGACAAGCGCCAGAGACACAGACTCGGCCAAGGTTCCCGAGGCTTGTGCGGGCCAAGGGGGAGTGTGATAGTCTTCCCATCGCAATGACGCGGCGGATAAAGCGATGGCGTGGCTGAGCACATATGCCAGGCGGGGCAAGTGCCGTTTCTTTCTGGAACGGCTCCCGAAGGACAGCCGTATTCTGGAAGTTGGCTGCGGCGATGGCTGGCTCGGCCGCTGTCTGCGGGCCCAAGGCCGGACGGGGTATCTGGGCCTGGATGCGCGTCCGCCGGCGGACGTGGTGGGCGATATCCGGGATTGGCGGCGGCTGGGGCTTGAGGCGGAATCGTTTGACGCGCTCATCGCGTTTGAGGTGGTGGAACATGTGGACTGTTTTCAGGAGATGCACGATTTGTTGAAGCCCGGCGGATTGCTGATGCTGACCTCGCCCCATCCACGATGGGATTGGCTGTGCCGGGTCTTCGAGGCGCTGGGTCTCGCCCAACGGCGGACCAGCCCGCATGACCATCTCATCGATTTCCATGCCGTACCCTTCTTCGAGCCGGTGGCGCTGCGCCGGGTCGCCCTCATGGCGCAATGGGGCGTCTTCCGCAAGCCCGTGGGGGGGCGCGCATGAGCCGCCAGGCCATCATCATCGGGGCGGGGCCGGCCGGGCTGACGGCCGCATATGAACTTCTGCAACGGACGGACATCGTGCCCATTGTCCTTGAGATGGGGCAGCAGGTGGGGGGATTGTCCAAGACGGTCGTCTACAAAGGCAACCGCATGGACATCGGCGGGCACCGATTCTTCTCGAAGTCCGACCGGGTAATGTCGTGGTGGCTGGACATGTTGCCGCTCGAACGAAAGGCGGCCGGTCAGTTTTCTGTGCCGGGCGCCGGCGCCGCGCCTGCGCCGCAGGAAGGCCCCGACCCGGAACAAGACGACCGCGTCATGCTCGTGGGAACGCGGCGCTCCCGCATATTCTTCGCGGGGAAGTTCTTTGACTATCCGATCAGCCTGTCGCCGGAGACCCTATGGAAATTGGGTCCGGTGCGCGCCTTTCGCATCGGCCTCAGCTATGCCAAGCGGCTCTTGTTTCCCGTGAAGCCGGTGCGGAACCTCGAAGACTTCATGATTAACCGATTTGGCGACGAACTGTACCGCACGTTCTTTCAGTCGTATACGGAGAAGGTTTGGGGCGTGCCCTGCCGGCAGATCAGTGCGGCGTGGGGCGCGCAGCGCATCAAGGACGTGTCGATCGCCAAGGCAATCGGACACTGGTTGCGCCGCCTCGTATCGAGCCGGCAGGACTTGGCCCAGAAAGAACTGTCCACGTCGATGATCGAGCGCTTTCTGTATCCCAAGTTCGGCCCCGGCCAGATGTGGGAAGAGGCCGCCCGGCGCATTGAAGCGCGCGGCGGCAGAGTGCTCTTCGGGCAGCGGGTGGCCGGGCTCCGGGTGGAAGGGGACCGCGTGATCGGGGTCGAGGTGATCGATGAATCGACGGGGGAACGGAAGACCTGGTCCGGCGAATTCGTTTTTTCGAGCATGCCGGTGCGTGATCTGGTCCGCGCGATGGGCGAGGCCCCGCCGGCGCCGGTGCGGGCGGCGGCTGAGGACCTTTCGTACCGCGAGTTCATTGCGGTGGGGTTGCTCGTGCGAGGCTTGAAGGGCGGTCCCATGCCCGACAGTTGGCTCTACATTCAGGAGCCGGATGTGCATCTGGGCCGGATGCAGATCTACAACAACTGGAGCCCCTACATGATCGAGGATCCGGGGTTGACCTGGCTGGGCCTCGAGTATTTCTGCAATCAGGGCGATGCGCTGTGGAGCCTGCCGGACGAGGAAATGTTGTCCCTGGCCGTGGCGGAGTTGGCGCATATCGGCCTGCTGGACCTGGAGCAGGTGGTGGACGGCACGGTCCAGCGCATCGAAAAGGCGTATCCCGGCTACTTTGGCGGCTACGCGAAGTTCCCGTTGATCCGGGAGTTCCTGGACGGCCTCGGGAATCTGTTCCTGATTGGCCGGAACGGCATGCACAAGTACAACAATCAGGATCACTCGATGTTGACGGCGATGATCGCCGTGGACAACCTCGCGGCGGGGATTGCCGACAAGAGCGCCATCTGGAGCGTGAACACGGAAGAGGAATACCTCGAAGAGATGGGCGCGAGCGAAGACGCATGATGGATGCGCGCGCGTTGGAGCCTCAGCCGCCGGCGATCGCTTCGAAGTCCGCCTTGCGTATCTTGAGCAATTCCATCGTGCCGCTGAGGTGCGTCTCGAACGCCTTGGCGGCCAGGGCGCCCAGCCTCTCGTCCGGATGCGCAGGCTGAGCCTTGCGAGAAAAGAGACACAGCGTGTAGTCGCCCTTGATCGGGCTCACCAGGGCGCGGATTTCCCCCAGCGACTGCACGCGGTGAACAAGCTTCATGGAGTACGCAATGTACTGCGGCGGCTGATCTTCGATTGGCGCTTCGGTTGTGACCACCACATCCTGATAGTCTGTGTGCGTCCCGAGGAAGGCGCCCACCTCCTGAAAATCCACGCTTGGCATGTTGAAGGCGGCCTGGCGTAAGCCGCCGAGCGCCCACGCATACGTGCCCGCCAGCACAACGCACAGCACGGCCACGATCCAGTGCACCGCCGGCCGGCGCACCGCGCACGCGGCGGCGGCGGGAAAGACCGCCAGCGGGAGCATCGCCAGTGGCAGCGCAAACTTCAGGGTCGAAAACGAATGCAGCCAGAAGGAGCAGTGCTCCTTGAACACGGCGAGATACAGGAAGCATGGAAACAACAGCAGAAACGTGAGGGAACAGGCCTGCGCGGCCGCGGGCGGGGCGGGAGCGCCCTGCACGCGCAGCGTGATCAGCATGGCGGCCAGGGCAATCATCAGCCCCAGGCTGGCAAACACCACGGGCTTTCCGGCAGGGCCGAAAGCGCCAGGAACATGTTTGCGCCAGAAGAGGGAATCCAGCGGGAACCGAAGAAAGACGCCGTAGTCGAGCGGGCGCTTTGCGGACGGGGCCTTGGCCAATCCGGCCAGGGTAGTCTGCTGCATTCCGGAACGCTGGACGAAACGCTGCTTCAGGTTATCGAGCGCGCCGAGATGATACAGTTGGAGCACGAAAAGCGCCACGGCGAGGAGAGCGGGGAGGCCGAAGAGCAGTGCGCGCCGCACAAAGAGCAGGGGGCTGCGCCCGAACTCGCCGCCGATCAGTCGATGCAGGAAGACCGCAAACAGAATAAACACGAAGAACCAGTCAGTGAGCACGCCGTAAAAACTGAGGAGGCCCTGTGCCACATCTACGACACGCTTGCCTTTTGCCGAGTCCATGCCACGCCGGACAAGTTCCAGGAGCAGATAGATCGCGGCGGGGAGGAGCACTGCCTGATCGCCGAAATAGCCCATGACGTGCTCGTAGAAGGGGCCCGGAAGCCAGAGATAGAACACAATGGGCACGATCGAGAAGGCCGTGGCGGGTCCGGCGCTCAACCCTATGCGCCGCACGGCCAGGAAGACGATGAAGGCCAGGACGATCGTCAGTGCGTACTGGTTGAAGAGGTCGTAGAGGATCAGCAGGGTGGGCGTGGGCGGGTGGCCGATGCACTTGGCCAGTGCGTAGACCGGCAGGACCGCACCGGGCGGAAAAGATATGTACACATTGCGTTTTGCGTCCGGAGTCTCGATGGACGCGGGCGTCCAGTACATGGCGAAGCAGAGCGTCAGCGGGCCTTCCCGGAACCAGTTCGCGGCGTACACGTTCGTGCCCGCGGTCATCCATCCCGCCAGGTTACCCCCCAATTCTCCAACGTGCTGGGCGCGTTGCCGGACAGAGAGGCCGAACAAGAGCGAGGCAATCACGACGAGTGCAATCAGGCAGAGGAGCGTAGTTTTCTTGTCTCGGTTCATGGCCGCGGCTCCGGGCGGACAGGGGGATTGCTCGTCTGAAGCAATCGATCGTAATACGCGAGGAAATCTTCCTTCCGGATCTTGCGGAGATGGAGATCGTCCTGATGATACTGCTCGTAGGCGAGGTTGGCCAGCTCCGGGAGGCCGAAGTGAGGGAGGTATTCCTCCGGGCCCTTTGAGAAGAGGTTGATGATGTAGGGTCCCGGAAGGTTCTTGACGATCTCGTGGATTTCCTGGATGTTCTTGACGCGATGAACCACTTTCATCGAGTAGACGACGAAGTGGCGCTGAATGATTTGATCCACGGAAAAGACCACGTCGTTGTAGCCCGTGTGCGCGCCTACGAACTCGGCCATGGCCTTGCGTTCGAGCTTGATCTCGCCATAAAGGACCTGGCGCTTGTCGGCGAGCGATGCCACATAAACAAGCGCGAGTCCCAGCACTATCGGCGCGGCGAGGTGGCTGAGCGTGGCGCGGAGTCCCGGGCGGGGGATCCATGCCAGCAGGAACCCGGGCAACAGCGCAAAGGGAATCACGGAAAGAAGAAGCGCGAACTTCAACACGGAGAAGAAGTGGAAAAGAAAGGAGCTGTGGTTCTTGAAGACGTGCACGTGCAGGAAACACGGGGCGGTGAACAAGATCACGATTAGTGCAGCCGTGGCGAGCGCGGGAGGGATAGTCTTGCGGCGCAGTCTTTGAACCAGCAGGGCCGCAAGCAGCAGCAGTGCCAGGCCCCCCGATGCGAGCACAAGGAACTTGCCGATGGGGTGATAGGCATGAGGGATGAACGTTTCCCAGAAGCGGGTGTTCAGGCTGAAGGTCCAAAGCTCCCCGAAGAACATCTTGCGCGGATGGGGCATCAGGGCGTTGAGTCCCCCGCCATCGACCGCGGTGCGGTGCACGAAGCGGTGAAGCAGGTTGCCGAAAGCGTTGACCCGATAGAGTTGGAGGGCGACGAGGCCGAGGGCGAGGGCCGCGGGCATCCAG
>CAILVY010000331.1 GCA_903837785.1 Candidatus Hydrogenedentota bacterium
ACACGGCTTGCTGCCCGGCGTCTCAGTTCTTGTTGAATCAACCCCTGTTCCATCTTCATCGCACTATGACTTCCTGCCTCCTCTGCGCGGCGGCTCTCCTCCGGGCTGACACGGCTTGCTGCCCGGCGTCTCAGTTCTTGTTGAATCAACCCCTGTTCCATCTTCAGCGCACCTTGCTTTCCCGCCTCCTCTGCGCGGCGGCTCTCCTCTGGGCTGACGCGACTTGCCGCCCGGCGTCTCAGTTCCTGTTGAATCAACCCCTGTTCCATTTTCAGCGCACTCTGCTTTCCTGCCTCCTCTGCGCGCCGGCTCTCCTCTGGGCTGACACGACTTGCCGCCCGACGTCTCAGTTCTTGTTGAATCGTGCGACGTTCCGTCCTGTACGCATTCTGCCCTCCGGTTTCGCCTACTCGGCTGCTTTCTTCGGGGTTAACATTCTTCTTTTCGCTACCCCAGTATTCCTGCTGCCACAGATGTTTTCTTATCCCTTCATTTGCAGAATCGCGAGACGTAGTAGAAGGTTGTTTTCTATAGCTAGACTCTGATCGTGACACAGTCTCACTGGAGTTCTCCTCTTTCATGTGCCCAACAAAACCGGCCGAAGTACTGCCGTCTTGAGCCTCAGGCACTGGACCGCCTGTGCCAGCTATGAATTGGGAGACGGTGACGATGGCTGCAACGGTGACACATGCGATTATAAAGAGAGCAAGGCATCCGCTGGTGACTTCGGCCGGACTCGAAGGATTTGTTGGCGAGACTCCCCCGCTTTGATACGAGCCAGAGTCATGCCTTTGGCCGAAAAGGTTGGCACCGCTAGCCCTTAATTCTCGTGCCTCGTGGGCAATTCTGCTACGGTACTCGTGATCGCCTTCGAACAAACCCCGATTAGGCGATATCCCGCCATTCGATTCGATAATACTTTCGTTAGCTTTTTCGCGAACCCTTATATCGTAATTCTCTTCGCTCTCAAACAATCCTGGTGAGGGTGGCGATCCCGTTAACTCCTCGAGTCTACATTCATTCGCTTCTCTCGACACTCTACTTATATATGTATCATCACTCTCGAATAGTCCTTGAGAAGGCGCTGACCCAGTCAGTTTCTCAATCGTGCATTCACAGGCTTCTCTGGCAATCCTGTCACGATAGTCGTCGTCACTTTCGAACAGACCTTGTGAAGGCGCAGAGCCCGTAAGTCCCTCGATCGTGCGCTCATCCGCTTCTCTGACGACCCTGTCTCGATACGCTTCGTCGCTTTCAAACCAACCTTGAGTTGGACTCATGAGCACACTTCCTTATGTGCTTGCTAATACGCTAGTCTGAGAGTACACCATCATTCTCGGTGCCTTCGACACCAAATACCAGAGCAAATGGGGGTCGGTGCGATTTGGCATTACTACGCAACATTCTGGATAAACCAGTTGGAGGGCCGTAAGCTGCTGTCTCGCACAATAACAACGTCGTCGCGCGCGTCCGGGCGCGCCAAGCACTTCTTGATGAGATCCTCCTTAACTTCTCCTCGACTTACGGCCCTTTTAGCACCCTCTTTGATTTCTCGCCAATTACAGGCAGTAGGATCGATGAAGCGCGTTTGTACATCTGATGCCTGGACCTGTCCACTGTCGGCGAGATACGCGGAATCATGTTCAAGTAACCGCTTAAGACTCCTCGACATCAGGGCATCGAACCCCAATGCGATACCGATTGCCTGGGGAACAAAAGAGACAAGATGACTGACCTCTGTGTCGGTTCTTGCAGAATGCGCAGCTTTGTGTCTCCTTACTGCAGCTTGAGAGAATGCCTCCCGGTGCGACGGGGAAGCTAGACCCACACGCTTCGCGACAATGTCGATATTTCCCCATCCATCCTTGATTCTGAACGCTCGCATTATTTCCTTAATATCCCCGTCCGACAAGTTTGCACCTGTCCAGCCCAGAGCCATTCCGGATATCTCATACGACGAAGACACGGTACTTGCTATCAGTTGGCTATGGTTCTGAACGAAGCTGACGTAGTCCTCTCCTTGCCGGCGTTTCAACTCACCAAAATGTGCCAAAGCGCGCGCCGCACCAAGTACAGCCGCATCCCTCAGCGGTTCAGGAAGCTCGTCGAAGGGAATATGGCTATTACCCACACGAGCAAGAATCTCAGCTAGGCGACTACGAAGAAAGTCTTCCAGGATGGCAAATCCTACAACAGCGAGACCATTTCGAAGGAGACGAGCGGTATTGTTGCGCTGAATTTCCGCGGGTTCTCCAGAGACAAGATTCTCCTCCCCTAGCGCTGTTCGAAATGCCCCAATTCTTTCAAGGAAAGATTGCCGGGCGGTAGACATAATCTACCCCTTAGCGCCCATGGAAATAAGGACAGCCTTCAACTTTTCTACACGATACACAAGCTTTGATGGTGTATTTGTGCCCCGCCTGACCGCTTCCTCGAACTGGCCGTCCTGCTGGAAGAGTTTTCGCGTGGCTTCTACGACATCCCTCGATTTCCGCGCGAGAGCTGATACTTGCGCATCGTTAAGCTCTGCAACTGCCAACATTTGAGCATCATACATCCCCGCTAGCGTCTGATGCCGCCACGTACCCGCTTCTGGGCGCTTAAAAGCTCTATCTTTCCAAAGTCGTTCGCATGCACGTATACTGCGATTGAAGAGCGCGCGGAACCGATCAATCTCTCTCTGATTGGCAGACTGATTCTCCGACATAAATTGATCCATAGAGCGTCTAAAGCTCCCTGTGAAGTTACGCCAACCCTGGTGAAGCGTGAGGAAGCGGAGAACAAACTCGGCGTCTGCCATTTCTTTGTATGCAGGCGATCTATTGTTCTTAATCTTAAGTTGCTGCTTTAAAAATATATCTGTCGCAAGTATATATACCATCTCATTCATAGGGCCACGAAACGCAACGTTTCTTATCTCCTGTGGGTTTAACGGCTCTCCGCCCCTATTAAGCCGGGTGAAGACCTCGTATTTCAAGATGGGATCAGACTGCTTGAGCAACGTCACAACCCTAAGGTAAGGCCGTACCAACAAGGCATTTTGAAGCTGGCGAGGGAGTTCACAGAACCGGTGCCACCTTATCTCTGGAAACGCAGCAAGCTGACTAAGCACCAACTTGTTACGCATGAAATCCCTTATAGTCGTGATTCGCTGCTTCCCGTCGATCACGGAGTAAGTTCCGAAATCATCTTCCGAAAGATAAACGGGCGGCACTGGCACGTTGAGAAGGAACGATTCGATAAGAGCAGACTGTTGTTCGTGACTCCACCGCTCGCGACGTTGAAAGACAGGTGCCACGTCTATCGAACCTTTCTCGACCATCGCGGCGACAGTCTCGAGTGAAAGGTCAGAGGCCTGCAGCACAAGGCGATTTTGTGCTTTCGTGAATTTGTCTGTTATTTGTTCCGTGATCTCCACTCTGCACCCTCCACGCTAGTTCACCTTGTCCGCTATTGAGACACCCGATTCGGAAAATAGGCAATATCCTATTTCTGCGCTCACTGGTGTCTGCCAGGAGCACAGCATATCCGATAGCAGATTAAATAACAATGAAGTAATCTGGCCTTGCTTGGGGCGAAGCGAAGCGACTGGCTGCAGCGGGGCTGATCCCGCACGGCAGAATGCAGACTGTGGACCGTTGGCTGAAGATCGAATGAGTAAGGCTGTAGACTGAAAATGGTAGACTGAAGATGGTGTAGGCAGGTTTGGAGAGACGATGGAGGGACGGAGTAGAAGGGATTAGGAACCAGGTTGGCAGCCAGGACTAGCGAGGGACTGGCGCTGTTTTTCGCTATCGTATCGGGCTCGGATTAGGGGCCGGTAGGGCATTTCGATTTATTCCTGTTGCGGGCGCCGTTGGATTCGGGAGGGGGGACGGCCGTATAATCTTATTGGTAAGATTAGAGGGACCGGTTTCATGAGCCAAAGCATCGCAACCACGAAGATGAGTTCCAGAGGGCAGGTGGTTATCCCGGAGGCCATCCGTGACCGCCTGAAGCTTGGGCCCGGTGTTCAATTCGCGGTGTTCGGACAAGACGACGTGGTCATGTTCAAGGTTGTTCATGAGCCGTCCGCAACCGAGTTTGCGCGTCTGAAGCGGGAGCTTCAACGTCAGGCTCGCAAGGACAGCCTCAAGCGCTCAGACATTCCCAAGGCCATTACCAAGGCGCGGCGCCGCCGGTGAAGATAGTCGTCGATACAAACGTCCTAATCTCGGGCACCTTTTACCCGGGGCCGTCATCCCGCATTCTCGATGCGTGCATGCGGGGCGAGTTCCAGATCGTTCTTTCACCCGGCATGCGGCCGCTGGATTCCCGCCTGCGCGGGAATGACGATGGCCGGCAAGACTACAGACCTAAGTTGGCTTAAGATAGCTTCGAGGTGCTTATGCGAATGACTCTGAGAGTATCCATTTGTGTGCTGATGAGCGTTACCGTATTTGCCGGCGTGTGTTCGGTCTCGGCCGCGGCCGCGGACGGGACGTCCGTGAAGATCTATCCGCTTCCCGAGAGCGAGGCGGCCGCGCCAATCACAATCACGGCGGACGGCCAGCCGCTGCCGGTCTCGCTGTGTCATGTTTCGGCGTACCCCTATAACCGGCGCTGGCCGGGGCATCAGCGAACGCCGGATCAGCGAGAGGAGGCCTATTTTGCGCGTCTGTCGGCGCCGGGGCCGGTCACGTTTCAATACACGCCCGCCCGCGCTTTCTCCGTCTGCACTGTCCGGCCGCTGTCGGCGAAGGTGACCCCGGAGGTGAAGGACGGCGTGGTCACGTTCACCTTGCCGCATGCCGGCGGCTACTCGGTTGAACTGGACGGCCCGCACAACGCGCTGCATCTCTTTCTGGACCCGCCGATGGACTACGCCGTGGCGCCCGGCGCGCAGGGGGTCCACTACTTCGGCGCGGGGGTTCACCACATCGGCACGCTGCACCTGAAGGACGATGAGACGGCCTATATCGACGAGGGGGCGGTCGTTTACGGGAGCATCCACGGGGAAGGCGTGCATCGCGTTCGGATTCTCGGCCGGGGCATCCTCGACAACAGTGAAAACGTCGAGGAGATCCTCTTCAAAGTGGACAAGCTCGGGGATGGCTCCATGGATGTGAGCAACAGCCGGCGCGAGCACACGATTCACCTCGTTGATTCCAGCGACATCGAGATCGAGGGCATCACGATCCGCGACTCGCTCGTCTATAACATCGCCTGCTTCGGATGCGGCAACCTCACGATCAGAAACTGCAAGGCGATCGGCTGCTGGCGCTACAACTCCGACGGGATCGACCTGCACAACTGCCGCAAGGCGCGGGTGGAGGGCTGCTTCGTGCGGACGTATGACGACTCGCTGTGCGCGAAGGGTCATACGGGTTATCGCTATGACACGTGCGAGGACATTCTCTTTGAGAACTGCGTCGTGTGGAACGACTGGGGCAAGGCGTTCGAGATCGGCGCCGAAACGCGCGCGGAGCATCTGCGCCGGATTACGTTCCGCAACTGTGACGCCATTCACTTGACCGGGCCGGCGATCGACATCATGAATGTGGACTACGGCCGGGTGCATGACATTCTCTTTGAGCAGATCCGCATTGAGTACGATCCGGTCATTCAGCGGCCCGCGATACAGAAGGACGACGAAACGCCGTTCGTTGCAGACCCGAACAGCACGTACATGCCCCGGGCCGTCTGTTTCGAGATTGTTAAACACGCCGAGTACTCGGGGGGCCTCGAGCGCCGCGGCTACATCTACGACATCACGCTGCGGAACATCCGCATCCACGCCGATCGCATGCCGCCGTCCTCCCTGACTGGCTTCGACGAGGAACATGCGGTCTCCGACATCGTCGTGGACGGTTTGTTCCTCGGAGACCGGCGCATTGCCAACGCGGAAGAGGCCCAGTTCCATCTAGGCGAACACACCCGCAACGTCACGTTCCGGTGAACCCTGAACAACGTGACCGCAGTCAAAAGAAGGTGGAAGACAGAAGAGGAACTCAGAGTATGAAAAGACGGGGCTTCACGCTCATCGAGCTGTTGGTGGTGATAGCGATCATCGGCATTCTGGCCGCCATTCTGTTGCCTGCCCTTGCCCGTGCACGGGAGGCCGCCCGTCGGGCGTCCTGTCAGAACAACCTGAAGCAGTGGGGGCTTATCCTTAAGATGTACGCGAACGAAGCCGGCGGCCGTTTCCCGCCGATGCAGGCAGGCGCCTATGCGGCAACCCCAGGCGACCCGGATGCCCCCGGCGGTTTCCACGGCGCGTTCGACATCGGCCCGGCTTTGCCGCTCCTTTTCCCCGAATACATGACCGACCCCATGCTCATCTTCTGTCCGTCGAAAGCAGAACTGAGCGAGGCCATTCTTGCCTCCAAGAGCGACCTGACGAGTGACTTCTGCATGGGCTACGGGGCCATCAGCCGGAGCCGTTGCGCCCGCTCCGTGGATAACAGCTACGCCTATTTCGGCTGGGTCATTGACGGGGCCACCGCGGCCACCAGTGAGCCGCTCGGAGACGACCTAATCACACGCCTGGGCGAGGTGAATATTCCGGGTCCCTCACAGCTTCCGGCCAACCCAACGGTGCCAAGACAGATCAACGCCGTATTCACTGAGATGCTCTCTGCCCCGGAGACGCCCTCGTATTACGAGCCGAGCGGGTGCGCAAGGCATGGCAACCTCCCCGCGGCGGACAAAGACGTGAACATGCTCGATTGGAATGAGCCCGCGGGCAGCGGCAACGGCGGCGGCGACCTCGTCCTCCGGCTCAGGGAAGGCGTGGAGCGCTTCCTCATTACGGACATTAACAATCCCGGCAGCGCCACTGTTTCGCAGGCGTCGGTGTGGATTATGTTCGATCTGGTGGCAAACTCCGTTTTCGCCTTCAATCATGTCCCCGGCGGTTCCAACGTCCTGTACATGGACGGGCATGCGGAGTTCAGGAAATACGGACGGGACAACGAAGCTCCCGTAAACGCGGCCATTGCCACGTTCATTAGCGTTCTGGCCGAACACCCGGTGCAACTGCCGGCGTAAGCGCCTCATGCCATCGTGGCGACACAGCGGAGTCAATCTGGGAGGAACCTGTTCGTGAACCGAAGCGTTATTTCCCGGCGGCAATTCCTGGGTGAAACGGCGCTCCTGGCAGGATTGGGCACGGCAGTGACGCGCGCGGAAGACGCGCTGGCCCGCGACATGCAGGACAAATTGCCCAAGGCCACCGCAGCGAAGCTGCCGCCGTGGCGGGGCGTCAATTTGCTTGAGAAGTTCATGCTGCCCGGGAACCAGCGCTTTCCGGAAACGGATTTTGCGTGGCTCCAGGAGTTGGGCTTCAATTTCGCCCGGCTCCCGATGGACTATCGCTGCTGGATCGAAGGGGACGACTGGACGCGATTCCGCGAGGAGACCTTCAAGGAAATCGATGAGGCGATCGCGTTCGGGGAGAAGTACGGCGTCCACCTCCTGCTCTGCTTCTGCCGCGCGCCGGGGCACGGGGGCTTCGAGCCGAAGGAGCCGAAGGATCTGTGGAGCGATGAGGAGGCGCAACGGGTCTGTGCCCTGCACTGGGCCCGCTTCGCCGAGCGTTATCACGGAATTCCCAATACGCGGCTCAGCTTCAATCTCTTCAACGAACCCGTGCTTGTGCGGCCGGAAGTGCACCGGCGAGTCGTGGAGCGCATGACGGAGGCCATACGCAAACACGACCGGAAACGCCTCGTGATCTGTGATGGCCGGAACTACGGGCGCATTCCGCCGGAGGAGTTGCTCGGCCTTCATGTAGCCGCGGCCACGCATTGCTACGATCCCTTCCCGCTGACCCACTACAAGGCGCCCTGGGTGAAGGATTCGGACAAGTTTGAATTGCCGGCGTATCCCATGAAGGAAAGCGGCGCCTTGTGGAACAAGGAGAAGCTGCGGTCCAGAATGAAGCCGTGGGAGAAGCTTCAAGCGCATCATATGGGCGTTATGGTCGGAGAGTTCGGCGCATTCAACAAGACGCCGCATGCGCCGGTCCTGGCATGGATGCGCGATTGCCTGGATGTGTGGAAGGAGGCCGGATGGGGCTGGGCGCTCTGGAATTTCCGGGGCAGTTTCGGCTTTCTCGACAGCGAGCGCGACGATGTCGCGTATGAGGACTTCCACGGTCACAAACTCGATCGTGCCATGCTGGAAGTCCTGAAGGCGGGCATGTAGCCGCGGCTTCTCTCCCCCGCTCCGCCGCCGGGTGCCTGTGTGTCTCCGTCAGTGCTCCTTCGGGGGCCCGTGGAGGGCGGCCATGACGGCCTCCCACCCGTGCAGGGCGCGTTCCGGCAATGGATGGCGCGCGTCCAAGGCACGCATCGTATCCATGGATTCGATCGTGTCTCGCGTTTCGTCGATCGCGCCTTGGGCGTTCACGACGCGTTCCATCGCGAGGCGCAGGTGTTCGGCCAAGAACCGATACACGGCTTCGCGCTTTGCGGGTCCAAAGTCGTGGTGTTGCCCGGGAAGATGCACATTGCGCGCCAAGGCTTCCGCGCCGAAAAGACGATAGATCCCGCGAATGTACGGGAACTCCCGCTTTGGAACCGTGCGTGTCCAGTCCTCGTCGATGGACACGATGAGCTGCGGCCGCGGCGCGGCCAGCGCGGCGATCTCGGCGTTGTTCGTCCGATACGTGGGGGACTTGTGAATCGGCAAACCGCTTTCGCAGGGGCAGCCGCCATAGACCCAGGACGAAACCATGACTACCGGGGCGGAGACAGTGACCCGCGTATCGAGCGCGGCGCACAGCAGCGTCTGGGTGCCGCCGCCGGACGCCCCGGTCATGCCGACGCGGCCTGGATCGGCTTCGGGCAGGCCCAACAGGAAATCCAGCACGCGCATGCTGTTCCACAGTTGGAGCGTGAGCGCGTTCGGGTTGCTGTGGCTCACCTGCGTGGTCTCTCCGCGGCCGGCCATGTCATAGAGGAACGCGAGCGCGCCCATGCGCGCGAAGGTTGCGGCCAGGTGCTGCGTATCTTCATTGAAGCGGCCGTCCTTGAAATGGCCCTGGGGTATCAGCACGACGGGAATGCGCGCATCCGTGACGGCGGGAATGGGGCGGTATAGATTGCCCGCGAGGAAGAAGCCGGGGACCGTCTCCAGGAGGACGTTCTCCACGGAGTAGCCGGCGTGCTCCCGGCGGCTGTGAAGGACGACATTCAGAGGCGTCCGCTCCGGCAACGGCTCCAGCTTCGCCCCCTGCAGGATGCCCGAGCGCAGCCGTTGCGCCCGCAATTCCCATGCGGGCAAGTCGCGGCAGAAGAGCTCCAGATGGCCAAGGTTCGAGTCGCCCTGCTCATAGGTGATTTCGAGGAGATACGTCATCACGCCGCAGAATGCGCTGAGCGGGATGGAGAGGAATGCCGCGGCCACGAGCATCCACAGAGGAAAGCGCGGCACTTTCCAGGAAAGCAGGACGAATCCGCCCCACAGGAAGGCGACGGCTCCTGCGCCGGCCAGGACGGCGATTGCCATCGAGTCCGGGATCCCCAGGCCGTACGTTGCGAGCGAGGGATGGCGGGCTACGGCGGCCGAGAACGCTCCGGCCAGCGCGATGCCCGCCAGCAGCAGGGTTCGTGCGATATTCCGGATCGTTGGAATGAACTTCATCGCACTACGATAGCGCATGGCGGCATGTCCGCGAAAGTTGGCGCGGGACGCTTCTAGCGCTGGAACGCATGAGCGGAAATGTGCCAAGACACTGGCGCCGCCAGCGGGCGAATCCGAAAACGCGAGGCTCGGATTCCCGTCTTTCCGTGAAGCGGGCATCCACAGATGGCGCATCGTTCTTTCATGACGCTTGCCTCCTGACACTCCCTGCCGGAGTGGCGCTGATCCTGGCATTTGGCGGAGCAATTCGGGAAGGCACACGGAGAGTTGCAGAATGAGGCTGTTGGTCGTCTTATGTACATTCCATGAACGCGTCCCGTACAGCCAGGGTACGGGATTCTGCGGGTTGTTGGTGCGGCGATTGGCCGGAGCGCCCTGAAGCCCTTATGAGTCCTGGGGTTACGTGGTTCGCCGTCGCTGGCACAGCATTTGCTTTTCCTTCAAGTGGAAGCCATCAAGAAAGGAGGGCAAAGGGATGAGTACCAAGGTCGCGATAGTCGTTCTGTTGGCGGTAGTCGTGTTGCTGGGATTCCCGCTGGCCTTTCAGGCGAAGCAGGGAAGCACCGGACGCCCGGCACCGGACTACGGCACGCCGGTGGAGATTTCGCCGGAGCAGCAGATGCGGATAGACCGCCTGAAATCCGATGGGGCGAACGCATCGATCACTGTTCTGCCGGTGAGAGTGGGCGCCATGGAGAAGACCGAGGATGCCGAGACCGCGAGCGGCCTGGCGAGGATGATCAATGATGCGAGACTGTGCAAGGCAGCACCCGCGCCGCAGTCCGCGATGCTCAGGCCATCCCCGCCGGATCCGAATGAGATGAACAATCTGCTCTTCATGGCGAACGAATTCGGGAAATATGTGAAGAAGAACCCGCCGGAGACCGAGTACGTTCTCTATGCGGACTACATCTTCACCCCGAATTGGGAATTCGTGATGGTGCATTTTGTCATCTGCGACCGGCAGGGGGAATGGGTGGTCCGGGACCTGCAGAACTCGCACCATCCCGATTTTCAAAGCATCAACCCCAAGTCGAAGGAAGATTGCAGCCGTCTGGTGCTCAAGCGCCTGCAGCGCTATATGCGGTAGAACGATGAACACAGGTGTCCTGTCGCCGCGGCAGGACACCTGTACTTAAGTTTCATTCTGTGCCTGTCGAGAGGAAAGGCGACGTCCGGCCGTCATGGCGCCAGACGGCGACCGCGCGGCCCATGCCCGATGCTCAACCTTGCCCGGTGGATTTGCGGCGCTTCGCTCTGCCCGCATCCTCGCGGATGCGATTCAACATGAATTCGTAGCCATTCACGCAACACGGGCGCCACGCGTCCCGATGCCGGGGCACGCCTCTGGGCCTCCCATCCGCACTCAGAAAGACCGCGGCGGGAACGAGGGGCAAGTGCCCTGCCTCTCCGCGGACCACGGAATCCTGACCAAATCCATCGCCGTGTCCTGGCGCACCCTGGCGGTCAGTTGGTCACGTTCAGCCAACCCTCGAAGCGCCGCTGTCCGGCCCGGCCCTGGGAATAGACCCCGGGAGTATGCTGTTCCCTCGCGTCAAGCAGGTGCGGATCGAAACGGAGGAAACCTCATGCCAATCTCTATCAGGTCGGTCGATATACCCGGAAGAAGGCACGAGGCCTGCTTCGTGGGCGTTATGGTCCTGTTGGTGCTGGGTGCGGGGGCCACGGCGCTAACGCCGGCGTCGCTGCCGTTGGACCCCGGGGAAATCGTTGTGACGACGTTCTCAGGGCTTCTGGATCCTGTCACGGGCCCCGGTCCGTATCCAGCAGACCCGGACGGATTTGTGGTCACGGTGGTGGACACGCGCGTGCCGCCGGTGGCGGGCAACCCGGTTCCCGTCAATGACGTGAACTGGGTGGTCGGGCGCACGCACAATGAATTTGCGTCGTCCGGTGACATTTGGAAGGCGGCAAACCTCGGTCAGGTCTTTGGTGTGACCCTGGACAACGCGGCGGCGCCGAACATCTACCTGACCGCGTCGACGGTGTACGGCCAGTTCGCATTCGGCCCGGCCGGTCCCGGCGGGGTGTACCGGATTGACGGCACGACAGGGGCGATCTGCACGGTGGCCTCGCTTCCCAACGGGGGCCCCGCCTTGGGCAACATTTCGTTCAACGGCGACGCGGGCAAGCTCTATGTGAGCAACATGGATGACGGCCTGATTTACATCATCAACACGATGACCGGCCCGTGCTCGATGACGGTGCAGCCGCAGACCTACAATCATGGCGTGCAAGGGCGGAGCGACGCCGCGCTGCCTTCGATTCCGGACGACGGGATAACGGGCAATTTCACGGCGCTGGATCGCCGCGTGTGGGCGGTGGAGTACCACAAGTACCGGCTCTATTACTCGGTTTGGACCGCGGGCGCCTCGGAAATCTGGTCCGTTCAGACCAGTGTTTCCGGGATTCCCGTGGCGGGCACGGCAAAGCTCGAATATGCCGTGAACTCCCTTGCCCCGCCGCGCGTGCCGGTATCGGACATCGAGTTCTCGGTCAATGATGAAATGTTCATAGCCGAGCGCACGATGCCCATGGGGAAAGACACCGGTGCGCTGGACATCAACCAGCCGTGGTCGCACGTTTCACGGGTCCTGCGCTACACGGGCTACCCCGGACCCTGGAGCAATTTTGCGAGCAACGAATTCGGGATCGGCAGCTTCGGCGGCGGCGGGTCGAATTCCGCGGGCGGCGTGACGCTGGATTGCGACACGAATGTCTGGGGCACGGGCGACGCGCTGCACTTCTATGGTTCGACGGGCCACACGGACCTGCTCTACGGCCTCCAGCGGGTGCCGGCGACAGGCAACCCGCTGGACGTGCCGACGACCTTGAACAGTTTTGTGATCGGGCTCTTTGGCCCCTCGCCCTACACGAGCTTTGGCAAGACGGCCGTGGGCGACCTGGTTACGTACCGTGCCTGCGGCACGACGGTCGAGTACCCCTGTCCCGACCCGACCTTCAGCAGTTGCGGGGGGGGTGTGCGCGACGATTTCAACGGGACCAACGGCGCCGAGAATTCCACCCCGAGCGCGGCCTTGCTGGCGACAGCCAACGCGCACTGCAAGCCGCTTACGCGCTTTGACGTGTTCCCCGACGGGCAGTGTTTCATTCACACCTTCCGTGACTGCTGCGTGGCCGGCTGCAGTCTCGTCAGTGTGAAGCTGACCCTCGGTCTGAAGGCCAGCCCCGGCAATCCCGCCGCCAACACGGCGGACGACCAGATCATGCTGGGGTTCAACGGAACGCCGCTCTGGAACGCGCCGATTGCGAATGTTTCCAGCGCCGGCACCTGGCAGACAGGCACCTGGAATCCCGGCCAGTCCAGCACCATCACCCTGGATCTCACCGCATTGCCCACGGGCCCCAATCCGGGAGACCTGTACAACATCCTGCCCAGTATCGCCGAGTGCACCCTGGACCTCATCGTGTTGGACTTCACTGCGGTGGATTTCGCCCAACTCGATTTTGTCTGGTGCTGCGACCAGGCCGGTGAGGGAGAAGGCGAGGGAGAGGGCGAGGGAGAAGGCGAGGGCGAAGGGCAGGCGGACTGCATGACGCTGGGCACACCGCAGGTGGAATGCGACCCCACCGGTACCGGCGGGAACGGTTCGACCGTGACGATTGACGTCACGAACCTCACCGGGTATGACGTTCATTACGTGCTCGTGACCCCCCAGACGCCCGGCGTGACGGCGACACCGAACATTATCCCGACACTGATCCTCAACGCTCAGACGGGCACCATCACGTTCTCCACGACGGGCGGTGTACCAGGCGACCCGGTCTGCGTTACGCTTACCCTGATCAATGAACTTGATCCGGACTGCTTCTCGTGCTGCTCTTTGGATCTGTGTTTCGACGATCCCTGCAATTGCGCGCTCATCCCGACGGACCAGGAGGAGGTGGCCTGCGATCCGGCAAACCCCGGTTCCTTCACCTATACCTTCCCCCTCTACAACATGAGCGCGTACACCATCGAGCACCTTTATCTCTTCGCGCCGGCCGGCATCACGATCACGCCCGACTACTTCAACATCCCCTCCCTGCCGCCCTATGGGTACACGGCGCCGCTGACGGTGACCATCACGGGCGCGGCCCCGGGCCAACAGGTCTGTTTCTTCATCAGCCTGCATGACCAGTACCTGAAATCCTGCTGTGCCTTTGAACACTGTGTCATTGCGCCAAACTGCTGCACGGACGACGTCGAGCCGCCCGTCTTCGACGTGCCGGGCGACCTGGTCACGACCGTGGATTGCGGCGCGCTGCTTGAGCTCCCCCATTTGCCGGTGCGCGACAATTGCGACGGCGACCTCAGCGGCAACGTCAAGGTCGATGGCGCGATCAACACGTCGATTCCCGGCATTCAATGCGTGACCTATACAGTCAGTGACTCGACGGGGAACACCGCCTCGTATCAGTACTGCGTGACGGTGCTGAACAACTGCAACGGAGGGACCGACCCGGCATTGAAGCGGCACAGCGCGGATCAGGATGCCGACGGCAGGATTCAGTTGGGTGAACTGCTGCGCGTGGTGCAGTTCTTCAACACGGGTTCGTACAGTGCGGCGCCGGGCACCGAGGACGGGTACGCCCCCGGCCCAGGCGGCGACAAGAGCGCCGCGCCGCACTCGAGCGATTACAGCCCGGCGGATTGGTCCATCAATCTGGCAGAGCTGCTGCGCCTCGTTCAGTTCTTCAACAGTGCCGGTTACGGGCCGTGTGCTGACGGCCCCTGCGAGGACGGATTTGACGTGAAGAAGTAAGCATTCTCCAGAAATTAGTTCAGAAGACAGGCGCGGTATTCCCTCGGAATCCGCGCCTGTCGTTGATCATCAAGCCCTGGCGACCGGAAGCGCGCCATGCGGCGCTGGATTGGGGAATTGCCGGCGGCGATTCCAGTCTGTTTGGCGCACGTTGCGTTATTCAATGATCCTGAAGGCAGGAATCAAGGCCGGGTCAACGTTGAAGAGCTGTTTCGTATCGCCCTTTTCGGCAACGAACAGCCGGACCCGATGGCCGCTGTTCGTGCTGAAGGACAGGACCCCGTCCTGATTTGCGCAGGCGATTCCCGGATCGCTGACCTCCGCGCCGGATTTTGCCAGGGCGATATGGGCGCCAAACCAGTCCGGTTGCTCCGGGAAGACGTATTCATCGAAGACGCGCGGCCTGGGATGATAGCGCGGGCTGGTTGTGGTGCGATGTTTCACCGCGAGTTCGCACGGGGCGATTCGCCCATTATCCAGGGCAAACGGGAAGATGTGCAGTTCATAGCCGTACGCTTCGAGCACGAGATGGGCCGGAGTGCGGGACTTCTCGCGCCAATTCGGCGAGAGGCCGATGCCGAACTCGCCGAAGGTTTCTCTATACTTGGCGGGGTCTCCGCGCCACTGGGTCAGATGCCAATAGCTCGGCAGGCGGTTGTATACGCATAACGTGGAGAGCCCGTCTTGATCCGTGAAGCCGTTGATGGGCGTGTTGGACCCCTGAACAAAGACGACCGCGCGCTCATTCTCGTTCTTGCCCACGGCCGCCAGACAGTGAATCTGCTGCTGGAAGCAGTTCCCGCCCGTCATGCTTCCCATGGCGGCATCCTGGAGCTGCCAGGACTTGAAGATGAAGGGCATGACCGATGCCTTGCCGATAACCTGGAAAGGATACGTGCGCCGCTCGTTGATCTCGACGGCTTTTTGCGGCGGGATGTACCCCTCGATCGGCGATGTCAATACGCCGGACCGGGCATCGCCCTGGATGAGGAACATTCTGTAGTCCCGGCTGATCCCGGAGACCGGCAGCTTGAGCATCGGATGGGTGAGCGCGGATTGCAGCAGATAGACGTGGTCCAGAACTTCCCTGCTCTCCCGTTCAATGCGCTGGTCATGGCAGAAGTCGTGAATGTTCATGAGGTGCGTGAAGATGACATGGTTGTACGTTGGCGACGCGAATTCATCAATCCCGAAAAAGGAAATGTGGTTGTACCACCGCGTCCATTGACTCTTCGCCATCTTCTTCAGCCGGGCGTCGTTGAAGCGTTCGCCCGCCAGAGTCAATGTCTCGACGTAGAGGACGAAGATGTTGCTGTAGGCGGCAAAGTCCCTGCCAATATCGAATACTTCCGTGTCCCAGCGGCGCTTTGCGGCCTCTGTCACTCCTTTGCAGGACGCCAGGAACTTCGCACGCGTTTCGGTTGACATCTTGTCTTGATGATCCCACAGCTTGGCGAAGAGGATGTCCGCCTTGAATAGCGCGGCGTTCAGATCGGCCTTTCGCTCGCCCCCTTCCTCTATCCAACCCCATTGGCCAAACGTGAGCGATTCCGGGTCACTGTCCTGCAGAGAGATGACCTGACCCAGCACGGCGTCGGCCTTTGCGCAATCGGACGGCAGACCCGTGCGGTACAACAGCCAGGCATACTCGAAAGAAGCGGTCTTCTGGTTCCGCGCATAGTCGTCGCCCATCTTTTCCAGGCGGGCTTTCTCCTCCGTCGTCAGCTCTTGTGCGAACCCGCCCGCGGCCAGGACGACCGACATCAGAAAGAACCCGAGGCTTCTCATCGCGACACTCCTCATAGCCGATTGGCGATCCAGGGTAATCGCCCAAGCTTGAGCCAAAGCAGAGACTGACTTCAAGCCGTCATCCTGCACCGGCTTCGCACGAAAGGCGTCTGGCGCCTGGCCGTTGAGGAGAGATGCACGCGGTTGCGCGACCTCCATTCGCGCTTTCTGGAGCGGGCGGGGAGTCGCGTCTCGCGACCCCCCGTGCCTCATCAATCACCAGAATGGGTTGCCCGTGGGCAATCCAGTGCGGCATTGATCATGCCGGTCCGGGACAGAAGCCGTCCTCCGTGGCGGCGTCGGGACAGTAGTGGTATCCGCCGGAGTTGAAGAACTGAATCACACGCAGCAGTTCGGACAAGCTGATGTGCCAATCCTGCGGGTTGTAGTCGCTGGAATACAGCGCGCAGCTTTCGTCGCCTGGACCAGGCGCGTATCCGTCCTCGGTGCCCGCCTGGCAGTGGAATCCATTCGAGTTGAAGAACTGGATCACGCGCAGGAGTTCAGACAAACTAATCAAGTTGTCGTGATCCTGATCCGATGTTTGCCACGGACTGGGAGTCTCGCCCTCGCCCTCTCCCTCTCCCTCTCCCTCTCCCTCTCCTTCTCCCTCTCCCTCTCCCTCTCCCTCTCCCTCTCCCTCTCCCTCACCCTCACCCTCTCCCCCTCCCTCCCCCTCCCCCTCTGTGTCTCCGTCTCCGT
>CAILVY010000332.1 GCA_903837785.1 Candidatus Hydrogenedentota bacterium
CGCCTTCGCCTTCCCCTTCCCCTTCGCCTTCGCCTTCACCTTCCCCTTCCCCTTCCCCTTCCCCTTCCCCTTCGCCTTCGCCTTCGCCTTCGCCCTCGCCTTCGCCTTCACCTTCGCCTTCACCTTCGCCTTCACCTTCGCCTTCGCCTTCCCCTTCCCCTTCACCTTCACCCTCGCCTTCGGCGACGGCAAGAACAGTCACCTCGACGGAAATTGTGTCGGAGCCGCCCTGTCCATCATCCACCTGAACAAGGAAGCTGTCGACGCCGTTCCAGTCGGGATTTGGGGCGTAGGTAAAGGCGGTTGGCGTCACGTCCGCGCCGGATACAGTTGCGGTGCCGTGACTCGCCTGGGCAGACACGGACCAGGTCAGCGTATCGCCGGCGTCGGGGTCGGTCACGGCGAGGGCGGGCGGATTCCAGTCAAGGGGCGCACCGTTTTCATACATGGTGACACTGATGGAAGGGCCGGCCTCCTGGCCCTGGAGGAAGCGCTGGACACGGTTATTTGCGCTGTCCGCCACATAAACCCTGCCGTAGCGGTCCACGGCCACGCCATTCGGCTCGTAGAATTCGCCATTGTCCATGCCGCTGGCGCCCCACTGCGTGAGGTAGTTACCGTTGGCATCAAACACCTGAATGCGGTTATTGGAGGTATCGGCCACGTACAGGTTGGCCGAAGCGTCCGCGGTAATCCCCGCGGGATAGCAGAAATCGCCCTCGGCCGAGCCATAGCCGCCCCACTGCGCGAGATAGCCGCCGTCGGCGTCGAATTTCTGGATGCGGTTGTTGTACATGTCCGCCACGTACACATTGCCGGACGCGTTCACGGTGAGGCCCATCGGTTCGCTGAACTGTCCGTCGTCCGAGCCATAGCCGCCCCACTGCGCCAGATAGCCGCCGTCGGCGTCAAATTTCTGGATGCGGTAATTGTATCGGTCGCTCACGTACACATTGCCGGATGCGTCCACAGCGACTTTCCCGGGATATGCGAACTGCCCGTTTTCCGAGCCATAGCCGCCCCACTGCGCGAGATAGCCGCCGTCGGCGTCAAATTTCTGGATGCGGTGATTGTACATATCGGCCACATAGATCTTGCCGGACGCATCGATGGCCAAGCCGGTCGGGTCCTGGAACTGGCCGTTGTCCGAGCCATAAGCGCCCCATTGCGAGAGATACCCGCCGTCGGCGTCGAATTTCTGGATGCGGGAATTGTAGGTATCGGCCACATACACGTTGCCGGTCGCGTCCAGCGCCACCGCATTGGGCCAACTGAGTTGGGAATCGCCCGCGCCATAGCCGCCCCACTGGATTTCGTAGGCGACCGGGCTGCCCGCACTGCCCAGGAGCATGATGGCCGGTGGGTCGTTCAGCGATTCCACGGTCACATTGATCACCATCGTGGCCACGGCGCCATTTCCGTCATCGACCTGAACACTGAAGCTGTCCGTCCCGTGCCAGTTGGCGTAGGGGGCATAGGAGAAGTCGCCTGGCGCTGATCCCGAGCCGGAGACCGAGGCGCGCCCGTGGGCGGCGGCACTGGCCAGGGTCCAGGTGAGCGTGTCGCCCTCCACGTCCGTGGCGCTCAGGGCGGGCGCGGCCCAGGCCACCGGGCTGCCGTCCTCGGACATCGTGACACTCAACGGACCGGTGCCCTGGTCGAAGATCGGCGGGTCGTTGACGGAATTCACGACCACGTTGATCGTCACTGTGTCAGTGGCGCCTCCGTCCGATACCTGCACGCTGAAGTTGTCCGTCCCGTTCCATTGAGGGTTTGGCACATAGCTGAATACAGCCGGAGTCGTGCCCGTGCCGGAGACGTCGGCGGTGCCGTTGGCAGCGGGGCTGGAAACGCTCCATGTCAGCGTGCCGCCTTCGGCATCGGCGGCGTGCAGGGAGGGGGTGACCCAGGCAACCGGCACGCCGTCTTCGGACATGGTGACACTCAAGGAGTCGCCGGCGTCTTGCGTCTGCACGGTGAATTTCTGTACGCGGTTGTTGCCGGTGTCCACCACATAGACCGCGCCCTCGGGACTCAGGACCACGCCATCCGGGTCCGAGAACTGACCGTCGCCGGAGCCCGAGCTGCCCCATTCCCCAAGATAGGCGCCATTGGCATCGAATTTCTGGATGCGGTCGTTCCACGAGTCGCACACGTACACGTTGCCGAATACGTCCGTGCATATGCCCGTGGCACTCGAGAACTGACCAGGGCCCGAGCCCGTGCTGCCCCATCGGGCGATGAAGACGCCGTCGCGCGTGAATTTCCTGACGCAGTTACTCTCGTTGTCGGTCACATACACACTTCCCGAGGGGCTCACGGCAACCCCCAGCGGATTGCGAAACTGCCCATCCCCGTCGCCATAGCCGCCCCATTGCGTGACGTAGACGCCGTCCGCCGTGAACTTCTGAATGCGCTTGTTGTTGGCTTCCACCACGTACACGTAGTTATCCCGGTCGACCGCCACGCCGTTCGGGAAATCAAACTGGCCCTCCCCCGTGCCGTAACTGCCCCACTGGGTAACGAGAGTGCCGCTTTCGTCGAACTTCTTGACCAGGCTGGCGAGCAGGTCTGTCACGTAGACGTTCCCGTCGCCATCCACGGCCACACCATAGGCCGCCATAAACCCCCCGAACTGCGTGAGATACGCGCCGTCCTCGTCAAATTTTTCCACCCGGCCATGCTGGGAATCCGAGACGTAGACGTTGCCGGACTCGTCGAGGGCCGCGTATATGGGGGCGAAGAACTGGCCGTCCCCTGAGCCGTACCCGCCCCACTGGGTTTCGTAGGTGACGCTGTTGGAGAAGACCTGCAGCACCGGAGGTGTGTTCCCTGCCGAAGCGTTCGGGCACGGTCCCGCGGCCACGAACAACAACACGAGCCCCCACCCCACTGCAAGATTCATTCGCATTGCTTCTCTCCCGTCCGGGTTCTCCCCGGGCATTCACTCCAATTCCCAAATCGCACCCAGACCACCCGGCCACGACACCGGGCATTCTCCGGCCGTCTGGCAGTATTGCGCTGCCCGGCGGCGCGTCTTCCGGGAATCTTAACATAATTAGAATAGCAGAAGAACACACCATGAGCTGCCGCCCTTTCGAGTTATGCCCTCTGCCTCAGATCCGTGCCCTATTTGAACTTGATGGTTTGCACGATGCGTCGATAGAGTCCGCGCTCGAACTCTATGACGAGGGGCTCGTCGCCGCCGGATTCGACATTCTTCTGCAGACCGTGCACCGCCTCCATGAGGGCGTCAAAGCCCTTCATGGGGATGCCGTTGATGGCGAGGATCTGGTCGCCGATGCCAATGCCCCACATGTCCATCAATTGCGCACCAATCGTTCCGCCGTCATTGTCAATTTGAATGCCGTCCATGTTGTCCGGGGGCGTGCCGAAGAATGCGGCGGCCCTGCCCAGATACTGGCGGCAGCGCGCGGCCTCGCGTTCCATGAAGGGTACGCCTTCTTGAAGCATGAAGCGCAAAGCGTCGACGGGGAACGTCGTTTCCCTGTGAATGATCTCGGTTTCCTGGAAACGGAAGATGAGGCGGCGCGTCCGGTTCGCTTTGACGATATCGAGGGCGAGCGGCGCGTCCGGATTGGCCTTGAGGGCCTCCATGGCGGTTTGAACGGCCGCACGCAGGGCCGTTGCATCCGGCGTTTCGGTGCCGTTGAGGCTGCTGATGCGGTCGCCCGCGCGAAGGCAGAGATACCGAATGGGGCACCAGGGATCCGGAGCGCCCGCCTCGCGGCGTGTGGCGCGCAGCACATTGTCCCTGGCGTCGTCCGGGAGGGCCTGCACTATGGTCTGCAGCCCGGAGAGGGCGTTTTGGCGGGTCGTTACGACACGTTGCACGGGAATGCGCACGGGTTCCGCTGCCGACCTCCGTTTCTCGTTTTCGAGGTCCCGAAGCACTTCGGAGCGCTGTCGCCAGGCCATGGAAGCGTCGCCGGGCAGTTGGTCCGCGGTCCATGGGACCGCCGTCCAGCGCTGAACAATGCCCTTCTCCGAGAGGCCCACGATCTCCTTTCCGTCCGGGGTGAATCGGGCCGCCACGAGGTGTGCATCATCCGCCTGAAGCACGGCGCATTGGAGCCCATTGGCGGCGTCCCAAATCCGTGCCGTTCCATCTGAAGAGGCGGTCACGATGCGCGTTCCGTTTGGCGCATACGAGACACTTGTTATCGGCCCGGCGTGTCCCCTGAGCGCGGCGAGTTCTTCTCCCGATGCGGCATCCCAGAGCGCGCCGACATTCCCCAGCGAACCGGTGGCCAATCGCGTTCCATCCGGGCTGAAGGCGGCACAGCTTGGCCTGCACGACTCGTCACCCAGGGAGAACAGCATGGCGCCGCTGTCCACATCCCACATCCTGCTGCCCTGGGCGAAGGTCGAGACCATGCGCCGGCCGTCTGGGCTGAACACAAGGGCGGAAAAGGCGCCTCCCTTTTCATTTCGCATTTCGAGGAGCGCCTTGCCCGCATGGAGGTCAAAGACGACGGCGGAATTGGAGCCGCACCTGGCGGCAATCCGCGTGCCGTCCGGTGAAAAAGCGCTTGGACTGATCGGGACGCCTTCCCGCGTGCATTCCGCCACTCGGGAGCCGGAGTCCATGTCCCATATTCGAAGGACGCCTTTCCAGGAACCCGTGGCCGCGCAGCGGCTGTCCGGGCTGATAACCACGCCCGAAATGTCCTCGGGTTGTTCGATGGTGACGCCCGAGCGCGCTCCGGACGGAACGTCCCAGAGGAAGAGGTCTTTGGCAATCGAGGTTGCCAGGCGCCGTCCATCCGGCGCGAGGGCGGCATGGGTCGTCAGATACGGCCTTGCATCAAACAGGACGAGCCGCTCGCCACTATCGGTCCCTCCCGTCAAGACCACGCTCTCATAGAGCAGCTCGCTCAACGCCACCGCGTTCCCGGCAGGCAGCAGCGTAGTTCCGATTCGGTGGGTGGTCGACAGGAACAGTTGGGTGTCGAAAGGGACAAAGGGCGAGACTTCGAGCTCGGTGACATCGACGGAAGCCGTGGACAATGTCACCAGCGTTCTTTCATCCCGAATGAACGCTTTCGGGGTGCACCACCCGGCCGGGCCTGTGAATTGCCCCATGAGTCCGCCCGATTTCACATCCCATACTTTGACAGAGCCATCAAGCGTTCCTGTGGCCACCTGGGACCCATTCGGACTGAACAAGCACGAAGAGACATGGTCACCGGCACCCGCAAGGGTTGAGAATTCCTTGCCGGCGTCAATGTCCCATATCTTGACCGCTGAGACGGCGCCCTCGCCGACGATCAGCAATGTAGCCAGGAATCTCCCGTCCTGGCTGAACACGGTTGGCCGGTGGTTCTCGCAGGCAAGGAGTTGCTGTCCCGTCTCCAGATTCCATACCCGGGTGCTGTTGTACGGGGAGGACGAAGCGAGCCGCGCCCCATTTGGACTGAAGAGTGCCCGGCTGACAACGCCGGAACCGGTCCGGAGCGTTTTCCACTTCATCATGGTTCCGGTGTCCCAGACAGTCACCCGGTCATCTCTTCCGGAGGCGGTTACGAGGCGCCTCGCGGCGCTGTTGAAAACCGCGATCGACGCTGTACTTGCGGCGCCGCCGGTCTCCAACAGCGCTTTTTCATCGCCGGTGTCGGCGTCCCAGGCCTTCATGTCGCCCGTTTCCGAGATGGTCAAGACCCATTTTCCGTCGGGGCTGAATTCCTTCACAGGACTGGGAAGGGTGGCTGTCTTGCTGCCTGTATGCACATTCCAGATGTTGCATTGTCCGCTCGTTTTGGGCAGGGTGAACCAACGCGAACCATCGTTGCTGAAGGAGCCCATTCTCCAGGCTTCGCCTTCCGGCATTTTGATCCCCCAGTCCGTGAGTTCTTTGCCACTGAGCGCATCCCAGACTCTCACGGTTCTTTCTTTTTCAAACACGGCCATGATGCGCGTGAGGTCTGCGTCGCACTTCAGGTCGTTGCAGTCCGTGATATCCACGCTGGCGAGTTTCTTCCCCGTCGCGACCTCCCAGACGGCCGCCGTGTTCTCGGTCGAGACAGTCATGACCCGCAACCCGTCACTGCTCAGGCAGGGGGGCTCTGTGCTGGGGAACGTCTGCAGCGCCTGATCGCACGCGTGCAGGAGACAACCCCATTCCCAGTTGCGCCGTTTTTCGGAGGTCTTCCAGAGCAATTCCCGGGCCGAGTCAAATTGCCGGTTTTCCACATAGGTCTGCGTGAGCATGATGTTCGCGGAGTACGACTGGGCTTCGGCCTGCTCCTGTGCGGCTTCGGCCTGCTTGCGTGCGGCTTCGGCTTCCAGTCGCAGATGATGTTGTTCGCCCGCCCGGCGATACTCGCGCACTGCCACGAGGGCCGTGGCCAGGATCAGTCCGATGAAGCAACAAGAGATGAGAAGGAACTGGCGGCGGCGCCGTTTGTTCCTTTCGGCGGCGCGCGCTGCCTCTTCCGCCGCCTCCATCATTTGGCGCCTGGCCAGTTCCTCTTTTCGGCGCTCTTCGAGGTTTCTCAGGCGTCCGGCGATTTCACGGGCGCTCTGCAATCGGTTCTCAGGCCTGCCATCCACGCAGAGAGCGATGTCGTCGCGCAGCAATGCATCCGCAACATCCCGTTCCCATCCCGGAGCAATCACCCGGCTGAAATCGGCGATGACCATCTGATACAGTAGGACGCCCAACGCGTAGATGTCCGAAAGGGTGGTGGGCGGCCTGCCCTCAATCAATTCGGGGGCCATGTACATTCTCGTGCCGCTGGTCGAACTGGAGGTTGATGCAACGAGGGTCTGGGTCAGTCCGGCGGCCGTGATTCCCTGCGCATGCAGGGCTTCGGGATTGGTGATCAGGCCGATGCCAAAATCCGTCAAGCGGACCAGCGGGCGCCGTGCCTTGTTCGGCCCGGTGTCTTCGAAGATCAGGAGGTTCTCGGGCTTGATGTCTTTGTGGAGCACCCCGATACTGTGCGCCGCTGCCAGGGCCTCGGCCGCCTGCGCCACGAGGTCAAGGCGCAGTTCCAGCGGGACGGCGGCCAATCCGCCGTGGGCCTCTGCCCACGCCTTCAGGTCCCCACCCTCGGTGTATTCCGCCTCCAGGAAATAGGGTGGCTTGTCGAATTGCCAGTCGAGGACCCGGGCAATATCGTTGCGCACGCCGAGGGCTTCTTTGAGAAGGCGGAAGAGCACAACCTCGCGCTTGAGTCCGCGCACGCGTTCGCTTTCAAAGCAGAACTTGAAGACCCGCTGTTCATGAGTCGTCGCGTGGACCGCCCGCCAGACTTCGCCGAAACCGCCCTTGCCCAACTGCCGCTCGAGTTGCCAGTGCTCCCGTCCGGGCACCGCCAATCCAACCGCAGGCCGCCAGCCGAGCGTATCCTCCTCGCCCGGCGCCACCACGCGCGACGCCTTCTCCGAGCCGCGCGGCGTGGTCAACGGCGAGAGGCCCTCGAACCCCGCCTCACAGACCTCGATGGCGTCGTCAAACCCTTGGAGATGATAGGCGCCGTGCGCGCGCCATTCGATGCACGCCCCGAACTCGTCACAGCCAAGCCGCTGCCGGGCGCTATTGAAGACCGAGGCGGACATCAGGAGTTGCCCGGGGAGCGCGAGCGACTGGATGCGCGCCGTGAGGTCCACGGCAAGTCCTTCCACCCGTAGCGCGGTTTCCATCGCGAGGGATTCGGTGACTTCGCCCACATGGATGCCGACGCGCACTTTGGGGAGTTCCGAGTCGCCCCCGTGGACCCGTTGCAGGCGCAAGCCGAAGGCCACCGCCGCGCTGGGGATTTCAAAGGTCAGGAAGCAGCCGTCGCCCGCCCAGTCAACCACACGCCCGCCGTACTCCTCCCGGAACTGATCGACGAGAAGGCGGTGCCGCGCGATGCGTTCTCCTGCAACCAGGTCGCCCTGATCCGCTTTCAGCCGGGTGGAACCCACAAGGTCGGTGAAGACGAGGGTCAGCAGGCGAGCAGTTCCCGAGACAATGTTCATCCGCCCTCCCCTCCAGGCTCACAACGCTTTCACACACGCAAGAGCCGCTGGAGACTTCTGGAATTCCCCCGAGTCAGTCCCCGTCCGGTCCGGCGTTCCCTATCGCTTTTTCGCGTTTCCGAACAGGTTCTCTTCCCGGCGCCAGGCACTTTGGGCAATGATACGCTTCAGCGTGGCCATTTCCTCTTCCGTGTAGAGCTGCTGCGCAGCCGCCCCAAGCTCGCGCCAGACAAAAGAGAGGACCGTGCCCCCCACGACCACTTCCACCGTGGCGCTGCGCTGTCCCTGCGGGGTGAACAGCTGCACCTCGCCCAATACGTCGGGCGCCTCGACGTGCTTCACCACGTCCGGCTTCTCTTCCGTGCGCACCTGCACCATGCCCTCCAGGATCACACAACCTGTCCCCGTATCATGATCACCCTGGACGAACAGCTTTTCGCAGCGCGACGTGTCCCTGGTCTCCGAGACCCACAGCAGAATCATCACGAAACGTTGCTGCATGGATTCCGGCAGAGCTTTGACCAGCGGCGTATCGAGGACCCTCTCCCGGATCATTTTCAAGTGCATGGCCGTTACCTCCCGCGTATGGTGCGTCTCCGCTACCGCACGTCCCACTGCTTTCGCTTTCCCCTGGTCATCCTACTACGGATGTTCCTTTGGCTTGCACAGCCTCAGCCACTCTTGCGCCATTCTGGCACACTCCCGGCTTCGCACTCAATTTCCAGTCCCAGGTTCCCTTTGCGCCATGAGTGCACGGTGCATTGGGGCCGCTCTTCGCGGTATTAAAGGGGCCGCCCGGTTTGGAGGCGCACTGTGATGGGGGTATGAAGGGCCTGAACGCTGAGAGAAAGGGTCCGTGCGCATGAGGAGCGAACTGAGTGTGTTGATGGTGCTTCTTTCGGCCGCCTGTGGTGAGACACAGGCCCTTGCATCGGAAACGCCAGCCGGCGCGACCCCTGACCGGCAGGCGGAAGAACCGTAGGAACGCCGAAGACCCCGCGGAGGATAAGGGGACACGGGACAGCACCCAGCCCATTCCGCAGGCGGATCAAGAACCTGCTCTGCTTTTCATTCTTAACGGCAGCTCACAGGCAGGACTTTCTGAGGAGACGAAATGCCAGGTTCCACTCATCGCGGAGTCAAATCGCCATCAGCCGCGGGAAAGGATTGGCTCGAATGATGACAGCGCAACGTTGGGAACTGTGATTACATGGCGGGCAATATGCGGAGTGAACCGAGAACGTTGACGCCGTATCTGCCGCCGGGGCTCCACCAGGGGACATCCCGGTTGGCCGCGCGGACGGCGTAGCGCGCGTCGTCCCGCAGGGAATCGGCTTCGTCGGGAAGCCACAGGCCCAGGAGATAGTGATCCGGGGGAAGCTGCGGCGGCAGGGAGACCTCCGCTTGCAGGTTGTGAACGAGCGGGGCATAGTCCGGATCGCCGGGCGAGAACGGTTGCCACCCGCGCGGGTCGCATGCGAGCTTCTGCGTCCAGGCAATCTTGTTATGGGCGTCTATCAGGACCAGATATGCCAAGCGCGGGTTAATCAGCGTGCTGAAACCGCGATTGATGAGCGAAACCCCGATCTTCAGCTTCGCGCCCGCGCGCACACTTTCCGGACAAACCGCTTCCTGCAATTCGATGCGGTAGCCCAGGTGATCGCGGATGTATTCGAACAGCGTCCGCGTGACGGGCCGGCCTTCGTGGTCTTCAAAGTAGCCGTCGGAAAGGGGCAGTCTCGCTTCCGACGCTTGTGCGGCATCCATCGGCGTTTTCATCCATGCGTCGATGCCCAAGGTCTTGCCCTCCATCCCGGAGTAGCTGTGCGCGATACTGAAACTGGAATAGTGATGGAGGCGCATCCGTTCCGCGGCCTTGAACCCGTCAACGCGGCCATCGATGTCGGACCAGAAGAGTTCCCCATCCACCGGGAGATACGGGCTCTCGGCGGTCATATAGTCGAATTCCGGATTGCCGGGACTTGAAAAGAACGGCTTCTCCAACCAGGTCCCGCCGCACGTCTTTCCGGCGAGGAAACCGTCGTTATGAAAGCCGACGCGGGCGGCCGGCACCGCGCTGAAGGCGCGCGAGGCATCCAGTGTTTCAAGATCCTCGCCCAGGGCCCACTTCTTGTACTTGGGAACGCGGACCTGCGTCATCCGGTTTCCGGGAAGCACGTCAAGCAGCTTTTTCACAATAGCCGCCAGTACGGCGTGATCGAGCTCCAGCTTGTTCGCCGAACTGTGCCATTCGCCCCACGCCCCGACAAAGCCCGCCTGCAGGACAAAGATGACGTCCGCGTTCTTGCGAATGACCGGGGCCAGCTGCTCCAGATGCTTCAAGATGGTTTCGAGGGTCTGCCCCTTCTTCTCCTCCATGCTCTTCTCGTAGGCAAAGCGCAGGACCGCTTTCAGTCCCGCCGCGCGCAACCCGTCAAAGCCCCGTTGAATGGCCTCGAGCTTCTCCGCGGAAATGTCGCCCTCCTGGAATTGGTCAAGGTAACAGTACATCTGGGCAAGCGTGAGCCCGAAGGGTTCATAGTGCTGCGCATCCAGCAGCCAGTTCGCGTCCGAATAGACGCGCGGCAGGCGCTCTTTCAAGTGGGCCGGCATGGTGAAGAAGTGGGAGGAGCCGTCCGGTTCCGCAAACACGGCTTCGATCCGCCAGCCGCGTTCGGGATTGCGCAATCCGATATTCCCGCAGGGATCGTCATGCCGTATGCCATGATAGCGGATTGTTCTCGCGGCGGCTTCGTCTGCCGTGCCCGAGGATGCTGCCGCAAGGCTGACAAGGACCGCAGTCAATATGCCGTTCCATTTCATGGCCAGGGCCTTTCCTTCTGCATGCACATGCCGGCGACGGATTCGGCGCCGCATGAAGTGCCGGGTTTCATAGGGGCTTCCGTGTTATTCTTTGGCAACTTAGCACAAACGAGTAAGGACCTCAATCGCGTGTGAAGCGCTGTGAAGGATAGACAAGATGAAACGGTTCATGTTACTGGCGGTCTTCCTGTTCCCCTTTTTCGCGGTCGCCGCGGAAGTCTCGTTGCTGGATTACGGTGCCGTGCCCAATGACGGCCAGAACGATCTGGCGGCGCTGCACTCTGCGGCGCAACACTGCCGTGAACATCCGGACACCACGCTGGTTATTCCCCCCGGCGTATACGAGGCGGAGGAGGAAACGGCGGTGAAGCTTATGAACGATGTCATCGGAGGCGTGTACGGCAATGACCCGCAAAGGGTCCTGTATCAGCCGGACTTCCCCCATGTGCGCATTCTCGATTTCACGGGCGCGAAGAATCTGACGGTCCGCGCGGACGGGGCGACGCTCCTGCAGCACGGGTGGTATCAGCCAATCACGCTCGACAGTTGCAGTGCGGTGACTCTCCGCGGCCTGACGATAGAGCACAAGCGCCCGCCCTTCAGCACAGGCAGGATCATCAAGGTGGATTCGCGCCACTATGACGTGCAATTTGAAGAACGCTTCCCGATGCCCGAAGACAAGATGTGCGTCTTCCTGATGCGCATGTGGGACCCGGCGCGGCGCGTTTTTACAGGCTCCGAACATTGGGGGCCCCGCGGCAAAGCCCTTGGCGGCAACCGCTTTCGCTTCTCCGGCAAACGCGAACCCGGGGAATTGGGGCACTATGCGGTGGCCCAGCATTCCGCGCATGGCGCGGCCTGCATCATGATTCGGAATTCAGGCGGCATTGTGCTGGAAGACGTGTCCATTCACAGTCATCCCGGCATGGGAGTAGTGGGGCACCGCGTTCAAGATCTGACGATGCACCGGCTTCGCGTAGTGCCCCGCGCGGGTGAAATCGTCTCAACAAACACTGACGCCACGCACTTCACCTCCTGCACCGGAACCCTTCTCTACGATGCGTGCCAGTTTGAAGGGCAGGGCGACGACAGCTCCAATGTTCACGGTTACTACCAGACCGTCAAGGAGAAGCTCTCCGATACGCGTTGCCGGGCGTATGTGAAAAAGCAAAGCACGCTCCACGCGCTGTCAAATGACTGCCCGCTGCCCGGCGAAACCATGGAACTGGTCAGCGCCGCCACCCTGAAGCCATTCGCCGCGCGCAAGGTCGTCAGCGCTGCGCTGGACGAAGACGGCCGCAGCTGGACGATAGAGTTCGATGCGGCCCTTCCGGAAAACACGGCGGACTGCCAGTTGATGAATATCTCAGCGTTGCCCAAGCTCATCATTCGCGACTGCCAGGTGCGAACGCATCGGGCGCGCGCCTTTCTGGTGAAGACCCGCGACGTGCTCATAGAGGGATGCACTATCGAGAACTCGACACTGACCGCAATCCACGTGGGCGCCGAAGGCGGCTGGGATGAGGGCGCCGCCTCGCAAAATGTGACGATTCGGCGCAACCGCATAATTGATTGCGGCGGTCTCAACGGCGGACCCGGCAGCGTGTCCTCCATCGCAATCAACGTCAGTTGCGACAAGCCCACCGAGCCCGGGCTCCATCAGCACATCCGGATTGAGGGAAATCAGTTCATCGGGGCGAATACCGAGGCTGCCATTCAGGTGCAGGGCGCTGACGATGTAACGATACAGAGGAATCAATTTGATGCCTTCAAGAAGCCCGTGCGGGTGGAATACAGCACGAACGTCCGCATGGAAGGCAATACGGGACTAAAGGGCGAAGCCGTCTCGTGCCTTTGAGCCTTGTCCAACGCAAGCCCCGTTACCGCTTCACCGTCCCTTGTACGCCATTGCATCTGAAGTGACTGTCATACAATCCAAGTCGCCGAGCGCGAGCTTTTCCAGACACAAAGCCGCACACCCGGCAGCAAGGATGTCACAGGCGTAACGGTTCCTGGAAGTCCCCGGACCAGATCCTTCTGTCACGAGTAGACAAGATAGGCTGTGGCCTTGCATCCGATATCGCAGCGAAATCGTATCCAATGGGCTGAATAGCCGTCCGGAAATTCGTGATGCAAGTATTCACCGGCAGCGACCTCAAAGGTGCTGTAGCGCGACCATGTCCCATCGCCAAGAAAGTCCACCTCTGCCACGACCTGAACCTTGCCCGGCGAATCATGTCTCAAATGAAGGCATTTCTTGTCGAAACCTGTCATCAAGTACGGGTCTGACGGCACATTGGGCGCCACTGCCGTGTCCTGCCAAGGCCCCCCCCAGCCTTTCGGCTTCCCCATTTGCCAAAGCGCATCGATGTTACCGAACCAAAGTCCCGATTGTGGCTGACCCACGGCGTTGTCGGTTTGGTCGCCCGCCATCACAAAGAGTCCGCGCCAACAACAGAAATCCGGCACAATGCGCAGATGGGTGCAGATGGGTCGAATGCCCCACACCTTTCCGCCATACACCAGTGGCGGCAATTCATAGAAGAGCCCGTGCAAGTCCATCAGGTAGCGTTCCGTCTGCGCCTCGCGAATGCGCATCCATTCCGTGTTCCAGGTGTGGTCATAGGCCTGGCTTGCCTTCGGCAGGAGATAACGCGACCATTCGCCTTCGTGAAGAACCCGCAGAACAGCACATGATTTGCACCATCCCGTGGCATACAGCGTGTTTCCATACCGGCTTCCAGCGCGCGGATTCTGCTTTCCGGAAACTTCGACAAAGGGATTGCGCTCCAGTACCTTCCATTTCTTGCCATCCCACTCCGCCAAGCAACCCCCTGAACGCTTGCCCTGATATTCCTCCTCTTCGTACGTGTTGTTCGCCACCACCACCCGGCCCTGAGCGCTGAAACACGCCTTGAAATGCGGCTGCCCTTCGATGCCGAGTTCCTTGACCAGGTCCGCCAATTGCCGCGTTTCCAGCGTCTTCAGGTCGGTCTCAAACAGAAGGCCCTCCATCGTAAGGAAATACGCCAAAAGATCAGGGTGTTTGAGATGCCTCGCCGTGGCGGTCAGTCGATGATCCTTCAACATCTCGATGGTGCGCACCTGCCCTTTGGCGTCGATCACGTGCGGCCCAATGACGACCTGCCCCGTCTCCCAATGCACCATGCGATTCGCGAAAGTGCCGGTCACCGACTCAGGGTGCAGGCGCATGGTCATGTCATCGCTGACTTCGTACAGGCCTATGCCCTGCCCCTTGATGTGCGCAACATATCCAACTGCCCACAGCTTGTCCGCCCAGGGAATCAGCGCTCCGATTCCGGTTTCGCTGTCACTCCCAAGGCCGGGCGCATATACCGTCATGCCTGGGAAGACACCGTCCACGTTTAGCGGTGCATCGTCGGTGAAGGCCATTTGCGCAGCCGCGCATACCCAGGCAATTGCGAGAAATCTGAATAGCATCCTGTAATTCTCCGTGGCAGGCAGTGCCGACAGCCTCCTGGAACGATGTTGAACCGCCGCAATTGTAAAGCAGACAGCCGGAGAAACAAAGACGGCGAACGCCTTCGAATCCTTTATGCGACACGGGGCTGCTCAGTTCCGGGCGCCCGTTACATGATCGGAATGACCAGGTTGCTTTCCTGTTTGGGGTCCAGTTCCAGGGTCTTATCGGCGCGTGCGCCCGTCCAGGGATTCAAGTGCACGACGATCTTCGCGCAAGAGGCATCGCTCATCGCTTTGACGTTCAGCGCCGCCTCTTTTCCGTCTTCGGATATGGAAAGCGTGAAGGACAGGGGCCCGAAGGGGGTGGCGGCCCCGTTCAGGGCCGTGATCATCCCTGGCTTGGCCCATGCGGCCGGCATGCCCTCGAGCAGATGCAGTTCGTTTCCGCGATCCAGCGCCAGGAGATGCATGGTCAAGCGGATGAATTCCGCGCTGGCCCAATTGTGCGGCATGTCGCCAACCTTTGCGAAGGGCTTGCCCTTGGGCGACTGTTCTTCGCGCCAGGCCAGCGTGGGCGCCGCATGGTTCGCAAAAGCATACAGGGATTCACTGGCTTTGAGCCCATTCCCCTGCCACAGCCAGGCGTGGCCGTAAAACGAGGCGAAGTAGTTCCAGAATCCCGCCGCGGCCCAGCCCGTGCCGTAGACCATGCCTTCCTGCTCGGTTGCGGCAAGCATGGCGAGGTTGCCGGCCACCAGCGGGTCGTTCTTTTCAAACAGTTGGCCAGGATAGACGCCATGACAGAAGGCCCATTGGGCGCGCTGGGGAAGCTCGTTCCCGAGGTTGTTCATGATGGTAGGCAAATACCGATTGCCGAGGGAATCCTGCCTCATATCTCGCTCGGCCGCCCTGCGGAACGCGCCATAGAAGTCGTCATACTCCTGTTGCCACGCGTCCGCCTGCGGAGTCTTGCCGAGCCAGTGCGCGGCGGCAATCGCGGCCTTCAGGCCCAACAGGTTCCAATACACATTTGTGTACTCGCCGAAATGGGGATCGGACAGGCCTCCGTCGATGTCCCCCGGTGGAATCAGCCCCTTGCACAGCCACTTCGGATCTTCTCCCGAACGCTGCCGCAGCGCCTGAATAAAGGCGACCGCCTTCTCCAGCTGCGGCCAGACGGAGGCCAGCCAGTCCTTGTCCTGCGTCAAGAGGGCATGGCGCACGCAGGTCCACAGCACGATGCCGTTTTCCTTGTAGTACTTCGGCGACAACACCTCGAAGGCGCCCGTTTCCTTCTGCTTGCCCAAGGTATACTTGATTCCCGCCCGCGCCTGATCGCCCGCGCCCAGCAGCGCGGCGGCCTCCAACAGGAACGCCCCGTCCACAATCCACAGTCCCCGGTAGCAGGTCGGTCCCACCTGAAACGCGGGCAGGCCGTCCTTAATCTCCCGGGCCTGCCAGATGTTGCGGATGCAGGAATCGAACAGCGCCTGGATATCGGCATCCGGAACCGACACCACGCCGTAGGGCAGCTTCACGGACCGCCAATAGGCCCGTGTGGAGGCCAGTGCTGCATCGGCCTTCGCATTGCACCACGCATGTGCGGCGGCGTTGCGATACACCGCTACGACAAATGATCCGGACGCGCCCGGCTGCAGGCGTTCCGGAAGCAGGTCGAGCGTCTGTGTTCTGCCCTTCAGTCTTGCGTTCACTTGACGGGAAACGCTCAGGAACGGCTGACCGCGGAGCAGGGTTACGTTCCTGGTGTCATCAATCGCCAGACCGCGATCGGATTGAATCCTGATCCGCAACGCGGCATCCTGGGCGGCGTTTCCACGGTTGTGTATCGTGACGCGCAGCAGGTCCACGCGCGGCGCGTCCGGCGGAACGGAGGTTGGGGCGCCAACCTTCGCCACCGCAAAGGCGCACAGTTCGAGGTCAAGCGAGCCCTTCCGCAACAACGTGGTCACAATCGGGGTCCGTGCGTTCTCCAGCGATTGCGAAACCCATTCCGCATCGCCGTCGGTGAAGCCGGCATGCACCCGGGTTCCAAAATCGCCAAAGGGCCCCGGATAGTCATAGAGCAGATCGCCTGATTTGTCCACAAGCGTCTTTTGCCAGTCATCCACGAGGCATATGGCCGTCTGCCATTGGGGCGGCTGGAATCGGAAATCCACTTCATACGGGCGGGCGGAAAGCTCCTGGCGTACACCCCCCGGCCCGTCATGCCGCCCCGCCGGAGACTCCTGTGCCTTCATTCCGGACGTCCCGCAGCCCGTCAAAGAGGCCAGCATCGTGATGAGCGCTCCCCGCAGGAGGGCCTTGCACATTCCCGGAAGACGTCCCGGAACAAACCTGGCCGCCAGCGCATGGCGCAACAGCATGTGAGTCATTTGCGCATTCCCCTGATGGAAGAAGAGAAGATTCTCGTGCAATTTAGCATGTCCCCTTGGCGAAGTCCATTGCACTGGGATTTCAGAAGCCGTCGTGGGCCCGGAAACCGGCGCGGAGACTGTCCTCAATGTCGACGGCGGCAAGCCAGACCTCCGTGAAATGTATCGAAGTTGAGAACCCTCACCGGTTCTCCCGAACACAGGCGCTGAATGGGTATGCAGTATCGAGAGTCCGATTGGGTCACGGCCTTGCGAATAGGTTGCCGTGGAATTGAAGACCCAGTCAGGCTTTGCACGTCCCGCGCGTGTTTGCCGCACATGCCATGCATCTTCCGATGGCAGCGAATTTGGCCGTGTTTCGTCTGTGATACAATGAACTCCTGACAAATCAATCCCTGGAGCCTCCGTGAGTCCCCGGTACTGTAGTTCGACTTCCAAAGGCGGTTGGAGACTCCGGGCGGAACGTCCACTCCGAATCAGAGGATGTGGCGATAGACGCGAAGATATCCCCATGGCAGGATCC
Organism: Candidatus Hydrogenedentota bacterium; assembly: GCA_903837785.1. GTDB lineage: Bacteria > Hydrogenedentota > Hydrogenedentia > Hydrogenedentales > CAILVY01 > CAILVY01. Next base: position 17,173 of record CAILVY010000332.1, read on the forward strand.
AAATGGGAAGGTGCCGGATTTGGCCACGTCCATATTCCGCACGCGATCGGGACGTTTCAAGGCGCACCTGGAACGCCATTCGGAATAGAAGGAGATGAGCGTGCAGTATGCGGTTGTCGTAGCCATGTTGTGTATGGCACTGGTGCCTGGTTCGAGCTACGCGTCCAAGGAAGATGAGACGCCGCTTGCGGACCCTCCTTTGCCTCCGGCGCTGGGGTCGCTTACCACCACATGGCTTGGCCCGCCGCCCGCATTCCCGAACAACGGCTCCACCGGCGCCCCGCTCCTGGGCAACGGCGAGATGGCCGCCTGCCTCGGCGGCCCCGCCGACAAGTTGCGTTTCGTCATCAACAGGAACGACTTCTGGCGGCTTACCAACAACGCCCAAGGCATGCAGAAAATAGCTGCTCTTCTGGATATCAACATCGCCGACCTCGAGGGTGCAACCTATCGAGTGGATCAGACCATCCGCGACGGTTTCGTCAGCGGCACGTTTACCAAGGATTCACTGACCGTCCGGTTGGCCTGCTGGCTGGCCGCGACCGGGGATCTGCTCGTCGCGGAGCTGAGTGCGGAGGGCCGTGATACGCCCATCAAGGTCGACCTGAACGCACCGGACGATTCGCCGTCCAAGACCAAGTCCGGCACGGATGGCGACACTGCTTGGGTCACACGGAAGTTCGCGGATACGGTGGAAGTCCCCACCGAAGCGGCAACAGTGCTGCGTGTGCTGGGAGCCAGAAGGCAGCACTTCACGCTCAAGCCCGGGGCGCCGGTGACGCTGGCCGTTGTGACCGCCAGCGCATTCCGGCATGCGGATCCGCTGAGAGAGGCGAGGAAATCCGTTGCGGGCTTGACCGCGGCCGAGGTCGCGCGCGTGCGGTCGGCGCATGACACGTGGTGGGCACAGTACTGGAACCGCGCGTGGGTCGAGGTGAATGACCCGCTGCTCATGAAGGGCTACTATCAAGGCCTGTATACCCTGGCGGCGTGCAGCCGAAACCCGCAGTTTCCCCCGGGCCTCTTCGGCACCTGGATCACCACCGATCGGCCGGCCTGGTCCAACGATTACCACCTGAACTACAACTTCGTCGCGCCGTTCTACGGCCTCTATTCCGCCAACCGTTTAGAGCAGGCCGACGTCGAAGATGCCCCCTTCCTGGATTTCATGCCCCGCGCCCGCTGGTACGCCGAAAATGTGACCAAGACCCGCGGCGTGCTCTATCCCGTGGGCATCGGCCCGCGGGGCATCGAAACCACAATCGGGGTTCCGTACGGCCTCGACATCGGCGGCGCCGAACTTGGCGGCCTCTTCTGCCACCAGCGCTCCAATGCAGCCTACTGCCTCGTGAACATCGCGCAGCGCTGGCGCTGCAGTTACGACCCGGACTACGCGCGAAAGGTCTATCCGCTGGTCCTCGCCGTTGTCGACTTCTGGGAGGACTATCTCAAGTTTGAAGACGGCAAATACCAGGTCCGAGGTGATGCCATCCACGAACTCTCCGGCCGGAATGACAATCCCATCCTCACGCTGGGCCTGCTCCGCAATGTGTTCGATCTGGCACTCGATCTGAGTCAATCGATGGACCGGGACGCGGAACGCGGGGAGAAGTGGAAGCAGATGCTGGCGAACCTTGCCGACTTCCCGCTCCAGGAAATGGGTGGCAAGACCGTCTTCCGCTACACCTCCGAGGGGCCCGCCTGGTGGGACAGCAACACGCTCGGCATTCAGCATATCTATCCCGGCAACGCCATCACCCTTGACAGCGATCCGAAGCTGCTGGAGATCAGCCGGAACACTCTCGCGGCCATGAACCGCTGGTATGACGGCAACGGCTCCAACAGCTTCTTCCCCGCCGCCGTGCGGGTCGGCGCGGACCCCAACATCATCCTGGAGCAGTTGCAGGGCTACGTTCGGAACACCTATCCGAACGGCTTCCGCGACGGCAACATCCACGGCATAGAGAATTGCAGCACCGTCCACAATACGATCAACGAGATGCTCTGCATGAGCGTCGGGCACGTGCTGAGACTCTTTCCCGTTTGGCCCAAAGACAAGAACGCCGCATTTGCCAATCTGCGCGCCTGGGGTGCGTTTCTGGTGTCGGCGGAGTTAAGGGATGGAACGGTCGGCGGCGTGCGCATTGTCAGTGAGCGAGGACGCGGCCTGACGATCGTCAATCCGTGGCCCGGCGAAACGGCGGTGCTGTATCGCGGCGGCAAGGAAAGCGGGCGCCTGGACGGCGTTCGGTTCACCATTTCCACGGCCCCGGGGGAAGTGATGGAACTTGCTCGGGCACGCAAGTAGCTGCACGGGCGCCTTCTGACGGCACTGCCCGGGTTCCGCCCGGGAACCGGGCGGGGGGCTGCGCAACACCCCCTCATCGGCGCTCCTCAGCCGGTTCGCCCGCCGCGTGCACGTCGCCACCGCCCACGGAGAGAGACTCCTGCTCCAGGGCCCCGAGAAGCGCCACAGGGAACAGACTACCGCTTCCCCCAGCGGGGGGCTTGGGAGAATCCCTCACAACTCCTTGACAACCGGCATTAACGCTCACATAATGTACGCAAGGGGCGCTTCACACCCGGCACATACTTTGAACGCCGTGAAAGTCACTGAGGGGTAAACGAGGGGAGTGATTGTCGTGAAGCCAAGACGCGGATTCACATTGATTGAGTTGCTGGTGGTTATCGCCATCATCGGGATTCTGGCCGCGATTCTACTGCCGGCCCTGGCTCGCGCACGGGAGGCGGCGCGCCGCAGCAGCTGCGCGAACAACCTCAAGCAATGGGGGCTGGTCTTCAAGATGTACGCGAGCGAATCGCCGGGGCAGAAGTTCCCGCCGGTCCAGCATCAGCAGCTTCTGTTCTACATGACGCCGAATCTGCGGAGCATTTATCCGGAGTATCTGAGCGACCCGGCGCTGTTCGTGTGCCCGTCGAGCGCCCGCAGGACAGTGGACGACATGTATTACGAGGACGGAACGCCGGTCCCGGTGGACCGCGATCCGCCGGGACCTCCTGGAGATGAGTGGGGCAGACTGCAAGAGTGTTATCAGTACTGGGGTTGGACGTATGACCGGTGCGACCAGGGCGACCCCGACGAAGCGGGCGACCCGTATTTCGCCATGATCCAGATGATGGTTCCCGACGCCCAGTTCCCCGCGGGCGCCCGGGTGCCGTCGCAGTTCGTGCGGCACTTGATCACGCTGATAATGATGCCTGAAGTCATGGCACGCCTGATGGGGACCGATACGGACCCCTACCCCGGGGTGTTTCCGCCGTTTGACGACGATTCCTCGGGAGGCCGGCTCGACCCGAATTATGGGAACGGCGACTCGGACACCGTCTACCGGCTGCGCGAAGGCATCGAACGCTTCTGCATCACGGATATCAACAATCCGGCGGCATCATCGCTGGCCCAAAGCGAAATCTGGACCATGTATGACTGGCTGTCGACCTCCGCGCAGGACTTTAACCATGTGCCCGGTGGCTGCAACGTGTTGTACATGGACGGTCACGTGAACTTCCTGCGATACCCCAGCGAGAAAGCCCCGGTGACGCCGCCATTCGCCGTGGCCACCGGCCTTATCAGCATGCAGTTTCATTAGCCGGGCGTGCGGGGCGTCGTCCGCGCGGTGCGCCTTTTCAGACCAAGATGCTACGATTCAAGAATGGCCACTCTGGGCATGATTAGGTACTTTCAAAGCAGTCTCCAATTTCACTTTGCGTCAAACAACAATGACATTTTGCGATTTCAACTCATCCACGTTGGGGATAGGATGGAGGTCCTTCTGCCCAAGAATCTGCTCCTGAAGGACACAGCAGTTGTCACCTCAATCGAGAACCCTGGGATATCGCGGGAGCGGGTCATTCCGCCTCTCAAATGGACGAGGACGCCGCTTGATCTACGCGGGCGACTCAAGGGCGTGGGGAGTATGATGGTGGGCCGGCTGCCTGGGGTTCTCCAAGTGGAGCCGAAGTCGATGAGACGGGCCGTTGGCCGGATGTTGGAGAGGCGCTTGAGGGCGAAGGCCGGGTGAGGCGGACACGGGTCGGATGCTCCCGGTGCTGGCCCATTTGCCGGTGCGAAATTCAGTTGACTGTCAGCGTGCGTTCCACCGCTTGACCGAGAGCAGCGACCACCACGTACACATTGCCCGCATCGCCTGAGACAGGTTCCAGCGCAAATCCCTCGCCGAGCGGGTTTATCTGCACCGCGTCCCGACTGGTAAAGACACGCTTCGGAAGATAGATCTTCGTGGGCGCTTTCACTTCGGGATCCTCCTTCCACGTGCAAGTAAACCTACCCGTTGCGAAATCCGTCTTGTAGCGCATAAGCAGGCCGTTAACCCGGGCCGGAATCGGGCGCTGAAACACTTCAAAACAGGCCCCCTGCTTCAGGTTGCCGGAATAATCCCAATACGTCTCATTCAGCAGAAACTTCTCTATCATCGCGACATTAAATCGTGCCGTGGGAAGAATCTCGGGGCTTCCGCCGCCAAAAGCGCCCCATTCGCCAATCAGTACCGGCATGTTCATCTTCTTTCCAGTTTCCGCGTGCCGCCGGTAAATCAGTTCGAGGCGTTCGTCACTGGCCAGGGCCAAGTCCCCGGTGTCGACCACGATATCATAGGCATGCGGCGCAAAGACCTGAAGCGCGTCGGGATTGCCTGCGGCATCCACGACCGGCGCCACTCCCGTGGGAATGCCCATGTTCGCCGACATGCTCGTTTCGAGGAAGATACTGTGGTTGCTGTCGACGATCCGGACTGCATCGCGCACACGCTGAAACATGGGCATCATTTGCGTCCGTTCAAAAGTCGAATAGATCGGCCCACCCGCGTCGAGGATCCTGTTGTAGAGATCCATTTCCTTGAGGCGCCGCATGAGCTTGCTGCGTCCTTCTGCCGTCATCCACTGGATCAGCACGTCGGCCGGCGTGAGCGCGGCGGCCGGGGCGTCTTTCTCAGAGATGGCTTGGGCGGCGGCGCTCAGTATCGATTCCATGGCCTGCAGATTGCCACTGCCGATATTCGGTTCGTTGAACAGGTCATAACCAATCACGGCGGGCTCATTCCTGTAACGCTCGGCCACTTTCTTCCACGCGGCCGCGAAGTGGTCCTGCACACCGATCCCGTCTGAACAGGCTTTGTTACCCCAGAAATTGTCAAACGCGCGCTGAATGGCGGGACTGGTCAAATACGCGTCGTCCCAGACCGCACCCGTTGCTGCCGGATGCAGCTGATCATCAACCAGCGTTGCCCACTCCGGGGCGCCATCGGAGTACTTGTAACTGTACAAGTCCTGATGCATGTCGAGAAAGACATAGATGTCATGTGCTTTGGCCTGGGCAATCAATTTGTCCAGTTTCTTGAGGTATTCCTCGTCAAACTCGCCGATTCGCGGCTCCAGTCCATCCCAGAGAATGCCCAAGCGGATACAATTCCAGCCCCAGGCGTGCATCTGGGCGAAGTCCTCTTCGGTCAACCTGGGTTGATAATTGTCGGCACGGGATTTGTTGATTACGGACGCCCCGTGCATCAGGATTTGCCGGCCTTCCGGATCAATAAACTGCTGACCGCGCACGGCGACAAAAGGCGAACCCCCGGCGACCGGCGGCAACAATATTAAGGCTGCCATGGCCAATACACACCAAGTACTGCGCGTCAAACCCATCTACCTTTCGGTTGCCGTCCTGCTGGACTCTTTGCCATGTGTCCGACTTAGACTGCTTCCGCGGTGGGCCGGTTTCTCTTTCTGAAGGGACAGGAGATGGTGATTCAGAGCTGAATACAATGTCGCATCTGAAGCGATTGACGCGGCCTCACGCTGCGGGCATCATGCCCGCTTCGCCTCAACGGAGAATGTCTGCACAGACGCACTCGCGATCATCTCAGACAATTCGCCTGCAGTCATGAATGTGTTCATTGCCGTGTGCAAAGCATGATGGGCGCGACACGTGCGGAGCTACGCTCCGGCAAGAACTTCGACTCCCTATGGGGTGTGCAGAGGGAACCGTCGAAAATGCCTGGGGATCGATGAGTGAAGAAATGGCTGTCCGTTCGGGGGGCGCCTACTACTCCTGACTTTCGAGTTTCGGTGCAACGCACCGTTATGCAATGTCTTACGGTTCAGTCCGGTCCAAATTGGGGACGACCGCATGATTCGTTGACCCGAGAAGTCGTGAGAACCCGGACGGGAACTGTCTCAATACGCCGCAGGCGTTTGAATCACCCCCAAGTTTCTGCTTAACTCAAAGAGCCTCGTTGTCGAGTCCATATGGGCGCCGTTGAAGACATGCTTCCGCCCCATTCTAAAGGGAGTCGTCTGGAATGCGTGCAGGGATTGTCGGTCTGATAGTCGCGTTGGCTGTCGGCCTTTCGCCTCGGGTGCAAGCCGCGGACGGGACTGCGGGGCATATGGGGATGCAGCGCATCACCCTGGCGCAGATCTTCGTCACCAATCATGTCAAGAAGAACTTGAAGGGGATCCGCGCGGCCTTTGCCCAGGCGAAGAAGGATGATTCTCAGTGGGTCGCATTTCCGGAAGGAGCGCTCAGCGGGTACTACGATGGATTCGACCAGGAAGACGTGGCCCGCGGATTTGAAGAGGTCCGGCAGCTCTGCAGAGACCTCGGGGTCAATGCGCTGCTTGGCACTTGCTGGAAGGAGGGGGGGCAAACCTTCAACGAGATTCGCATGGTGGATTCCACGGGGGCCCTGGTGGGGCGATACGCAAAGATGTGCCTTACATACGGTGACGCGAAACAGTTCGCCCCGGGCACCTTCCCGCTCGTTCACGAGGTCGGCGGCATACGATGGGGCACGCTGATCTGCAATGATCTTTGGGTAACCCCCGGCTATTCGGACGGTCCCAACCCGCACCTCAGCCTGAAAGCCGCCAAAGCGGGCGCACAGGTCATCTTCCAATGCGTTAACAGCGGAACGGACCAGCGATACCGCGAGTACCACGAATCCCATTTGAGCCTGTGTTCTGCCGAGGCCAAGTGTCCGATTGTTGTGGTAAATGCCGCGCACAAGAAGCCCGTCAACTGCGCTTCCGGTGTGGTCGTTGATTACGAATACGTGGCTTCGCTTCCACGCCAGGGCGAAGTGATTCGCACGGTCTCATTCACCCCGGCGAAAGGTCTCTTGCCCGGGAAATGAACTCTCCTGGCAACGGACCCATAAAGCAAGTTGGCTGCGGGCGTGCAGGAATGAGCGGGCTCCTCAGGCCAAGCCTGCGCGGAGAGAATACAGGTATCCGGTTCGGGTTGGCCGTGGTAGAACAAGCTGCCTGGGGCGATTCGGTCACGGCTTCTTCCGGTAAATGAATACGGCTGACCCGGGTTTGTCACGCAGGACTATTGAGATCCCCTGCTCGAGGAGCTCCTTGCCGGTCCGTTCTGTCGAGTCGGCGGCGTCAAGGTTCGTCAACGTGTACATTGCCGCAGGTTCGAGACCCTGCAACCTTGCCTGGAATGATTCGTCAGCGCAGCCGGCTCTGCGAAATGCCTGCACCATGCCTTCGCCGCGTTCCGGACGATCGAATTGCCAGACCATCCACACGGCGTCTTCCAGGCAGTAGGGCGTCAGCGGATAGAAATCGCCGAGCAGGTAGTCGCTCGCACTACGCCACTCGCCGGCCATGCGCAGATAGTCTTTCCAATCCAGCCCTTCCTGTCTCGGCGCGGAGCGCGCAAGGGCAAACCGCGGGCACCACACGCTACGGGACGTGTAGTCGTCTCTGTCGGGCGCACCGCTTCCAAAGTACGGAACCCACTGGGCCAAACCGTACGTCTGGCATTGCTGGGTGTACTTGGGTTCGGCGAGATAATCGCTTCGCAGCAATGGGAGTCCGCGGCGAAGCGTTTCGAGGTCATTGCGGCGTCCGCCGCTTGCGCAACTGTCAATCAGCAGACCGGGATGGCGCCGAAGCAATTCATCCCAATAGGCCAGATAACCCTGCACATGCAGGTTCTCACTTATGCCCTGCCGGTCGCCCGAGGGACCCTCGGCTGCATCACCGCTCCGCCAGAACGCCAGCGGGTCCATGTTGAAGTCCTGCCGATAGAGGTCGATTCCCTGCTCAGTCAGCATTCGGTCGATGTGGTTGATGAGCCATTGACGGGCCTCGGTGTTGCCGAGGTTCAACAAGCTGGTATTCGCGTCTCCATCCTTGGCCTTGAAAACCCATTCCGGATGTGCCGTGGCCAGCCATGTGCCGGACGTAACACGCTCGGGCTCAAACCACACGCTGAATCCCACCCCCTTCGAATGGACGTAGTCGGCAACTTCTTTCATTCCCTTCGGATAACGCACCGGGTCGGGTTCCCAGGTGCCTACCTCAGGCCAACCGGCGTCGCCGCACGGGTACCAGCCAGCATCGATCACCCAATAATCGAGCTTCACACCCGCGTTGATGTAGGCCTCCGCGTATTTGATCTCATCGGCCGCGTTGCTCCGCAGGCCGGGATAGAAATCCGTGGTGCACATGATAAGTATCGGCGGCATGGGCTTTCCGGCGGGGCTGGGCGCACCCATCCTGGGCGTGTTGTGCGCCAGCATCCAGCGCCGCCAGAGATTCTGCGCCCGCACGGGGTCTGAACCTTTCCAGAACATCAAGGCCATCAACGGCGTGCGAATCTCTTCGCCGGGTTTCAGGCGCAGGTGCGTCAACTCCTGGCCCGCGACGATTTGAATGCCCCTCTCCCCGTCTCGCGTGAAACGTGTCGCCCACTGTCCGGGCCAGCCAACGGCCAGAATCAGTCCGCCGTCCGGCATCGCGAGATTGTAGCAGGGAAACGCCTTGTTCGTGGGGCGTCCGCCTTCTGGCGCGAACGTCTGCGTCACATTCTGGCCGAGCGTCATTTCGTAGGGTTCATAGCTGTCAGGAACACAGTAATCCCCCTTGATGCCCCGCAACACAAACTCCTCTCCATCGGGGCGTTCCCACGCTGCGTCGAGCGCCTGGATGTTCTCGGTGAGCGGCGTATCCGCCATGCCGGCGTTACGCAGATAGACGGTCCATTCAACAACCGGGAAGTCGGCATACGCGACCGACACGCAGCGCACTTCGAGCCCCGTCTTCGCGTCGGACCACATGAGTGTGCGTTCGGCCCGTTGGCCGTCGAGTTTGCGCTCCTCCTGCTTGAACTCGCAGGCCGCAAGCAGTTCGCTAACGGGTCTGCCGTTGTATATGAACGAGAACACGGGCTTGGTGGTCGAGCCGCCCAAGGCAGCCGCAGTCCAGCGCCGGGCTTCTGACATTTCATCGGCCGTTGGCAGAACGGCGGAGGCATACGGGAGATAACAGGCAGCAGGAAGTGTGAGAAGAACAAACAGCCAACTTGCGCGCATACCTCAAGTCTCCTTCGCGTTCTCCGAGCCTGATGCATGCCTGCTCAGGCTGCAAGGGCGCAGTGCGGCAATGTCGTACGGAGCGGTCAACAGAGCTTGTGTTCGCCGGAGCGTCTGAACCATCTCCTCGCTGCGCTTCAGTATAGTCAAACTCCGGCCCTGCACGAAAATGGACACGGCAGCGAGGAGAGGGCCGTTGGAGCGAATCTGATGGGCGTTGCGGCTCTCGTTGGCGAGTTCCTGTACAATGCAGGCCCCTCTTGAAGCCATGCGGAGTGACGACGGAAGCTCAAAAGGAATTGCCCATGAGATATAGAGGTCGATTGATGCGCATTTTTATCCCGGCCCTTATGCTGACATCGCTCAATTTCATCTCGAACGCTGACGCGCCCCCTGCGGGTGATTTCCGAGCCGCGTCAAAATGGGTGAAGAGTCATTTCGATCCGGCCATCGCGAAGCTTCCGTTCTCGTTCACTTACGACAACCACTCCTTTGCCGAGATACTGCGCACCTGGCAATTCGCTTCGGACACCCGGAAGCTGGATGAACTGAGGACGGAACAAACGTTTACCTGGACGGATCCCCGAACACATCTCGTGGTTCGCTGCGTGAAGGTCGAGTATGCCGATTATCCGGCGGCAGAGTGGACGGTCTATTTTAAGAACACGGGCTCAAACGACACGCCCATTCTGGAAGACATTCAAGCACTGGATCTCATGTTTCACGAGAAATCATCCACGGCATTCACCCTGAACGGAATCAAGGGCGATTGGACCGTCGCGGAGGGGTATGAGCCCTATGAGATCACGCTGGCGCCCAAGGTCGAGAAGAAGTTTGCTCCGGGCCAGCATGGCGGCAAGTCAACCTCCGGTCCAAATGGCTGGCCCTATTTCAATCTGTGCCTGCCTCATGGGCGGATCCTCATGGCAGTGGGTTGGCCCGGGCAGTGGGCCGCATCGTTCACCCGCGATTCCGTGGAAGGACTGCGTATTCGGGCAGGACAGGAATTGACCCATCTCTACTTGAAACCGGGCGAAGAGATACGCACGCCGCTGATCGCCCTGCTGTTCTCAAAGGACAAGGACCTGGTTGCGTCACAGAACCTCTGGCGCCGCTGGTATATCGCGCACAACATGCCCCGCATTAACGGCAAGACACAGCAGGCGGTCACCCAAATCCAGGTCGGTGGTGGCGAAGCAGACATCGCCGGGGTCAAGGCATTTCTCGATAGCGGCATCAAGCCGGACATCTGCTGGCGTGATGCCGGCGCAGGCGGAACCACGTGGTATCCGAGCGACATGGCGCCATGGAAAGGCGCGGAAGCGTGGCTCAATACCGGCACCTGGGAGATTGACCCGGCGAAATATCCAAAGGGATTCAGGCCATTCAGCGACTGGGTCCACACGAACGGTATGCAGTTTCTCCTCTGGTTTGAGCCGGAACGCGTCGGCAGCATGGAAACATGGCTTGGCCGCAATCATCCGGAATGGGTCTTGCCCTGCAACGCGCAGGGCGGTCTCCTGAATGAGGGCGACCCGGATGCCTTGAAGTGGCTGATCGAGCACCTCGACAACATGATCAAGACCCAGGGACTCGACTGGTATCGCGAGGACATGAATGGAGACGGTCCCTTGCCCGGATGGCGCAAACACGACACGGATGACCGGCAAGGCGTCACCGAGAACCTTTACGTGCAGGGGCATCTGCAATTGTGGGACGAGCTGCGACGCAGAAACCCGCAATTGCGTATCGACTCCTGTGCGTCGGGCGGGCGACGCAACGATTTGGAGACCATGCGCAGGGCCGTGCCGCTAACCCGAAGCGATTTTCAGTTTGCCGACATGAAAGGCGTCGTGGAAGGCAACCAGGGCCACACTTACGGGCTGTCATTCTGGCTTCCCTTCCAAGGAACGGGGTGTTATTTGTACGACGCGTATTCGTACCGGAGTTTCTATCTGACTCTCTTCGGGATGGGTGGGCTTGCCCCTTCGACAGTGGAGGCCCAGAAGAAGGCCTACAGCGAGTGCAGGAAGATCGGCCCATATATGTTGGGCGACTACTATCCTCTGACCGGCTACAGCCTGGCGTTGGACCGCTGGATCGCCTGGCAGTTCAACTGTCCCGAAGAAGGCGCCGGCACAGTGCAGGCTTTCAGAAGGCCAAACTGTGAGGCAACATCGATGTGCTTCCAGCTGCGCGGACTCGTTCCAGATGCGCAATACGAAGTGGAAAACCTTGACGGCGGAGAAGTCACCCAGGAAGGGCGCACGCGCACAGGCCGCGACATGATGGACAAGGGCCTAATCGTCCTGTTGAACGAGAAACCCGCGGCGGCCGTGTTCGTGTACCACCGCGTCAAGTGAAACCATTGCGCCGCCGGATCATGAGAAGTTCGAATCCCCTGACGTACCAAGGAAACTGCAATATCCTTAGTCATCGGCATGGAAGACATCGTCATCGACGAGACTTTGCGCCATTTGCTCTGCGATCTGCACATTGTCTTCGCCCCTGAGGTTATGCCACAGTGCTTACCATGAATAGCAATATAACGGCAAGGATTGACTGGCGCGATATCAAGACGGGGCTGGTGATTGGCCTCCTCTTTGCAGTCATAAAGGTGCTGCAAATGAAAATACCGGAATGGAACATAAACGGAACGGCAGCGAATGTGCCGTTCATTCTCACGGTGGCGTACATCATTTGGCGCGGGCGAAGGGAACCGGAGAAGCTGGACGCATGGGGGCTGACGACGCCCATCACAGGGATGGCCGTGCTGGTCATGGCGGTGTTCCTGGGGATGACGGCGGCACTACTGGGAACAACGAGACTCATGTTGGGCGGGGAATTGGTCTTTGAGCCGCGTTATGTGTTCCGCATGGTCGATTATGTCGTGGGCGCGTTTCCGCAACAGTTCTTCCTGTGTTCGGTCGGACTGGCGAGTCTGGCGACGTTGCCGGTGTTGCGCGGGTCATGGCGATTGCCGTTGGTGGTTGGCATGTGCTTTGGCGCCGCGCACTTCTGGGTACCCGTACATCTTCCCGGATCGATCATCCCGTTGCAGGTCGTGGCTACACCCCCCATGGGTTTCTTCGCGGCCTGGTATTTTCTTCGTTTCCGAAACATCCTGCCACTGACCCTGTTCCACGCCATCGCCTACGTGCTGTATTCACAATGGGTGGAACACCTGCTGTGAGCCGTGGTGTCGTGTGAATAGAATCCCAGTAAACGCCGCTCGATCATCTTCTCAGCAAGAACAGAAACTCGCACCGTAGAGAAAGAAGAGCATGACAAGATTGACGGAAAACACATCGGTCTTGATGCCAATTGCCTTTGCGGCCGTACTTTTGTCAGGTATGGCGTTTGCCTGCGCGACAGCGCTGGCGACACCCGATTCCGGTTCAGGACGGCCATCAGACAGCACGACGGGAGATACCAATACAGTGACACCGCCTGGGGAAGGGCGATTATTAACGCTCGTGCATATTGCCCAGGACACGGCCCCCGCGGCGAAGATTGCGGTTCAGGCGTGTGCTGGATTGTGCAATCGCAAACGTGGCGGGTCCGTTCTTACGCACATTGACGACAAGGATCTTCAATGGATAAAGGAACTTCAGTTACAACCAGACAGAACCCTGACTGCCGGGGAGTTTCTGCATGCCTGTAAGGCCGAATTTCCCCGATGGGTAAGGTACTCTTATGACAAGCAGCGGGCGTTACTTCCCAATATCCTTACGGTCAGCGCGGTCCTCGAAGCCATACCGATTGCCGACGAAATGAATCTGCAATGGGACGAGCTTGTATTCGACGCAACGGCGGAGTTCAGGGATCGTGATACGCCGTATCTCGCGACAAAGTATGTGTATGAGCAGTACGTGAACGAAACCACCGGCCTTGCGATGCTCAACCCGGGATATTCCGCAAACGACAAAAGAGTTTTGAACCCCGGACTTGTCGACAACATGAATCCCTCAATGATTGATTTCGTGTTTTCAGAAAAACTCTTCGTCATGTTTTTGGTAAACGGTTGCATCACATGCACGAACGAGCATGACCTTCTGAACGACATTGTCAGCGTCAACCCCTGGCCCAAACCTATCGGAGTCTATGGGTACGCGAATTATTGGATGGTGTTAGGCGGATACTTTTTCGAGGCGCAGACCTTATGTGCTGCCTCACGAAACATGGGCGCTATTCCAACCGAAGTCAACAACCTTTCCTTCTTCTCCACACGACGAGAGCCGATTGCCGATCCTGATGAGATTCCCCAAAACAAGCTGGAGGATGTCCACTTTGACCCCACCAAGACCTATGTCGCCTTTATTGTGGGGGACGGCGACAATATCAATTTCATGATGGGAACACGCGCCCGGTGGATCCGGCAGCGGATCGACGCTTGTCGTGCAGGCAAAGAGTCCTGCCCGCCGCTTACCTGGTCGATTTCTCCGCACCTCGCCCGCATCGCACCGGATGTACTCAAATGGTACTACAAAATGAGTCGCGACACTGGAAAAGATTACTTTACGCTTCCGCCCAGTGGCCATTTATACGCGTATCCTTCATCCTTGGAAAGCCCGACCATGCAGGACGCATTCGTCGCCGCCACGGAACAGGACGCCCGCCTGCTCGGCGCCAACAGTACTGTTCACTGGGAGTTTTTTCATAATTGGCGATACACTGAAGACGAATTCCTGCCAAAGTACGCAAAAGAAGACGGAGCCATCAAAGGCGTGTTTCCCGTCAATGTTCCTTATTTACTGCCGACGGGCACATGGCTGCCCAACCAGTGCTTCAAGGTGATCGTCGGTCAGGACGGCGGGAAGGTTGTGTTGTTCAAACCCAGAGAATGGCGGGGCGTCAGCGATAAGGGCGGACTCATAGAAGAGAGATTTGTCCTGAGTCCGGAGAAGATGGCGAAGGAACTGAGCGCCTATCCGCGGGGAACCGTTACGGGGATTTACATGACCAGCGATGGCGGACTCGACCTCAACAACTCCATCATGGAACTGGTCAAAATGCTCCCGGACCACGTTCGCCTTGTCAGCGCTGACACCGCCGTTCGACTTGCTCTGGAAGCGCCGCAGACGCAATCTTCGCGGCATTACACTTTGCCTGCGCCATTATTCATGCTAGTCAATGCAATCATCGCTTTCTTGCCCGGGCTGTTCTACTTCAAGCTCCACAGATTTCTCCGGGTGATCCTGCATCTTCTTATACCGATTCTCATTGGTTGTGCCGCGTATTGGTTCTTGGCTCCGCGAAATTTCGAAGCCTTTCCATGGACACTACTGCTTATCCCATTCTCTTCTGTGCCGGGCTTTGTCGGCTCCCTCCTTGGGAGTCTTGTGAGCTGGGGCGTGAGGAAACACAGACAGTCCGTATAGGCCCCGTACCGAACGGCTTCTCAATGCAATGCACGCTGAAAAGTTCGACTCCTCTATGGTGTATGCAGGGAAAAGCATTGTAAGTAGTTGAAAATCAAAGAGTGAAGAATGCCAGCCCGTTGTGTACGCAGTTCTTGAGCCCGTCCACACATTCACGCCATGTGATAAGCCATTGACAGGCAATGTCTTGCGCTTCAACCCGGTCCAGATTGGCGAATGGATCGATGAAATCTTGGCCTGAAAAGTCGTGGCAACGCGGACGGCGCTGTCACAATACATCGGCATATCGCCGGCACGGGTTGCGCCATTGACGTGAGGCGTTCTTACGTTTTTGACGTGAAACGGTCCGTGGTACTGTCGCCTCAAGCGATTCACTTGCAAACCGCCGCCGAGAGGAAAGCATTGGA
>CAILVY010000333.1 GCA_903837785.1 Candidatus Hydrogenedentota bacterium
ATGAATTCGCCGGCGGGGATGAGCACGAGGTCGAGGCTCAGTCCATTGCCCAGATCGATGCTTCGTCGGGTGGTGGGCGCGGCCGATTGCTGGCGGCTTGCGGCGGTCTCGGGGGAGAGGGGCCAGTCGCCGCACTTCACTTTGTCCCGCGGAGGCTCCGGGTCCGGTTCCGGCTGTACGAAGGCCACGGGTTCCTGTTTCAGATCGGGAATGATCTCAGGGTCTTCCGGGCGATTGGCGTATTTCGTGCGCATCTCGAGCCGCCGCTCGTGGAAGCCGGCGGGTGTCGCGTGGTGCTCGCTCCAGGTTCCGTGGTCGGGCACATTGAGGTCGATCCAGGTATAGAGCCGGTCCCAGGCGTCCGCGTCGAGCTTCACATTGTGATGGCCCTTCTCGAGCATCTGGATCAGTTCGCTCGTGCTTGCGGAAAACTCCGCGGGCTTCTGCACGTGATAATCGCTCTCGGGCCCCGGCCGGCGCACGTAGGGATGCAAGGCCAGATAAGAAGGCGTGAAGTTGCTCCAGCCGTTCTTGTCCTTCCGTGTGAAATCGGGGAGCTTCTGTCCGTCCGGGCGCGCCGCGCCGTTGTGGCAGCCCACGCAATACTTGTCGAGGGCCGGCTGGACGTCGCGTGTGAAGCTGAAGCCGCGCGCAGGGCCTTTCCAGGGGGTGATGGCCACCGGCGCGTGGCGAGACGCCAGCGTTTGGACGGCGGGCGGGGTCATGTTCTGGCGTTCATGGCAGCCGACGCAGGAAACCGATTCGCCCGGCATGCCGACGAACCAGCTGCGCATGAGTTGCACAGCCATGCCGCTGGTATCGAGCGGCTGGACCGCGATCGGGATATTGGCCGGGATCTTGAAATAGGCGGAACCGTCTTCGTACACGGGGACCGTGCCGAGGATGCGATGGACATCCCAGGGGCCTTCCACGCCGATGTTGATGTGACCACCGACTTGCGGATACGTGTAGTGGAACTCGTAGATGCGCAGGTTCTTGATGGTTCCGCGCGGCACGCCTTTCAGTCCCTGTCCCTGATAGACGTCGGTGAGGTAAACCGTCGCCTCCTTGTCGTCCAAGCGGACCTTGTCCGGGATCACGGGCGGCCGCGGGGTCTTGCGGAAGGGAATCGGTTCGAGCAGGGCGTAACCCGGGACTTCGCAAATCAATTGGAGGTTGTCAAAGACGTCAGCCACGTAAATGCCCCACGGCGTTTCGGGCGTGGGTTTGCAAGAGACGAGGAAGTATTTGTCGCTGAGCGGATAGGGATGCAGGAACTTGGGCCACACGCTATCCACGAGTTGATCCGTAATGACCGGTTCGACTTTCTTGCCGTAACCGGGGATGCGCTGGATGACGCCGTCGCCTTCGAAGCGGCTCTTGGCGGGATCGAGGAGGATCAACTCGCCCATGCGCGCCACGCCGTGGTGGCCGGAGATAATTGCGATGATGGCGGAGGGATGTCCGGGGATCGGGCGGGCATAGAATGTGGAGTTGGGCCAGTAGGAGTTGCTGCCGTAGTACTCGCTCTGGTTGGTTCCGTCGGGATTCATGTTGAAGACGAGCCGGCTGAAGTAGTGCGGCGTGTCCGAGTACTCCCAGCGGCTGTACATGAGGCGGCCGTTGTTCAGGACCGTCGGGCACCAGTTGTGGTCCTGATCGAAGCAGAGCTGGCGCGCATTCTTGCCATCGGCATCCATGCGGCAGAGATTGGCAACCGTATTGCCTCCGCCGACACAGGGCACGCCCTGAAAGCAGCGGGTTGAGCCGAAGGTGATGCGTCCGTCGGGCAGGTAGCAGGCGTCGTAATTGTCGACGTCCGGCTCTTCGCCCGGGGTGACCTGATGGAGGCCTGTGCCGTCGCTTCCGATTTCCCAAATCTGCCAACGATCGTGACTGCCCGCCATGGAGAACAGCATCTTGTCCGCGTCGAAATTGAGATCGATGTCTCCGACGAACGCGCCGTCCTGCGGCTTGTAGAAAGTGCTCAGTGTGCCCGAGGGGCCGATGGGGGAGAGGGTGGCGATTTCGTTGTCGTAACCGCGCGCCGGAATCGCGCAGTTGCCCTGCCAGTTCTGCGGCAGGCCGATGGCATTTTCATTTCGTTTCACGAGGAGGAGGCGGTCGAAATCGAGGAGCGGGTTGGCCAGGAGCGCCTCGGCCTGCAAAGCGAGGATCTTGTCGATGGAGGCGCGCACGGCATCATCGCCGCGGCCCAGCGCCGCCATCACTTCGGGAAGCTGTTTCTCACATTCATCCACGCGTGAGAGCAGCTTATCCGAGTTCTTGCAGCGGTCCGGGAAGGTTTTTGCCATGTCCTGGATCGCGAGCCGCAACGCGGGGAAATCTACGCGGTCAAGGTCACGCATGCCCTGGCGGAATTTGCAGGCCGTCACGTAGAGATTCAACCAACCCGGATCGTCCGGCGTGTTGTCGAGTTCCGCCAATCGCTGGCGCAGCGGTTGCACAACCTCGCCGCCCTTCTCCAGCGCGCGGTTGATCATGGCATTTTGCAGTGGTTTGTTGTCCGGCGAAATGAACCAGTAGAGCTGCGTGTCCTCCCGGTTGTCTTCCTTCAACCAAGCCGACTCCCGGGGAAAGTCCTGCTCGATTTGCCCCCACAGCGCCGCCACGGGATCATTGCGCAGCGAGAAATAGAAGCCGCTGCCGCCGGACGCGTTGAAGACTTTGACAAGGAGGCGGTTCTCCCCGGCGATCAGCGGAAGATCGAGCAGATCCGAGTCCTTCGCGGCGAGGCGGAGTGTGTTGTTGGAGAGAACCTTTGCGTCATTCAACCAGACTTCCGCGCCGTCATCGCTGCCCAGGCCGGCATGCAGAGTGCAGGCGGCGGGGGCATTGATGACCCGGTAGAGATACAGCGAGGCGGGGCTTTGCGCGGGAAGCGAATGCGGGATGCCGTCCATGAGGTCGCGGCGCTCGCTCCAAACCCGCCGCCCGTCCGGCAGGGTGGCGTCGAGCTTCACTTTTTGCTCCGGGAAGGAAGGGTCCGAGAATCCCTTCACTTTGATGGGTTCGGTGATGAACCACGGCCCGAAATTCAGCGCCTGGCCCGCAAGCTGTTCCTTTTGCCAGGCCTGATATTTTGCGCGGGCGGACAGCATGGTGTCCTGCCAGGTTGCCCCTTTGGCATAGAGCTGAGGCGCCGCATTTGATTCCTGCGCGCCTGGCCCGGCATTGAAGCCGAGCATCAGAGCGCCCCAGAGGATTATGAATCCGAACCTGCCGACGTGCATATCAAATCTCCCGGGATGGCGATTTCTGTGCGGGCCATGGCGGCCGGCGCGAAACCACGTCCCGGCCGCCGATGACCGGGACGTGGTTCGGGACAAGACAGTCTTACATTTTCACTTGCGGATGGCTGAAGCGCAGTCCGGCGCCATCATGATACGTTGCATATTCCGTGACAATTGCGCCTTCCGGCGCATACATCCAGTGCCACTGTTCCGCACCCGCGAGCATGCCGACTTCGCCGGGCAGCAGCTTCTTTTCGACGCGGGCGACCGCGCACTGTTTGTGCGTTTCCGGAATGCGCGCTTCGACGCCGGGGGTTGGCGTGCCTTCGCCGTAAATGTAGATCCAGCCGTGCCGCGGCTGCCAGGCTTCCAGTTTCGGCCCGGCATCCGCCGTCTTCACATGTTTGTGCTCGGGAATCATCTGGCCGGGAAGCAGATAGATCTCGTGGCCGAAATAGTTGTCTTCCTTGTTGTTCACCCAGAAGATTCCGGCCATGCCCACTTCCGTGAACTTGCCCAGGCCGAAATCCAGGGTCCAGAACTCGGCCGTGCGCAGGCGGTCGACGATGGGGTAATTGAAGTGTTCCATCATCTCGTAATAGGCCTGTTTGGCGGCGTCCGCGTTGAATTTTCCGTCCGCGGTGTAGAAGTCCTCATTGCGCAGCTTCTTCATGGGCGTCCCCTTTTTTTCGGCCGCTCCGGCCACGTTCAGCATCGTGGACGCCGCCGCACCCGCGAGGAGGCTGCCCAAGACTGTGCGTCTGCTGATATCCATCGGAAGTTCTCCTTGTGTGATTCCCTGCATGCGAATCGCAGGTTACTTTCCCTTCAGGTCGTTGTAGAGTTGGAAGGCCTTTTCCGGCGTCTCGAGTTTGTGCACCACGGCGCCCACGGCCTGGGCCATGGCCACGGGGTCGTCCGCGCCGAAGATGTTCCGGCCCATGTCCACGCCCAAGGCGCCCTGATCGACGGCTTTGTAGGCCATCTTGAGCGCGTCGGCTTCGGGCAGTTTCTTGCCGCCGGCGATGACGACCGGCACCGGGCATCCCGCGACGACTTCGTCGAAGCCCGGTTCGCAGTAGTAGGTTTTCACGAAGTGCACGCCCAGTTCCGCCACGACGCGGCAGGCGAGCCCGAGATAGCGGGCATCACGGACCATCTCCTTGCCGACGGCCGTTACGCCCAGCGTCGGAAGCCCGACGCGGCTGCCCTCGTTGAGAAGATAGGAAAGGTTGGCCAGGCTCTCTTTCTCAAAGGGGGCGCCGATGCAGGCCTGGGCGGTGACCGCCGCGGCGTTCAACGCCAGCGCTTCTTCCACGCTTACGCCGATGACTTCATTACTGAGTTCTTTGAGGACGGTTGCCCCGGTGGTGCATCGCATCACGACTGGCTTGCGGACGTCGGGCTGGATGCAGGCGCGCAGCGCTCCGCGAGTGCACATCATGCAGTCCACGTGCGGCAGGAGCGGCGGCACGACGAGGTCGATGCGTTCGAGGCCCGTGGTCGGCCCCATGATGTAGCCGTGGTCGAAGGCCAGCATGACGGTGCGGCCGGACTTGGGATTGAAGATCTGCGCGAGGCGGTTCTTCATGCCCCAGTTCAGGTGCGCCGACCCTTTGAGGAAGAATCCCGGGGTTTCCATGGGAACGCCGATTCCAAAATCTTTTCTGTCTTCGCCGCCGCTGGGCTTGTCTGCATCAGGCATGAGTTTCCGCTCCTTTCCAGAATCCCTTGAACATGAGCGACACGGATGTGGCGCCCGGGTCTTGTGTGCCGATACTCTTTTCTTTGATATTCCGGGCCCGTCCAAAGCGGGCTTGCAGTTCGCGTGTCGCGGCGGCGCCCTGTTCCGCGGCTTCCGCCGCACGCCGCAAGGCGTCCACGATATCCGAGCCGCCGTTGACCGATGTGCGCAAGGCTGCCACCGCCGGAACCAGCGCGTCTATCATGGTCTTGTCGCCCACCTGGGCCTTCGTCTGGGCCTGCACTCCCGCCAAGCCCGCCTCAAAGGCTGCGGCCATCTCCGCCGGGTTCGGCGCGTCCTTTCCTTCCAGGGCTTCGGACATGGACATGAAGAGGGTGCCGAGCAGAGGTCCGGTGGCCCCGCCGTCCACGCCAAGAATGGCCCAGCCCACGTCGTAGAGCAGGGGCTTCAGGCCGGGCGCGGCCGAGGCGTCGATTGCCTTTTCCAGGTTGGCCATGGCGCGGAGCATTGTGGTGCCGTGATCGCCGTCGCCCCCCACGGAGTCGAGCCTGGACAGCATTTCGTGCTGTTCCCGGATTTCGGCGGCCGCGCCTCGGAGCATGCGCGTCATCGTGTTGCAGTCAATCGTTTCCGGCATCGCCAACCCTTCTCTTACTTCACGGTCAACGCGGGCGCATTGGACGGGGCGTCCCACAGCGCCTTGAGTTCCTCGTCCAGCCGCGCAACGCACATCTGGAAGCCGCCCATTTCCTGCACAGTCAGATATTCGCCGACGAGGCTTCTCGCCAGGGTGATCCCCTTCCCTTCAAGAATCTGTTTGATACGGCGCAGGACCAGGTAGAGTTCCATCAACGTGGTCGAGCCGACGCCGTTCAGCATGACCAGGAGTTCGTCCCCCGGTTTTGCCTGGATGTCTTCCAGTAGGACCGGCAGCATGATGTCCGCGGTTTCATCGGCGGTCTTCAGCGACTGCGTGCCGCCGCCCGCCTCGCCGTGCTGCCCCATGCCGACAACCATCACGTCTTCCGGGATCTCCGCGATGACGTCGCCGGTGCAGGGATGTGTGGCGCCGGAGACGGCGACGGCCAGGGTGGCCATATTCCGTTCCATGCGCTCGGCGATGGCCAGGCATTCGTCCAGAGAGTGGCCCTGTTCGGCGGCCGCGCCGGCCGCCTTGATCACGGCCAGGCAGCCAACAAGTCCGCGCCGATCGTCGGGGTTCTCGCGGGAACCGCTCGAGATGTCCTCGTGGGTCAGGACTTGCTTGACGTTCAGCCCTTCCTTCTTCGCCATATCCATCGCGATTTTCGCGGACATGATGTCGCCGGCGTGATTCAGGACGATGAGGAGCACGCCGGCCTCCCGGTTGGCCAGGCGCAGTGCCTCGATGACGCGGGGTGGCCCGGGGGCGGCAAAGATCTCGCCCGGCACGCTGATGTCGAGCATGCCTTCGCCGACGAAGCCGCTGAGCGCGGGTTCATGCCCGCTTCCGCCCAGGGTGACGAGGGCCACTTTGTCCTTGGACTTGGGCGAGGTCCGGACGACGAGGTTGCTGCCCTGGAGCGCAACCTTGCCCGCGTTTGCCAGGGCGAACCCTTCGAGCAGTTCCGGAACCAGATTGGCGGGATCATTGATGAGTTTCTTCATGGCCATGGCCCGTTCTCCCTCCTTGCGCTGGGGCGTCTATCGCTTTTCCATCACTTCGATGATGGCGTCACCGTCTTTGATGAACGCGCAACGGAGCGTTTCCGTCGCATCGAATGGCGGGATGATGACGTTCTGGCCTTCCAGGGCTTTGGCCAGGGAAGGCACGAGGAACGCCGCGTGCGTGTTGACCTGGATGTCCTTCAGCATGGGGCTGTCGGCATCGAAGCGCAGGAATTCGACACGGAAGGGATGGGCCTCGGGATCGGTGATATAGACCTTGGCACCCTCGAGATACGTCTCGTTGCTGCTCTTGACGGTTGTGGGCACGCCGTAATGATGAAATTGCGCGGATTCCATTGGGCTCTTCCTCCGTTGAAACATTGAACGCGTCGAAAACGGCCCCGGAAGCAGCACAGAACAACCACCCGTGGCCGTGACTATGCACCTGCATTGGCGCGCCGGCTGCCCTGGCCGGGCGGACCGCGCACCCGCACTCCAAACCCGGCCCTGGCGCATGCCAAGCGGAAAGGCATTATATCGAAGCCCCGGCCATGATTCTAGCCCGTTCCGCCGGATTCAAGCCTCGGCCGTCGCCTCGGATTTGCTGCCTCAACGCAGTCTGCCGCACCGGTGAGTTGCGCATGGGCCGGGCTTTGTGCTTTGATGCATTCAGAACGACGGCGTCGGGAGTTTCTCACATGAAACCATACCTTATTTGCTTGTTTGGCATTGTGCTATTGGCGGTGGGATGCGGGGGAGAAAAGCCCGCCGAGCGGGCGAAGTTGCCCCTACCCGCGGAAGCCACGAAACCAACGATCAGCGCGGAGAATGCGCCGCATAGGATGGATATCGGGGATGTCGAAACCGGCATCAGCATCGAGGGCACGGTCGCCGCGGAATCGCGGACGCCTACGGTGGTGGTGGACGAGGAACAGTCGCGGAAGGGCCAATTGACCACGTGCACGGTGACGGTGAATCCGCCGGCGCCGGCCGAGTTTTCGCTCTCGTTCAAGGTTCAGGCGATCAAGAGCCTTCAGCAGAGCGGGCAGCCCATCCTCCTCCGCGGCAACATTCTTCGGGACGAAAAGCCGATAAAGCCGTTCAGCATGGTTTTTGGCGGGAACGCTCCTGCGGCTACGTTTCCGACTGAGGTCAAGGTGAATGCCCTGGAGGGGCTTCCCGCGCCGGCGCCGGCCACCACGCTGCTGTACATGCGGGTCGAGGTCCTGCTGCTGGCACCGGGGACTGACGTGTCTGCGCTGGACCCGGCTACGGCCACGGGCACGCCGGAAGGCAGCAGTTCGCTGTTGAGCAATCCCGTGCGCATCAACTTCGTCGCGGCGGGGAACCCCTCATGAACATTGTCTGCATTGGGGCGCATCCGGACGATGCGGAGTATTACGCGGGGGGCACCCTCGTAAAATGGGCACGGGGGGGCCACCGGGTGCTGGTGGTTTCGATGACGAACGGCGATATCGGCCATTTTGCGATGGCAGGCGGCGCTTTAGCGCGCCGGCGTGCGGCCGAAGCGCACCGGTCCGCGGAGCGGGCGGGCTTGAGCGAATGTGTGCTCGACTTTCATGACGGGGAGTTGCTGCCGACGCTCGAGGTGCGCAAACAGGTTGTCCGTCTCATCCGGGAATTCCAGGCGGACCTCGTGCTGACGCACCGGCCCTGGGATTATCATCCGGACCACCGCTACACGTCCATGGCGGTGCAGGACGCCGCCTTCATGGTTACCGTCCCGTACTTCTGCCCGGATGTCCCTGCGCTTCAGAAGAATCCCGTTTTCCTTTACATGATGGATGCGTTCACAAAGCCGGCGCCGTTCAAAGCGGATGTTGCCGTGGCGGTGGACGATGTGATGGACGTGAAGTGGTCCATGCTCGATTCGATGGAATCCCAGTTCTACGAATGGCTTCCGTGGTTGGAGGGCACCCTGGACGAGGTCCCGGCGGACGCGAAAGACCGCCGCGCGTGGCTGGAGAACACGTTCTCCGGCGTGTTCAAGGAACCGGCCAACCGCGCCCGCAAGGTGCTTGAGGCGTTGTACGGCAAGGCCGTTGGCGCTCGTGTGACTTACGCCGAGTTGTTCGAGGTTTGTGAATATGGCCGGCAGCCGTCGGCGGATCACATATTGGATTTGTTTCCCTTCCTGCCGCGCGGGCGCGTGCGGAAGGGCTGACGACAACGGAGGAACACGGCATGAACGGCCATGGGCGCAAAACAGGTTTGCTCCTGCTGCTTTGCCTGGGACTGATCGCGGGGGGGGGCTTCGGACAGGAACTGCCGCCGGTTTCGAAGATCGAGAGCGTGGGGGAGTCCACTGTCCAGGAACCGCCGGCGCAGGCAGAGTTCTGGCTGAATTACGTGATCAAGGAAGCGACCCTCGAAGCTGGCATGGGGAAGACCCCGAAGTTCGAGCAGACGTTGCGCGCGCGGCTCGAGGCAGAGGAATTGCGCGCGAGCGCGATCGAAGTTTCGGGCCCTGCCATTACGGACCTCAAGGAGAAGGTGATCGTGATGGCGGTTCGCGTGCAGTTTCCCATGGCCAACTACGCTTCGCCGGACACGGGCCCCAGCCTTTTCGCGCATCTCTGTGATCGATTCACGGCCATTGGACAGGAACTCGGCTGCCAAGTGACGGGTCCCACGTTCTTGCCTGCGGACAAGGACCGGATGATTGCCTCCGCCGTGAACGCGGCCACGGAAAACGCTTTTCCCGCCGCCGATGCCGCGGCGGGCGCGCTGAAGAACACGATC
>CAILVY010000334.1 GCA_903837785.1 Candidatus Hydrogenedentota bacterium
ATGACTTCGTCTCGGTGCTCCAATAGGTGGTCAATGATCTCGCTCGCAGACGATAGACACCAGTCCGCCTCGCCTTCTTTCCATACTTCTTTGCAGTGGGGCAAGCGCCAGATCCAGTACCCTGTGCGTTCTGTGAGATCCCGGTTAATGAGGATGGAAATTCCCATCAAACTTTGCGGCATGAACTCACCCTCGAATTGGATCGATGGCCATTCGATAGGGTTAAGTTGCTGGTTCACTTTTTCGCAGAACGTCGAGTCCTCCTACGCCTGACCGGGGGCGAGGGTGGAACACGGGGTGGAGGTTGTAGCGGTCATGACGGCTGGAACTGAAGGCGGGTCAGGCGTTAGGAGTGACGTCTTGTGTGTGCCCAGCATGGGCACGTTGTAAATGGGGTTGAAGTCCCCTGTAGGAATACCAGAACATGAAAGTGAAGAAACTACCATCTGAAGCCAACCCGCGAAGGGTAACCGACGCGGGGAAGGAAGGCTAGGAGAAAGTCGCGAGCTAATGGACAAGAACCGCATAGAAGGCCGACACGGAGCGATGAGCTGGCACAACACAGCGAAATCGTCTGGTATGCCCGTGGAGGTAAATGCGGTGGCAGTGCGACAGAGCAACGTGCCATTACCTGGGGAGATCCCGCCGCTCTCAGGGGGCGGGAAGTCAGCAGAGGTCGTAGTAGTCGGGAAAATGAGCCGGGGGTGGAAATGCACCCGTTTAAACATCGCAACCGGAGGACTCAACCGATGAAGGACCGAACCAATGAGGAGGGGATCGACCCCGTGACGGACGGACCAACCGACGACGCCAGACGGCGAGGCGAATCCGAGAGTCGGCACGGAGGGAAGCATGGAGTCCCTCAAGAACGCACCATGATCGAGGAAATCCTTGAACCGGAGAACCTCTCGGCAGCGTGGAAACGCGTGAAGAGAAACAAAGGTGCCCCGGGGATCGACGGCATGACCGTCGAGGACTTTCCTGCTTTCAAGCAGGAGCACTGGCCGAGGATTGCCACTGCGATCAGGGAAGGAACCTACCGGCCCGCGCCCGTCAAACGGGTGTGGATTCCGAAACCCGACGGGTCGAAACGCCCGTTGGGGATACCGACGGTGCTGGATCGAGTGATCCAGCAGGCCATCGCGCAAGTGCTGGGGCCGCTTTTCGAGGCGGACTTCAGCGAACAAAGTTACGGATACCGACCCGGCCGCTCAGCCCAACAAGCGGTGGCCGAAATGGAGACCGGATGGAAAGAAGGTCGCCGCCACGCGGTAGAGTGCGACCTTAAATCGTTCTTCGACACGGTCAGTCATGACCTCCTGATGAACTCGCTCAAAGAGAAAGTCCAGTGTCGCAAGACCCTCGGGCTGATCCGGCGTTATCTGATGGCGGGAGTGGTGTTGCGCGACGGGACTCGCGAGGCTACGCCTCAAGGAGTGCCGCAAGGCGGGCCGCTGTCACCCCTGTTAGCCAATATAGCGCTCGATCCTCTCGACAAGGAGTTGGCGGCACGCGGACACAAGTTTGCGAGATATGCCGATGATTTCATCGTGATGGTGAAAAGCGCGAACGCGGCGAAGCGGGTGATGGCATCGTTGATCCGGTTCTGCGAAGGACGGTTGTTATTGGTAGTCAACCGCGCCAAAAGCCGTGTTGCGCCGCTGAAATCCTGTGAATTTTTGAGCTACAAGCTCAACCACAGGGCCAAGTTGGCGTGGACGGCCAAGGCGCAACGCCGCTTCAAGGAGCGGATTCGTGAAATCACCTCCCGCAACCGCGGACACAAAGTCCAGACCGTCATTGGCGAACTGGATGAATACATCCGTGGCTGGCTCGGATACTTCAGGCTCAGCTCGACCTATACGGAAGTGCTGGGTCTGTCGCAATGGATCAGGCGGAGGGTGAGGTTGTATTACTGGAAGCAATGGAAGCAGCCACGCACGCGCCGCCGGAATTTACTGGCATTGGGAGCAGATCCCAAAACGGTACACATGGCGACGCGGAGCCGCAAAGGCTATTGGCGGATGAGCCAGAATGAGATCGTGCGATTCGCGCTGAACAACCGTTGGTTGGAGGAACAAGGAGTTCCGGACATGAGAGCCGTCTGGATGGTTCTTCACTACGGGCCTGATGCCCGAGTCTGATTGGAACCGCCCTGTACGGAGCCGTACGCAGGGTGGTGTGGGACCCGGGAGCTAATCACTCCCGGGGACCCGATTCTGCCTCTTTATGCCCAGAACTTCCACCACGGCTTTCTGTTCAATTCTTGCCCAACCTCCCAGAGCTTCCCAATCAGGAACTCGCCTTCCTTGCTCATTACTGAGTCATAGACGAAAAGCACGGATTCTGACCGCTTCGCAATCTCTTCAAGAACACAAAATGCATCGTCATTCAGGGTGAACTCGACCTCTGAAACTACACCGAACATGCCCTCGACACGCTGAACCAAAGACAGAGCCGTCCCTGCATCTGCCTTCGGCGTGTCGCTGCTTACTTTGTTGATCCAGCCAAGGAACCCTTCTTTTGTTTCTTTGAAGGCTGCCGGATCATTGTGTTTGAAAATCGAAAGACTTG
>CAILVY010000335.1 GCA_903837785.1 Candidatus Hydrogenedentota bacterium
CTGAATTCGAGAGTCTAAGCAGCGCCGCCGTACACACGGCGGCCTATGCGGGCAGCGGGCCTTCGGCGGTGATCACGGTGTCGCTCCAACTGACGCCGTCATCGAGCGTAACGCCCGAAAGCACGACGCAGCGTTCCAGGCGGACCGGTTTCGTGATCACGACGTCGTCGCCGAGCACGCTGTCGATCAGTTCGACGCCCGGCGCGAGCTTGCAGCGGAGGCCGAGGCAGTTCTGGGCGCCGAGTCCCCGAAGCTGATGCACGCAGCACTCGATGAGGTCGCCGATGAAGGTGATGTTCATGTCCCACTCGACGGCGCGCACCGCACGGACCGGGTGCTCGTAGTCGATGAGGATTTGGATGGAGTCGGTGAGTTCGTATTCATCGCGCATGGCCGTGCGCGGCGTGCGGCGGATGGCGTCGAAGATCGGGAGGTCGAAGAGGTAGAGCCCGCAGCCTTTCAGGAGGTTCTCGAGGTGGCGGGGCTTTTCGATGACGCGCCGGACGGTTCCGTCGCCCCGGAGATACACGCTGAAGTTCTTTTTGACCGCTTCCGGGTCGCTTTCCTCCTTGACGGCGAGGACCGCGTCGCAGGCGTGATTCTCGAATTCCTCGATCATCGTGTGGAGGTCCGGCACATCAAAGAAAATGTCCCCGAGGAAGAGCATGAACGGCCGGTGGATGTGCCGCTCGAGCTGGCCGACAGCATGGGCGAGTCCGAGGCGCTTCTGTTGTTCGACGTATGTGATCTTGAGGCCGTAGGCCGAGCCATCGCCCACGCAGTCGATGATCCGTTCGCCCAAGTGTCCAATCACCACCAGAACTTCCTGGATCCCGAGGGACTTCAGGTGTTCCAAGTGATACGCCAGCAAGGGTTTGTTGCAGATAGGCGCGATGGGCTTGGGCCATTGTTCGCCAAAGGGTCCCATCCGCGAACCATGACCCGCCGCCAGAATAACGCCCTGATATTCGCCTCTGCCCATATACATTCTCCGGCTTCATTCTGACGCAAGGGCCCCCCACGGCGCAAGCTGTCTCCATCGCACCCCCGAGCTGAATCTGGAATGCGCGCAAGCAGGAAATGCGGAATAGGGGAAATCAGACGAATCCGGGTCCGCCGTTTACTGATTTCAGGCGTCCCGAAGGACCCGATTCAGCGTTCCGCACCTGCCTCAAAAGAGGCAAGATGCCGCATATGCGGCGCACGGCGACATCGTTGAGGCCGTCCGCGTTTCCGTGTTAAACTAGCCGCAGCAAGAGCTTGAGGAGGAGAAGCGCCCGCCGCGCCGCAGTCCATTCCGGTGGCATGCGTCTTGCTCTGAAACACCGGGTGTGTCTCCCGTGGACATCGCCCGGCTTCCCGTATACCCATGTGTTGGGGCTACTTGTTACTAGTGGATTGGGAGAGCGTTTATGATTCAAGCCAAAGGGTTGACGATGCATTACGGGCCGGTGGTCGCCCTGAACAATGTATCGTTCGAAGTCAAACGCGGCGAGATTGTCGGTCTGTTGGGGCCGAACGGCGCCGGCAAATCAACGTGCATGAAGATCTTGACCACCTATCTGTATCCGTCCAAGGGCACGGCGGAAGTGGGCGGCATCGATGTGCTGAAAGACCCGTTGAAGGTCCGGAAAGTCATCGGCTACCTGCCCGAAATCCTCCCCCTGTACATGGACATGGAGGTGCGCAGCTACCTGAACTTCGTGGCGAACGCCCGAGGGCTCGCCGGCGGCCGCCTCAAAGAGCGCACGGACGCCGTCCTGGACGCCTGCGGCTTGCGCCCCATGTACCGCAAGGTCATCCGGGAGCTCTCCAAAGGCTATAAGCAGCGCACGGCCCTTGCCCAGGCGCTGATTCACGATCCCGAGGTGATCATCCTCGACGAACCCACCTCCGGCCTCGACCCCCATCAGATCATCGAGATCCGGCAGTTGATCAACCACCTCGCCAAGGATAAGACCGTCATCCTCTCGACCCACATCCTGCAGGAGGTGGAGGCCACGGCCGATCGCATCGTGATCATCAACCGCGGCCGCATCGTCGGCAACGGCACGATCAACGAACTGCGCGACCGCGCCAAGGATTCGGACCGCATGGCCCTGTCCGTCATGGGCGATCGCAAGGACATCGAGCGGCAACTGTCCGGCGTGCACGCCCTGAAGAAAGTGGACTTTGTGGGCGAAATCGACGGCTGCGCCTCCTTCGTCCTGCACAGCAAGATCGGCGCGGGGCTCTGGCGCGAAGTCAGCCAGTTGGCATTGGCCCAAAAGTGGCCGATCCGAGAACTGGCCGACCGGCCGCTGACCCTCGAGGAAACCTTCCTGACCCTGACGGAAAAAGAGCAGGCGGACGTGAGCCAATAGGGAGTTGAATCCATGAAAAACATCCTGTCCATACTTCGCCGCGATCTGGGCGCCTATTTCACGTCGCCCATCGGCTATATTTTCATTATGGTGTTCATCACCATGAGTGTCGGGCTGTACATCACGTCCTTCTTCGCCATGCGCGTCGCGGACATGCGGCCCTACTTCGACAACCTGCCCCCGCTCCTCTGCGTGTTCATTCCGGCGGTGACCATGCGCATGTGGGCGGAGGAACGCAAGGAAAACACCTGGGAACTGTTGCTCACCTTCCCCATGAAGGCGAGCGAACTCGTGCTCGGGAAGTTCTTTGCCTCCCTCATCTTCTTCGCCATCACCCTCTCCGCCACGGTTACGGTGCCCGCCATGCTTTTCTCGCTGGGCAAGCCGGACACGGGTGCGATCCTGGGCGGATACTTCGGCACGATGCTCTTGGGCTCGTTCTTCCTGGCCCTCGGCATCCTGTTCTCCGGGTTCTTCAAGGATCAGATCGTGGCCTTCGTCGTCACGCTGCTCACCTGCTTCCTCTTCTTCCTGCTCGGCATTGATTTCATTGCCGGCTATGTGGATGCGAAGCTGCCCGGCCTCGGAAGGCTCCTCTCGGACCTGCTGGGCGTCTTCACCCACTACAGCGCGTTCACGCGCGGCGTCCTCGACATTGCGGACGTGCTCTTCTTCCTGGTGTGGACCGTCCTCTTCCTCGTGCTCAACATCATGTACATCGACGGCCGCGGCCGGCCGGGCGCCAGGACGATCTTCAGCACCGCGGTCGCCATCGTCGTGGCCATCGGCTTCCTCTTCAACTACCTCATGGTCGGCACGAGCTTCTTCCGCCTTGACCTGACCCAGGACAAGGTCTACACAATCTCGAAGGCCTCCACGGCCATCCTGTCTGAAGCGGCCGAGCCGGTCCACCTCAAGCTCTACATCTCGCCGCGCGACAAGATGCCGACGGCCATGAAGAAACTGGAACAGGACATTACGGACAAGTTCGAGGAAATGCGCCTCGCCTCCAATGGCAAGCTGGACTACACGACCATCTACATGGAAGTGGCCAATGTCATCGCCGACCAGCAGGACGAGCAGAAGGAGAAGGAGAAAGAAAAGAAGGAAGGCGAGAAAGAGGAAGAGGCCATCGAGAAGCGCATGCTGGAAAAGGGCGTCGAGCCCTTCAACGTGCAGGAATACACCGAAACCGGCGTGACCGGCAAGCTCGTGTACTCGAGCATCGGCGTGGCCTATAAAGACAAGCCGGAAGAGATCATCCCGCAAGTCATGCCCCAGACCCTGGAGGAACTCGAGTACCGCGTGGTCAACACCGTGTACAAGCTCACCAGCGACAAGAAGCCCGTCGTGGCCCTCGTGGCCCCAAAGGAAGCGGTCAACATTGACCCGCAGATGAAGGCACTCATGGCGCAGATGGGCCGTCCCGTGCCCGAGTCGGAAGACCCCTACGTCATGCTCGAGCGCATCCTCCAGGCCGAGAAGTATGAAGTGAAGCGGGTGGAACTGACGAAGGAAAGCCCGCTGCCCGACGCATACGACACCCTCGTCGTGATCAACCCCCGCAGCCTGAACGACCGGCAGCGCTGGGAGATTAACCAGGCCCTGCGCGGCGGCAAGTCGGTTCTGCTGGCGGTGCAGAACTACGAATGGGACTATCGCCCCACCCCGCGCGGCAACACGGTTACCCGCCGCGAGGAGAAGCCGGAGATCAACTCGCTCCTCGAGAGCTACGGCCTGGACGTCAGCGAAGATATCCTGATGGACGTGAACGCGGTGGCGCTCAACGTGCAGAGCGGCGACCCCCTGGACGCCATACGCGGCGGCCAGCCCTTCGAGATGCCCATGCACATCCTCGTGAACAATGCCACGATGGACCCGGACACTTCGATCACGAGCCGCCTCTCGACGGTCTTCTACCTCTGGGGCACCGCGCTCAAGATGAACCAGGACAAGTTGAAGGAACTCGGCCTGCAGGCCAAGACGCTGATGAACTCGACGGACCGCGCCTGGACCATCGACAGCAAGGCGCCGCTCAACAAGAATTCCTTCAAAGAGCCGCCCGAGAGCGAGCGCAAGCAGTTCCCGCTGATGGCCATGGTTGAAGGGCAGTTCCCCGATGCCTTCAGCGGCAAGGAACGTCCCGCATGGCCGAAGCCCGAACAGCGCCCCGGCGAACC
>CAILVY010000336.1 GCA_903837785.1 Candidatus Hydrogenedentota bacterium
ATGCGGGTCGGCGTGAAAAAGGCGGTGCTCGAAAACCATCTTGCAGAGGGTCTCGCAGGCGATTACGGCAATCTCGTGCGGGTCGCAGCGGCGGGTTTCATACTCGTCCAGCTTGTCCACCCGCGCGCCGTCCACCCAGTCCATCGTCAGCACACGCTCCGTCGAGTACTCTTCATGCACCCGCGGAATGACAATGTGCTCCGAATCCTCGAAGTTGTTCCGGAATTGCTCGATGATGCGCGCTTCGATGCCAAAGTCGAGTTCCCGGTGTATCGAACGCGAGAATTCGTCCACGAGCCCCACCGGGTCCAGCCACTTGGCTTCCTGCAAGCGGTCCGCGGCCCATTCCGCAAGGTCCCGCATCAGGCTCAGGTCCGACGCGATGCGCTTGGCCGCGCCCGGACGCTGAACCTTTACCGCCACTGTGTCGCCATTCTTCAACTGTGCCTTGTACACCTGGCTCAGTGATGCCGAAGCGATCGGCGTAGCCTCGAACGAGGCGAACAACTCCGACGGAACACTGCCCAGCGATTCGAGAATCACCGCCGACATCATCTCGATTGGCAACGGCGCCACGTTGTCCTGAAGCTGGCTCAAGTCATTGGCGATGTCCGTCCCCACGATGTCCGGACGCGTGCTCAGAACCTGGCCGAACTTCACAAAGGTTGGCCCAAGTTCCGTCAGGGCCGAACGCAGCCGCGTGCCGAACGTGGCGGGCTCGCCACTGGGAGCATCGAGCAGATTCAGCCCCCGAAGCACTTTCGCGGGCAGTCCATCATGAAACCCCATCCGGCGAAGCAGGTCGGCAAAACCGTGCTTCACGAGCACCTGCAGCACTTCCGCGAAATGCACCGCATTGATCGTGCGCTTGCCAATTCGTGTGTAGTACACGCGTCATCCTTCCGCGGCCGGGTCACTCATGCTTGAACGTTAACTCGAATCGGGTCTCTTTTTCTTCCAGTTTCACACTGAAACGGTTCCCTGTCAATTTTCGCATCTCGCCGCGCCGAAGGTCTTTGCCGTTGACCACCCCCGATACGAGCGACCATGCGTCAGGAACCGCAATGTAAACCGCGCCGTCCGCCTCGGGCGGACCCGCGAGTATGCCGCGCAACGTGTTCGAGTTGGCATCCCAGGAAAGCTCCCGCACGCGGTCGAGATGGAGGGCCAAACCGCAGGACGCACCCAGCAGCGAAGGACGATCAAGGGCGGGCGTTACCCCGTGGATCTCCAGTTTCTGCGCTTCCGGATGGGGCGCGGTGTCATAGGCGCCGTCCTCCGGCCGCCACAGGACTACGTTCCAGTCCTGTTCCATCCGCAAGTCGGCCACATTCCAGGCGGGTGCGCCCGGAAAGGCAAGCACGGCGCCCCCGGCGAAGACACCCCCTGCCTTGAAGCTCGCCTGCCAGAGCCGTGGGCTGGGGTTAATCGTATCAATACAGTGGGCCTGGACCCGGGGACAGGCCACGAAGCGCCCCAGTCCAGGCGCCGGAGGGCCCACCGCTTCAATTGCCGCGGGCCACAGGCGCATGGCCGCCACAACATCGTCCGAAATGGGGACGCCGCCGTCCAGCACCAGCCGCACGGGGGCCGGCGTGATTCCGCTCTCCAGCATCCATCCGGCCGATGCGGCAGCTTCGAGCCAGGGTTCAAGGGTCCCGGACAGCGTCGCCTCGGCCGACGGGAATACCGGAATGCCCCCCCCCGCTTCGGCAAAGCAAGCCATGGCGCGGCGATTTGCCTCCTGGCGCGACACGCCAAAGGCCGCCAATTGCTCGTCGGGTATAGCAGAGGGTGTCACGGAAAGAAACTGAGCGCCCCAGTCCCGGAACTTCGCCATGCGCTCGGCCACGGCCGCCTTGCTTTCTTCCGAGCCCGGGTTCAGCCATCCCTTCTCACTCGTCAGGGGGTCGATCGTCAGTCCCGGCGCCACGCCCTCTTTCTGCAACGCATCAAGAGCCTTGGCCATGGATTTCGGGTAGTGCGGCGCGTTGCCTTTCAGGGACCCGGGCGCACTTTCCCACCCGGCGGGGATTAACGCAAAACCCACGCCGGCCTCCCGCCATGCCTTCGCCTGCATGAGAAGTTGTTCGAATCCGGCCTCGGCCGGGACGCTGCACCACGTCATCTGCGGCAAGGCGGGGCCGGCCGGGGCGGTCATGCCACGCAGCGCCGCCACGAAATAGGCTTTGACTTGCTCTGGATCCGGCGTCCCATACGATACCCAAAGGGTCTCGGATTCCGCTTTCTGGCCGGGAGCCAGTTCCAGGGCGGGCGCATATGTAGTGCCCACTTCCCCGGACCCGCCGCTGAATTCGATGCTGGCCGGGGCGTTCCCGTCCGGCAGGATCCCCAGGGCAAGCGTGGCCTTCTTGCCCGGGTCGTGGAAGAGCTTGAATACGCAGGGCTGCTCCGGTCCAAGACGGGGATAACCCGTGCCCAGGCTGAATCGCCACTCCCCGGAACGGCCGGGGGCGCCCCACGCCCGAAAGCTCGATGCACCAAAAACGGCCGGACACAACTTCCGCACAGAAATCGCTTTGGCGCCCGTATTGGCCACCGAAAGGCGAATCAGGGCATAGGGTTGGGTCTTGTACGTCATCAGGCGGTGGGTTACCTGCAAGCCGTCCTTGGGTGCAAACTGAAGCACGTATTCCGCGCCGTCGCCCAGGGCGTTCGATGCCTTCCCCCAAGTGGTGGCGGGCGGGCCGCACTGCGCGGGCGTAATGGTCCGGCCGTCGCCGAGCTCCACCGCAAAAAGCGCCTTCTCCGCCAGGACAGTGGATTCCCCTTCCACCACCCGCCATTCGGCGGTGTCCTCGGCATACTCCAGCCGGAACGCATCCAGCGTAAACGTAAAATGGTTGCGGAGCGCCCAGGGTTTCTCCGCCGCAACCGAAGGCTGCTTGGGCGTTGCGGCCGTGGCCAGCGAGACGGCAAACCAAAGTGCCAGCGGGGAACAAAGCAACTTCATAGACAGCTCCACAGGTTCGAAAAAGGGGGGCGGAAATGCACCGCCCCGACGCGTGCCCCATTATACCCGATGGCCATTTTGGGGCGTTAACGGTTTCCATTGACGCTCAAAATCCCCCTTTGCTAAGATGCGGTGGTGCTTCTGCCCCAACACAACCGCCTGAAACGATTTCTGGCCGCCGTGGCCACCGGAGTGGTTGCGGGGGCGTTGGTTGTGGAGTGCGCTCGGGAAGCCACGGCCTGTTTCACCGGAGCGAAGGCTCCCGCGGAAGCGACGAAGGCAATGGCGCTGCCCGAGGACGATCCGGCAATGCAGTATGCCCGTGCGCTACAGGCGGGCGATTGGGACGCAGTGGTGGAGCGGACGGCCTGGATGCAGGCTCGGCTTAATCGAGTGCGTGCGGAATCCAACGACCCGGCGGAACCGGCCAGGTCCAGGACGGCTCTCGTGTACAATCTAAGTGCCCGCCCGCCAATCGGAAACTGTTTGCGGGCAGAGGGTATTGAAGATCAGTATGTGTTCGCTCCCGGCGCGAGCATCGTGCCGGTGCGCCGAGACCCGGGACGCAGGGATGTCGATCCCGCCGCCGTGAACCGCATTTGGTTCCGGGTGACCTTTCGCGATCGGGCGGGGGCGCCACGGGACGAATCGGGACAGCCGATCCGGGCGTTGACCGTGGGCGTCAATGTGGATGCGGCGGGCCGGGTGGTGAAGGCGGGCGTGGTCGGAAATCTGGATGTGGAACGAACTTCAATTTCGTATAGCTGGGAATCCGTTACAGGAGGATAACGAAAATGCCATTGGCCAAGTGCGTCCGCTGTGCCCGGATGTTCAACAAGATTCAAACGCCCGTCTGTCCGGCGTGTGAACCGGACGAAGAAGCGGACAATGAGAAGATCCGCGAGGTAGTCAATCGCGATCCAAGCCTCAATGCGGAAGCCGTCGCCGAGGCCGCGCAAGTGGACATCAGTGTAGTGCGCCGAATGCTCAACGAGGGACAACTGGTGACGGTGCTGCAGGCGTCGGACATCACCTGCGGCCGTTGCGGCGCCCCGGCGATCAGCGCCAGCAAGCGCCTGTGCCAGGCCTGTCTCGAGAAGCTGAACCTCGAGGTGGCGCAAGCCCAGGCTAGCATCAAGCTGGGGGTCAAGAAAAACGTCGAAGTCGGAGAGTATGACTTGAACGTCCGCCGCTCCATCGAACAGAAACGACGGACTTGAGGCGAACGTCGTGAGCACCCGGGACAAGATCGGAGCGGTTGTGCTGGCGGCCTTGTTCGCCGCCTTTGCAGCCATTCTTGTATGGCGGGCGCGCCCTCAGGGCGTTTCCCGGTCCATGAAGGACAGCGTGGTGATTCAGCAGCGCATGAAGAACCTAAACCAAGGCAAGTAGGCATAGCGTGACTCGAAAGCTCCTCCTCTTCATCCTGCTGCTGGCGTGCACCCTGCGCGCGGCCGCAGCGCCCGCCTCCTTCACCGCCACTGTGGATGGCGAGCAGAAGGCCGTGCAACTCAACACGTCCGAGATCCAGGGCGTGGCCTATATGTCGCTCCCCGCGCTTTCCCGGCAATTTGGCGGGAATTACCGCGTGACGCCCTCCCGAATTCAAGTGGATTTGGCGGGCGCTTCGGCCTCCGTCGGGATCAACGACACGCGCGTGGACTCCGCGCGCGGCGCCTTCGCCCTGCGCTATCCCATCGTGTTGCAGGGAAACGACGTCATGATCGCCGTGGCGGACGTCCCTTCCTTCTTCTCGCAGGGGCTCCACATCGCGCTCCAGGGCGGCAGCGGAGCACCGGCCACCACAGTGCCCGATACCCGGGTCGAGGTCCAGGATCTCTCCGTGGCCGAGCCCGACGACAAGGACGTGCTGTCCCAATTGCCGCCGGTCGAAGCCGCCCCCCAGCCGTCCACCGTGGCGCCGCAACCCATGACGTCCGAGCCGGCGCCGGCCCCGCCGGAACCGGTCATCAATCGTGGGCCGGTGCGCACCGTCATCATCGATCCCGGACATGGCGGCAATGACACGGGAGCAAACGGCCGCGCGGGCGGCCTCGAAAAGACCATCGCCCTGGCCGTCGCATTGCGGGTGCGCGACCAGCTCAGGCAGATGGGATTGAATGCCGTCCTGACGCATGAAGACGACCGGGACGTCTCCATCCGCGAGCGGACGAATTTTGCGAACCAGCAGCAAGGCCATCTGCTGATCAGTATCCACGCGGGCGCCAGTTATGCGCCGCAGGCCCGCGGCCCGGAAGTCTTTTACCCTTGCGCCGAAGGCAGCAATGTGCCCCGCGCATACGTGGAACGCGGCCGGCAATTCGCCGAGGCGGTCGCGCAGGCGCTCAGCGATCAGACGAGACAGCCCTTGCGCGGCGCCTACGCCGTGCCGCTGAAGCTGATGCGTGACGCCGCCATGCCGGGCTTCCTCATCGAAGCCGGCTGCCTGAGCACGGCCGAGGATGAGGCGCTTCTAATGTCCGAACAATATCAGGCGCAGGTTGCGGCCGCTGTGGCGGCGGGCCTGGCCAAGGCAGGCGTGGGAGGAGCAGTGCAATGAAGGCGTCCACTCGCCAGGACATATTCCGCAAGCTCGGGCTCGCCATCTGGAGCATGGTCACCCTGGTGCTCCTCTTCTGCGTGATTCTGCTCGTAAATGAGATGCTCAAGGGCGGACGCGATCCCCTCGCCCTGCTGCGCCCGGAACCGAAACCGCAGGCCGCATCCCCCGCCGCGCAATCCCAGCCTGAAACGCCCGCCGGCACCCGCGACATTGTGCTCTATTTCGCCGCCGCGGACGGCCGGGGACTCGCCGCCGAGCGCCGCGCCATTGAATGCGGAGACTCCGCCGTCGAAAACTGCCGCCAGGCGCTGAAGGAACTGATTGCCGGCTCAAAAGGCGGCCTCGCCCCCATCCTGCCTTCGAACGTGCAGATTCGCGGCGTGTACCTGCTGGAGAACGGCGAACTTGTCGTCGATTTCTCGCGGGAACTGATCTCCGAGCACGCGCGATTCACCAGCGCGGATATCGAATCCCTCATGGCGCAGGGCGTCGTGAACACCCTTGTGCAAGCTCCCCTGCAGGGCAAGGCGGACGCGCCGGTTCAACGCGTGCGTTTCCTCTTCGAAGGCTCGCCGCCCTACGAAACCTTCCCCGCGCATATCGACCTCAGTGAACCCATCGCCCCGGACCCCGCCTGGCTCGCCGGACCATCGAGTGCCGCGGCCCATGGATGAGGAAGGTGCCATCGGCGTATTCGATTCGGGCGTGGGCGGCTTGACGGTTCTGCGCCAGATCACCCTGCGTGTGCCCGGTGAATCCACGATCTATCTGGGCGATACCGCCCGCGTGCCCTACGGAACCAAGTCCCCCCAAACCGTCATCCGCTATGCTCGGACCTGCGCGCGCCTTCTGACCGATCGCGGCATCAAGATGCTTGTGGTCGCCTGCAACACCGCGTCCGCCTTCGCCGTCGAAACGCTGCGCAAGGAATTGCCGCTCCCGGTGCTCGATGTCATTGGGCCGGGCGCGCGCACCGCCGTGCGCAAAACGCGCACCGGGCGCATCGGCGTCATCGGCACCTCGGGCACTGTCGCGAGCCGTGCCTATCCCGACGCCATCGCACAACTCGCGCCCGACGCGCAAGTCTTCTGCAAACCCTGTCCGCTCTTCGTCCCGCTGGCCGAGGAAGGCTGGACCGACGGCGAGGTTCCCCGGGCAGTCGCACACGCTTATCTGGACGAGTTGCTGCGCGAGAACATCGACACGCTCGTCCTGGGCTGCACCCACTATCCGCTGCTTGCCCGGGTCATTGCCGAAACCGCCGGAAACGCAATCGCGCTCGTGGACAGCGCGGAGGCCACCGCGGAGGCCGTCGAGGAAACACTCGGCCGCCTCGGACTGGGCGGCAACGGCCTGAACTCGCCGCAACGGCATTTCCTCGTCAGCGACGCGCCCGAAAGCTTCTCGCGCGTCGGCGCACGCTTCTTTGGCTCGGACCTGGAGCACGTCGAATGGGTGGACTGCTGAACTTGCCCCGCGTCGCGGCCAGATCCGGCCGCCGCCTCCTCCTGCTGCTGGCGCTCGCCACGGCGCAGTCTGCCTTCCCGGCCCCCTCGCTCTACATTGCGCCGAACGGAAACGACGCGTGGTCCGGCTTGCTCGAAGCGCCGAATGCCGACGGCAGCGACGGGCCCTTCGCCACACTGGAACGCGCCCGGGACGCGATACGCGACGCGAAGTCCAGGCGCCCCCTCCAGGGCGCCACGCGGGTCTTTCTTCAGGGCGGCGTCTATCTTCGAACCCAGACCTTCGAGTTGACCGCCGAAGACAGCGGCACGCCGGACGCACCCATCGCTTATGGCGCGTACGACCGCAACCCCGCCCGGCTCCTGGGCGGGCGCATGCTCGCCGGTTTTCAGCCCATTGCCGACCCGCTCGTCCGCGATCGCCTCGATGCGGCCTGCCGGGACAAGGTCCTCGAACTCGACCTGAAGGCGATCGGCATCTCGGATTTCGGCACGCTCGCCCCGCGCGGCTTCGGACGCGCTTCCGCATCGCCGGGACTCGAGCTCTTCCTCGGGGGCAAACCCATGACGCTCGCGCGCTGGCCCAACGACGGCTGGGCCAGGATCGCCTCCGTGGCGGGAGACGGGCAACAGGGCCGCTTCTGTTACGACGGGGACCGCCCCGCGCGCTGGAAAGACACCTCGGACCTCTGGATGCACGGATACTGGACCTGGGATTGGGCGGACTCCTTCGAGAAAGTGGCCACGATTGACCCGGCCAGCAAGGAGATCGCCACAGTCCCGCCGCACGGCGTCTATGGCTACAAGGCCGGAGCACGCTTCTACTTCCTGAACGTCCTCGAAGAACTGGATGCGCCCGGAGAGTGGCATCTCGACCGCGCCGCGGGAAAACTCTACTTCTGGCCGCCAACCCTTCTCGAGGGGGCCGAAGTGACCGCTTCCCTTGTCGAGGGACCGCTCGTGTCGATGACGAACGTCTCGCATGTCTCGCTTCAGAACATCTCGTTTGAATGCGGCCGCACGGGCGGCGTGCAGATCTCCGGAGGCGATCATGTCGCTGTCACGCGAAGTTCCTTTGTCGATCTCGGAACCTTCGCCGTGCGCATCGACGGCGGTGATTCCCACACGATCA
Organism: Candidatus Hydrogenedentota bacterium; assembly: GCA_903837785.1. GTDB lineage: Bacteria > Hydrogenedentota > Hydrogenedentia > Hydrogenedentales > CAILVY01 > CAILVY01. The sequence goes on from CAILVY010000336.1 coordinate 8,136, forward strand.
CATACTGCGAAATGGCGCAGTTGGGCGACGGCGCCGTATCCATCGCGGGCGGAAATCGCGCCACGCTGAAGCCCGGCGCGCATGTTGTGGCCAACAATCACATCCACGACTACGGGCGCGCCGTGCGAACCATGACGCCGGCCGTGTCTGCGTCCGGCGTGGGACACCGCATCGCACACAACCTCATCCATCACGCGCCCCACATGGGCGTGTATCTCGCCACGAACGACACGGTGGTCGAATTCAACGAAATGCACAACATCCTGCTCGAAACGCACGATGCCGGCGCCTTCTACATCGGACGCGATTTCGCCCAGCGCGGAAACGTGGTGCAGTACAACTATTTTCACGATCTCGGCGCAGGCGACGTCCAGGCGATCTATCTCGACGACTGCGCCAGCGGCGTCCGCGTGCTGGGCAACCTCTGCGTTGGCGTGAAACGCGGCGTCCTCGTGGGCGGCGGCCGCGACAACGCCATCGAGAACAACGTGTTCGTCGATTGCGGCTCCGGTGTGCACATCGACCAGCGTGGAACCGGTTGGGCCAGTTTCTGGTTCGACGGACGCGACCCCACCCTGCTCGATCGCCTCAAGGCCGTGAATGCCACCCAGCCCCCCTATTCCGATCGCTATCCGCCGCTCGCCACGATACTCCAGGATGAACCCGCCCTCGCCAAAGGCAATTCCGTCATTCGAAACATCTGCACGGGCGGACCCCTGCTCGAGTTGAGTGACGGACTCAGCGAGTCCACCCCCTATCTCGCCATCAAGGACAACTTCACCCAGGCCGACCCCGGCTTCATCGATCGCGCAAGAAGCGATTTCCGCCTGCGCCCGGACGCACCCGCCTTCTCCATCGGATTTCGGCCACTGCCCATCGAAGATATCGGGATTGAGCGCGCACAACCCAAACGCCCGCGCGTCCGATAAGCGACTGCGGGTCTGCAACGATTGCGTGCCGGCACGGCGTGCCTTGCATCTTCCCGGAGGCTGCCGTACACTCTGCGGCGGTGGAGATTACGGATTCTCCAGCGGAGGGACGGATCATGAGATTAGGCTGCCTGATCGCGGCTTGGGCCGCGTGTATGAGCCTGTGCGGCGCCGCAGGCGGCGCAACGGCCGAGGGAGAAACGTTCATGAACGAACCCAATGTCCGGCAAGTGTACAGCGTGCAGCAGGCGCCCGTTCGCCCGGAGGGCAAGGGGGCCTGGGATGGCCCGGCGTGGAAGGCGGCGGAGGTCCTTGAGATAAAGCACTTCCACAAGAACAGCAGCGATCACCGGCCGGATGTGCGCGCACGGCTGCTCTATGATGCGCAGGGCCTCTACGTCATCTTCAAGACGAAAGACCGCTATGTGCTGTCCGTGAACACCGCCTATCAGGACTCGGTCTGCCAGGATTCCTGCGTCGAGTTTTTCGTGCAGCCCAAGCCGGACAAGGGCTACTTCAATTTCGAGATCAACTGCGGCGGCACAATGCTGCTCACGTACATCGAAACGCCCAACCGCCAGGACGGGACCGATCGCAAAACCGAACCCGTGCCGTGGGACATCGCGAAGAACATCCCGATCTTCCACTCGCTGCCCGCCACAGTGACCCCGGAACGCACGGAACCCACAGAGTGGATCATCGAGTACTTTGTCCCATTCTCCGTCTTTGAATCATGCGTCGGGCCGCTGGGAAAGATCCCGGGGCAGCAGTGGCGCGCGAACCTCTACAAGTGCGCGGACAAGTCCTCGCATCCGCATTGGGCCAGTTGGGCGCCCATCGGCGAGAAGCTCAGCTTCCATGTCCCCTACTACTTCGGAACACTGGCCTTTGCGCCGTAATGCGTCGGCCGGGAGGATTCTCACTATGCGCCGTCTTGCTTTCATTGCATTCATCGCCCTGCTCGGCACGGCCGCCGTCGCCGAGGAACGCCTCGTGCCCGCACCCGAAGCGAAGACGCCCATCGTCCGTCTATGGCCTTCCACCCCGCCGGCGGACTGCCCCTTTCCTCCCTCGAAGGACTTCGCCGGCATCGCCTTCACCGGCCGCCACGCGGAATACGTCAACGCGGACACGTGGTACCCCTCCTGGGCTTCCGATGGAAATCTCTATTCGCCCTGGACGGACGGCAAAGTGCATGACGTGCAATCCGGCTCGTTCGGCGAGAAGGCAACGACGGGACAGGCCAAGATTATGGGCGACGACCCAATGAAACTGGAAGTGCTCGAACCCTCGGTCTGGAAAGCCTCCTCGCTGCCGTACGGAGGTCGTTATCCCTGCGGAAGCCTCGTTCACAACGGGATCTGGTTCTACGGAACCTACTGCCTCATGAACGAGAACAACAGCCTGGAAGCGACGATCCAAACGGATCAGGGGCCGGTGAATTGGGGTGTGTTCGGGCCCTTCGTCGGCTTCCGCTACTCGCGCGACTTCGGAAAGACCTGGACCGAAACCCCGCATACGCCCGCGAAACCGCTCTTTCCCGAACCCGATAAGTTCGGCGGACCCGTCCGCATCGGTTCACCGCACTTTGTCGATTTCGGCAAGAACATGGAGTATTCGCCAGACGGCAAGGCCTACCTCGTGGCCCATGGCGCGGCCGTCCCCGACCCGAAACCGCGCAGGGCGAATGCGAGTTGGATCACCGGCGACCAGGTGTTTCTGCTGCGCGTGACGCCCGGCATCGAAACAATCAACGACGCCTCGGCCTACGAGTTCTTCGCCGGACGCGACGCGCAGGGGCAGGCCCTGTGGACCCGCGACTTCGCCAAGCTCCAGCCCATCGTCGATTGGAACAACCGCTGCGGTTGCGTCACGATGACCTACAATCCTCCGCTCAAGAAGTACTTCCTGTGCATCACGGACGGCGTCACCACAGTCTCCCCATTCAATACGTACCTCCTCGAATCCGAGGACATCGCCGGCCCGTGGCGGATGATCGCGTTCATGGAACATTTCGGCCCGCAGGCCTACTTCGTCAATATCCCCTCGAAATTCATCGGACAGGACGGACGCAACCTCTGGCTCTGCTACGCCGCAAACTTCTACACCCAAGGCTGGACGGTGCCCACCCAGCCCAATCCGCCCGGCAGCCGATACGGCATGTGCCTGCAGGAAGTGCGCCTGCCCGCCGCCGCCGACATCGCCTCGGACAATCCCCTGCACGATCCAAGGAACATCGCACCGCGCGCCACGCTCACTGTGAGCTCCACCCATCCGGACTATGCCAGTCAGGCGCTCGTCGACGGGGTCGTCGACGGCTTCCCCTGCAACACCCGCGCGGAGTGGGCCAGCAACAGCGAAAACACCACCGCCATGCTCCGGCTGACCTGGCCCGAGGAGCATGCGGTCCGCCGTGTCTGGCTCTTCGACCGGCCCAACACCCTCGATCAAATCACGTCCGGCATGCTCATCTTCAGTGACGGCTCCACCCTGGCCGTGTCCGCACTGCCCGACGATGCAAAGCAAGGGCTCGAGATACAGTTCCCGCCAAAGCAAACCCGATGGATGATCTTCGCCGTAACCGGCGTCAAGCCCAACAGCCCCAACATCGGCCTTGCCGAACTCGCCGTTTTCGAATGACTCCGGGACGATAGCGCCGCGCGCGGAGGCGGCCGGCAGACCGGCCCGCCGCCCTACTCCGCCGTCTTCGGCGTGTACTCGACCACCGAGGGGCGCTCGTCATTCGTGTGAACCAGGCAGTCGCATTCCTTCAGCTTCTGATACAGTTCCTCGCAGCCCACATCCATGGCGAAGGCATGCTCCGCCGACGTGATGGGGATGCCGAGCAGATAATTCACCGGCTCGTCTTCCAGCGAGAAACTCAGCCCGGAAGTCAGTTCCGCGTCGGGTTCCGCCAGCAGGATCGCGCTGATCTCGGAGTGCTCCGTCAGCCGACAGCCCAGGGGAACCGTGTGATGCCGTGCAAAGAACACCCCGTGCCGCGCGGGGTATTCGGCCATCACTTTCAGCGAGTTCGCCGCCCACCACTGAAAGGACCCGAGGTGCATCATGAGTTCCAGCCGAACCGGCTCGTCGTCATACTGCACGGGCTGCCGGTACTCCGCCATGCCGCCCGTGAGGATAATGTGGAACGGGCGCGCGTCCGTCGGCCCGTAATGATACAGGTCGATATGAGGGAAGACCCGGTTTGTCGAATGATACATGTTCGTTGCTTCGCCGAAATACGCGCTGTAGCACGCATCCCTCGCTTCCAGGGTCTCTAATGAAGGCGATGGCGTCAGCAGATTCCTCAGGAACCGGAATACGCTGTTCATGGAACCTCCCCGGCGTTTTTTCCTGTGTAGCCTGCATGTACTACTGCAGACAAGTTTAACAGAACGTCTCAGGCCGCGCAATCCTGATGTTGCGCCGGAGAAGCGGTCCCTCCGTTCCGTGGCGCGCCCCTCGGCCCACGTGCGCCTCTCCAACGGCGCTCAGGGACGCTTTGCCGCCGGGGAGTTCAGGCTGCGGAGATAAAGCACCAGCGGCCACCGGTGCTCCGGAGGAACAACCCGTTCCAGCACCGGTTCGTGCCCGGTCCCCGTCAGCATGGCCCGCAGCATCTCTCCGTCCGAGTACGCCTGTATCTTCGGATTGCGCACGTCCGCCGGTTTCGGCACGTAGCTGTCACCCACGGGTCCATTGCCGTCGCCGAGCTCGCCGTGGCAGAAAACGCAATAGTACTGATAATAGACCTTTCCGCGCGCTACGTTCTCCTCGCCCGCAGACAGAGGATTCGTCAGGGACTTCGCCTCCTGCACGCCGGGCGCCTTGCCGGAGGGCGCGCCATCCGGCGCGGCCGCGGGCACCATGCCTTCGGGAAGCCGCGGCACTTCCGCCTGATACGCGCGAACATTGGGCTGCATCCGCATCCGGGGCCCCGTCACGAGCACGTAACTCATCACCGCAACGATAGCACCGAAGACCAGGCCGGCGACGGCGCCGAGTGCAATCCAGATCTTGATGGAAGGATTCACGGGTGCGCTCCTTCCGCTGGTTTGGCCGCGGCCGGTGGCGCAGGCGCGCCCGGTTTCGGCGTCCGTTTGGCTTCCGGAAGCTTCGGCATCTGCAAAGGGAATTGTTTCGGGTCGAACGGCGGCACGCCCGGACGCGTTGAGTAGACGGACTCCGCGGGCACATCCGGCAGCGCGCCGAAGTCCCATGTTCTTGGGCGATCTTCAACCATCATCATGATGAACATGCACCACGAGATGACCGCCGCGGTCAGCAGGACGATCAGCGCCCAGCTCAGCGGCTGCGCTATTTCTCCGTGTTCTTCGTGTTGATGCATGCAGTGCCTACCAGTTCGGAGGATAAACAACTTTGTGAAGCGTATAGAGGAATCCCCAAATGCCCGCGCCGGCCACGATCAGCGCCAGCGCCCACGGCACAAACGAGACCAGCCATCCGGTGAATCCCGGCCGCCGCCCCTCAGCGGGCGCTGCTCCGGACTCCTCGCGGCGCGGACGCCAGAAATCCAGATAGGCCAGTGCCATCCCAAGGGTCAACAGGAAACCCGCCCCGAGCGCGAGAAGAATGCGCTGGTTTTGCAGCACGTTAAGATAGAACATCGCGTTGGCCTCCCTGCGCCGGCTCCGGCGAAGGCTCCGTCTTCGGCTGGCCGCTGGAAAGTGGCAGGAAGCGCGCGTGATCCTGCCTCGAGAACTGCCGCGACTTGATCGCCCAGATCAGAATCGGAATCAGGGCGATCAGGGTTGCGAGGGTGGAGGCCGCCCAAATCAGTGCAATCGTCTGGCTGATGTCCATCATTTCACGTCCTCCGCGGCTGGCGCTTCATAGCCGTTTTTCCACGGCGGCTCGTAGGACGCTTCAATCCCCCGCGGCTCCAGGTTGGCGTCCGTATAGCCCAGGAACATCACCGCAAGATAGTTCGACACGTCCCAGATCTTTTCCGATTCCAGTTCACGCTTGAAGTACGGCATGCCGGTGCCTGTGATGCCGTTCATGATCTGATAATAGAAGATCCCGCCGATGTATCTGTTCTCCACGAGATGGCGCCGCAGCAGCGTGAAATTGAGCGGCGGCGGCTGGAGATAAGGCGCGGCCGCCCCGTTGCCGTCGCCCATGGACCCGTGGCAATGGATGCAGAACTGCTGATAGATCTTCTTGCCGCGCCCCAAGTCGGCCGGCGTCGCCGGATACGGATTCGGCATCGGCTGCCATACTGCCGGGATCTGCCCGTGCAGCCACTGGATGTTGGCGTCCGGCCCGGACTGATACGCGGCCAACGCAGCCTGCTTCCATTCCTGCTGCCGCGCCACCCGGAAGTCCGCATCCCTGCCCCCTTCCGCTTGAATGTACGCGGTCAGGTTCTCGAGGTTCTCTTTGCCAAGAAATTCCCAGGACGGCATCAGCGACTCCGGCCGGGTGAAGCGCGGATTCGTGAAGTGGGCCGCGTGCCAATCGTCGGGATGCTCCCCGCCTGCCTGCGAAAGATCCGGCCCCGTGCGCTCCGTGCCGAGAATCGCCGGGGTCTGGCCCGCGTAATCGCCGGAGGCCGCAATGCGTTCCGCGCCCAAATCCCAGTCGAAATTGCGGATGAACTGCGAGTGGCAATAGCTGCATCCGTTCTTCACATACAGATCGTGGCCTTTGGCCTCTTTCTCTGTCCACGGGCGCCAGATTTCGGAGGGCGTCCGGTCCAGCGTGATCGCGGGGATGATCACCATGGCGAAGACGGACGCCCAGAAGACCATCAGGCCGCCGAAGACAAGCAGAAGAGGTGTCATCTTCATGGATTCACCTCCTCGGACGCGGCGGAAAGCGCGACGGGTTCGCCGGAGGTGATTGTCTTGACCGCGTTGTACAGGCCGAGGATCGCGGCCGAAGCAATCAACATGCCCAGCATCGCGCGCAACGCCATGTACACGCCGATCTGCGGCAGGACCCGATAAACCATCTCCCCGTTGTACCACGCGGACCCCTGGATCAGCCCGGCAATCGTGAGCACCGCGAAGAAGCCCGCGAGGCCCGTCACGATGAGCCCGAACTGGAGATTGACCAGCCGCTCCGAGTACAGGCGGCGTCCCGCGGCCAACGGCAGCACGTGCCACAGCGCGCCGAGCGCGATGAACCCCGAAAATCCCAAGACCGCAATGTGCGCATGGCCCACCGTCCAGTTGTTGAAATGCGTGACAGTCTGAACACTGGGCAGCGATTGGAACGGCCCTTGGATGCACGTGATCAGGTACCAGAGCGTTCCCGCCATCACAAAACGGCCCGCGGGATCCCGCCAGATCGCCCCGCCCCGGCCCCGCGCCGTCAGCCACAGGTTGGCCAGCACAATCCCCACGGGAATCACCATCGCCATCGAATCCACCACGGAGTACACCTTCAGCCAGTTCGGAATCGGTGCCTGCAGGATGTGGTGCCCGCCGATATGCGAATACAGCGCCACCAGCGTCCAGAAACCGGCCAAAGACAACGTATGCGAGTAGAGAGGCGTGTTTGTGATGCGCGGCAGCACGTAGTAGGCGGCGCCCAGCGCCAGCGGCGTCAGGACGAGCCCCGGCAGGTTGTGGCCATAGAACCAAAGGAAGATCGAATCCAGCAGACCCGGCACCGCACCCGTGGCCGGACGCCACATCACATTGCCAATGGGATACACGCCGCAGGTCCAAACGAGCATCCCCACGAAGTACCAGACCGACACGTAGAGCGTGTCCTCCTCCCGGCTGGCCACCGTCATCAACATGTCAAAGAGCAGGATCACGACCGAGATGACCAGCGACGCGTCGAAAACCCACAGATACTCCGCGTACTCCCGGCCCTGCGAGTAGCCGAACGAAAACGTCAAAGGACCGCTCAGCACAGTAAGCTGCCAGAAGAAGCAGCCGATCCAGCCAAGCCGTTCCGACCACAAGCGCGTGCGCAGCAGGGCAGGCACGTAATGCAGTCCGCTGCCCAGCAGCAGCCCGGTCACGAAGCCGTAGATCACTGTGTTCACATGAATCGGCCGCGACCGCCCGAACACGAGCCAGGGAATATTGTTGAAGAGTTCGGGCGCCACGAGGTCAATCGCCGAAACCAGCCCATAGAGCGTGCCGATCACGAACCAGGCGGCGCCGGCCACGAGGAACGCCTGCGAAGCGCTCTTCGGCCGATCCAGGAATCCCGTCCAGCCATTGGCCGGCGCGGCCATGCGCGCCGTTATCGATGACAGATTAAGCAATCGTGGGAGTACTCCTCGTCCCGGTGGCATTGCACACAGAATCCCATGTTGTTCAGTTTGACGACCGGGGCCACCCGGTCCATCGACGCCACATCGCCGTGGCAGCGTCCGCAATCAAACCCGGCGCGCACATGCCGCGCGTGGTTGAAGAACGCAAACTCGCTCAATCGGTTCACGCGGTTCCAGGGCACGGGCTGGCCCTCATCATAGTACTGCCGGAGCCTCTGGATTTGTGGATGCGTCACGATGATGCGCTTGTGACAGAGCATGCACGTGTCCACCGGCGGGACGCCCGCGCGCGCCGTGTTCAGCACGCCCGGATGACAGAAGACGCAACTCAGATGTTTCGTGGACACGTGAAAGCGATGGCTGAACGGAATGGGCTGCGCCAAGCCAATCCGGCTCGGGAAGAAGGAAATCACCAGCACGGCAAGCAGAATGCCCGAGAGGCTGATGATTCCGGCCAGCCATGCGCGCGCGCTCAGCAGGCGCGCCATGCGCCGCATCCGGCTGCGAGAGGGCTGCAACGTTTCACTCATGGCGAAACGCCTCCCCTGCCGCCGGCGCCTGCCGGAGATGCCGTTTCCAGGCCAGAACGAACGCGGACGCAAACACCGCTGTCATACTGAGTTCTTCCAGGCCGAGAATCATGCGTCCGCCGAGGGTCGGCGTCACCAGCCACCAGCGCTCAAACCACATCCCCACGAGCAATCCCCCCGTAATGACCCGCAAGTACGTGATCGAACCTTTGGACCGGTTCGTCAGTAGCAGCACCAGGGGGCCCAGATACACAGAGAGCAGCAGCGCGAGGCTCAGTCCCTTCCACGGGGACGTCCTCAAGCGCGGGATGACGAAGCGAACCTCTTCAGGGAGGTTCTCATACCAGATGGGCAACAACTGGCAGAACATCATGTACGTGGACAGGATGCTGAAGGCGACGATCAGTTTCGCCAGGTCCTTCCGGTGCGCCGCGTCCATCGGCGGGTTTTGCAGCAGAACGGCAAAGGTCCAGCCCGCCACGGCGAGATACATTCCGGTGATGAAGAAGTAACCGCCAAAGAGCGAACTGAACCAGTGCGGGTCGAGCGACATCACGAGGTCGAAGCCCAGCAGGCTGAACACCACGCAATACACAAAGGCCAACATCCCGGCGCGGCCCTTGTCCGGTTGCGTGCGGGCCGTCTTCGCGAATCGCGCCGCCACCCACCAGAAGATCAGGAGCGCCAGCAGATCCCGCGTAAACAGAAACCACGAGTTCAGCCAGGCCCGATTGTGCAGATGCTCCACATGCAGCCACTCCGCCCAGTAGGCCCTCCCGGCCCACAACAGAAGGAACGCCGCAAAACACACCGGAGCGAACGACATGGCCGCAAGCGCGGGACGTCTCAGTGCGTCATTCATCCAGTTGTCGCCCCGCGAGGCCGTGATGACCGCGGGCCAAACGACCATCCCCGCCGCCAGCGGCGTGAAGTAGATGAAATTGATCAGCACGGCACGCCAGGCCCGGTGCGAATCCCCGAAGCCGAGACACAAAAGCCAGACGAGCGCGCCGAACAGCAGCATTCCGCCCCACACGCCGAGTTTCAGCGCAAGGCCCTGCATCTGCTGCCGTTTGGACTCAAGTGACGACATGCACGCGCTCCGCTTCCGTCTCGCTCAGGAGCTTCCGGGCCGTTTCCGTGTTCTCCAGCGGACACGAGACCGACAGGCCATAGCGGTTCTTGCTCAACTCCGGATCATAGCCCTCGGGCAGCCGGGGACGGCCAAGGCGCGAATGCACGAGCATGCCCGTGAAATTGCCCAAGGTTCCCATCAAAATCGTGCCCTCAAACCCGATAACACAGTAGGGAATGATCGAGACGGGGAACTTCCCGCCCACGATAAGCTGATTAACCAGCGCGCTGCCAATGGCCAGCGCAAAACCGCCGATAAGGCCCGACAAGGCCCCCGCAAGCGTCCAATACCGCACCGGACTCGTCTGCCGGCCCAGAAGCTCCTCGGTTTCGTGCAGCCGCCGGGGACTGTAGATCTCGGCGTGCCCGCAGCCCGATTCCAGAACACGCGTCAACGCGTTGATCAGCAGTTCCGGCCGCGCATAGATCGCCCACACCCGGCCGGGACCGGCCGGGCCTTGCGGGCGCGGCGCCAAAGGTTCCGGCGCTGGGCCGTGGCCTTTGCCGCGCTCCTGATCTTCCTTCACATCGCTGATGGCGACCGTCGGACACACTTTCGTGAACAGCAAGAACAGGAGGAAGAACCAGGCAAACGATCCCAGCGTGATGCTGACTTCCACCCAGGTCGGCCAGTATCGCCCCCAATTGTGCGGCAGGAAATCGTGCGAGGTTGAGCCCACCACAATGAAGACGCGCTCCAGCCACATCCCAACGTTCACCAGAATCGAAATGACGAACAGCGCCTTCAGGTTCGTGCGCACTTTGTACGAAAGGAATGCCAGCGGCACGAGAACATTCAGCACGGGAAGCGACCAGTACACCACGCGCATCCAGCCCGCCATGCGCCACCACGCGAATTGCTGCTCGTACACGATGCCGCAGTACCACGCGATGAACGGCTCCAGAACATAGGCGTACCCCACGATCAGCGTGGTGACCAGCATGGTTTCCGCCGCGGAGCGGAAATGATCGATCGTGATGTAGCGTTCAAGCCGCAGGAGCCGCCGCAGC
>CAILVY010000337.1 GCA_903837785.1 Candidatus Hydrogenedentota bacterium
GTCACGCTGCTGGGCTGCCGCGAATCGCTCGCCTGGAAGCTGCGCAAGAACGCCCTCGAGGTGCGCGTGCCCAAGATGAAGCCCTGCGAGCACGCCTACACGCTGAAAATCACGCTGGCCGAGTGAAGAACGGCCGTCAGGGGCGGTATTCCTGAGGCGGGGTGAGGCGTGGGCGCCGTGCCTGGCCGTGGGTCTTTCCGTCCCTGGTCATTGTTGTTCGGGAAGTCCGTCTTGCTTCCCGTGGCCGGGCCGTTTTGACGGAGCACAAGCCCCCAGGGGAAGGCTGGCCGGACGGATTCGCTGTCCGGCAGGATGCGGAGCTTGCCTGGGGGGGCGTCTATGTGCTATTGTACGCTGCATTTAATTCACAGGGGTCCTCCTGTATCCAGGCTCGGGTGCCCGGCATGTGGCCGGGTCTGCCATGGACCCCGAGGTTTAACCCGAACGGAGAAGATCCATGCCTATCGTCACTATGCGTGAACTCCTGGAGGCCGGCATCCATTTCGGCCACCAAACCCGCCGTTGGCATCCCAAGATGGCCCGGTATATTTACGGCCAGCGTAACGGCATCTACATCATCGACCTGAAGCACACGTTGCGGCAGCTGTACAAGGCGTACATGCTGGTGCGCGACACGGTTGCCGAAGGCGGCTCGGTGCTTTTTGTGGGCACGAAGCGGCAGGCGCAGGAGCCGGTGCAGCGGGAAGCGGCGCGTTGCGGGATGCACTCGGTCACGAACCGCTGGCTGGGCGGGACGCTGACGAATTTCCGGACGGTGCGCGGCAGCATCCAGGAATACCTGAAGCTGCAGGAAATGGAGCAGACCGGGAAGCTGGAGCAGTATGGCAAGAAAGAAGCCATCATGATGCGCAAGCGCCGGGCGAAGCTCGAGAAGAATCTTTCGGGTATCGTGAACATGGGGACGGTTCCCGACGTGATGTTTGTCATTGACGCGAAGCGCGAATACATTGCGGTGCGCGAAGCGGCCCGCCTGAACATTCCGTGCATCGGCATTGTGGACACGAACTGCGATCCGGACGACGTTTCGCTGCCCGTTCCCGGCAATGACGATGCCATCCGCGCGGTCAGCCTCTTCTGCAAAGTCATCGCGGACGCGGTGATGGAAGGGCGGATGAAGGGCGAGAAGCTGCGGGCGGACGGCACGATTGGCGCGCTGGCGCGGCGCAAGGCGGCCGAACTGGAAGCGCCTGCGGAGCCTGCGGAAGCCGCGGAAGCCGCGGAAGCCGAAGAAACGGAAGAAGTGGAAACGATGTAGGCGCTGCGCGCGACACACGAGGGAGACTGAAGAACCATGAACATATCGGCAACTGATGTGAAGAACCTCCGTGAGATGACCGGCGCGGGCATGATGGACTGCAAACATGCGCTGGCGGAGTCCGAGGGCGATTTCGACAAGGCGGTGGTGTGGCTTCGGGAACGGGGCATGGCGAAGGCCGCCAAGCGCGCGGGCAAAGTGGCCGCCGAGGGCATGATCGCGCATTACATTCACATGGGCGGCAAGATCGGCGTGATCGTCGAAGTCAACTGCGAGACGGACTTTGTGGCCCGGGGCGCGGACTTCCAGGCGTTTGCGAAGGACGTGTGCCTCCAGGTCTGCTCGGCGAATCCGCGCTGGGTTTCGATTGAGGAGGTGCCTGCGGCCGCTATCGAGGCCGAGAAGCAGATTTATGTGAAGCAGGCCGCGGAGACGGGCAAGCCGCCGCAGGTTTGCGAGAAGATTGCCGAGGGCAAGCTGAAGAAGTGGTACGAGGAAGCGTGCCTGCTGAGCCAGCCGTCGGTGAAGCCCGAACATGAAGGCAAGACGATCGAGGCGCTCATTGCCGAACTGACGGGCAAGTGCGGCGAGAAGATCGGGATCCGCCGTTTCGTGCGCTGGCAGGTTGGCGAGGGCATCGAGAAGCCCGTGAGCAACCTGGCGGAAGAGGTGGCGGCCGAGCTGGCCAAGGCGGAAGCGAAGAAGAACGGCTAGGGGAGGGAGCCACGTTTGTCCACGGCGGTCTATAAACGCATCTTGCTCAAACTGAGCGGGGAAGCCCTCGACGGGCAGCCGGGCCATGGCAGCATTGACTTTGGCACGCTCGCGCGCCTGTGCGGCGAGATTGTGCAGGTGCGCGAGATGGGCGTTGAGATCGGGCTCGTGGTGGGCGGCGGCAACATCTTCCGGGGCGCCAAGGGCGCGGAGACCGGCCTGGATCGTCCGACCGGCGATTACATGGGCATGCTCGCCACGGTGATCAACGCGCTGGCGATTCAGGCTTCGCTCGAACGCCTGGGGGTGCCCACGCGCGTGATGACGGCGATCGAGATGCGTCCCGTGGCGGAGCCTTACATCCGGCGCCGGGCGCGGCGGCATCTCGAGAAGGGCCGCGTCGTGATTTTCGGCGCAGGCACGGGCAACCCCTTTTTCTCGACGGATACCGCGGCGGCGTTGCGCGCGAGCGAAATCGGGGCCGAGATCCTGTTGAAAGCCACGAAGGTGGACGGCGTCTATGACGACGACCCGGTGAAGAATCCGCAGGCCAAACGCTACGATCGTCTGGATTATACGACGGTGCTCTCGAAGAAGCTTCGGGTCATGGATGCGACCGCGATCACGCTTTGCCGGGAGAACGGGCTGCCCATCCTCGTTTTTAATTTGAACGAGCCCGGTAGTATCATCCGCGTACTCACAGGAGAGCCGTTAGGCACGCTGGTCAAGGGAGACTGAACGATGCAGCATAAGATCCTCAAGGAAGCGTCCGTCAAGATGGATCGGAGTCTCGAGGCCTTTCAACAGGAGCTGGGCAGCATCCGCACGGGGCGCGCGAATCCCGGCCTCCTGGATGTGGTGGACGTGGACGCCTACGGCGCCCGCATGAAGATCAACCAGCTGGGCACGATTACGGTGCCGGACGGGCATATGATTGCCGTGGACCTGTGGGACAAGAGCCAGATCCACGCGGTCGAGAAGGCCATTCTCGCGTCGCCGCTGGGCCTGAATCCCTCGAACGACGGCAAGCTCATCCGGATTCCGATTCCGCCGCTGAGCGAGGAACGCCGCAAGGAACTGGTCAAGGTGGCCCGACGGCTTTCCGAGGAGTCGAAGGTGGCGGTGCGGAACGTGCGCCGGCACGCGGTCGACGAGATCAAGAAGGCCCAGAAGGACGGCGAGATCCCCGAGGATGACGCGCACCATCTCACGGACGAGATTCAGAAGCTGACGGACAAGCACATCGAGAAGATTGACGAAGCCCTGTCGGCCAAAGAAGCCGACATTATGGAAGTGTAAGGATATGCTGTCCGCGCACAATTGACGACCCATGCCGCCGTGATACGCCGCAACGCGCGCCACGGCGGCATCTTTTTTGCCAGCCTGATGTTTCCCAGGAAGGCGTGACGCACGCAGCATTTCACGGCAGCAGCGAAAGAACCGCAAACCCATGGCCATCGACCCGCGCATAGATCCCGGGCAGCTTCCACGGCACATTGCCATCATCATGGACGGCAACGGCCGGTGGGCGGCGCAGCACGGGAAGCGGCATGTCCAGGGGCACGAGGCGGGTGCGCGGAGCGTGCGCGCGGTGATCGAGGCCTGCCGCGAACTGGGCGTCGAAGCGTTGAGCCTCTACGCCTTCTCGACGGAGAACTGGCGCCGATCCAGGACCGAGGTGAATGCGCTGTTCCGCCTGTTGAGCAAGTACATCCACAAGGAGATCCAGGAACTGCACGCGAACAACATCCGCGTGCGTTTCATGGGGCGTTGGGAGGGCTTGCCGGGCCGGGCGGTCCAGGATCTTCAGTATTGCATCGACCTGACCCGCGCCAACACGGCGCTGACCGTGAACGTGGCGATCAATTATGGTGGACGGGCGGAAATTGTCGATGCGGCCAGGGCCATCCTTGCCCGGGGCATTCCGGCGGAGCAGATCGACGAGGAACTCTTTGCCCGGCATTTGTATCAGCCCGAGCACCCCGAGGTGGACCTCCTGATCCGCACGAGCGGCGAACTGCGGGTGAGCAATTTCATGCTCTGGCAGATCTCGTATGCGGAGATGCTTTTCCCCGAGACGCTTTGGCCGGACTTCGGCAAGGAAGCCCTGTGCGAGGCCGTGCTTGAATATCAACGGCGGCAGCGCCGCTTCGGAGGCCGTCCGTAATGCGCAGAAACCGCGGCGCTATTTTGAAACGCCTGTTGACTACGGCGGTGCTGCTTCCGTTGCTGCTGGCGCTTATCCTCGTGCCGAAGCTCGAGCCTTGTTTCATGTTGTTCTGCGCCCTGCTCGCGGCGGTCGGCCTCCGGGAGTACTTCTCTCTTGCGCGCCGGAAGGGCATCAACGTGGAGGGCGCGTTCGGCATCGTGGCGGGCACGCTGGTGGTCTTGAGCGCGAATTGGGGCCGCCTCGAACTCACGGCCATGGTCTTCTTCGTCGGAACGGCCTTGATGGCCTGGGCGCACATCCTCGCGGGCGCGTGGTCGCTGACGGGCGTGGCCGCCTCGGTCTTCGGGGTGTTCTATGTTGGCTGGCTGTCGGCGCACTTTGTGCTGCTGCGTCAAATGCCCGGCATCGGCCCCGGCCTGGTCATCATGCTGTGCGTGGCGGTCATGGCGTCGGACGCCGGCGCGTATTTCGTGGGCAAGAGCTTCGGGAAGCACAAGCTGGCGGCCCGGGTCAGTCCGAACAAGACCTGGGAAGGGGCCGTGGGCGGGGTGGTGGCCGCGGTGCTTGGCGCGGTGGTGCTGTACCTGTTGCGTTCGAGCCTGCACTGGGGCATCTATCCGGACTGGGGCCTGCCCGCCTATATGGGCGTGTGCGTTGCGCTGGCGGTGACGGAACAGATTGGGGACTTGCTGGAATCCATGCTGAAGCGCGATGCGGGCGTCAAGGACTCGGGGGGGCTCTTTCCCGGCCATGGCGGAGTGCTCGATCGTTGCGACGGATTTCTCTTTGCGGCGCCGGTGCTTTATTACCTGGCGGCCCTGGTAGAGGTATAAGCCATGTACGAACTGGAAGTGGACGAGATCAAGGGATTTCAGCGGCGGCTTTCGGAGTTACGGACCTGCCTGAACGTGGACAACACGAAACGCCAGATCGCCGATCTCGAGAAGGTGATGTCGGTTCAGGGGTTCTGGGACGATCCGGAGAGTGCGCAGAAGGTCGTGCAGGAGATGAAGGCGTTGAAGCGGGTGGTGGGCGCGCCGGACGACCTCCACCGGGAGCTGGAGGAGGCGGAGGTGCTGCTTCAGATGGCGCAGGAGGAGGAGGATGCGTCGATGGCCTCCGAGATCGACGCCCTGCGCGAGCGGCTGGGCAAGGATCTGCACACGCTCGAGATCGCGAGCCTTTTCAGCGATCCGCGCGACACGAAGCCGGTCATTCTGAGCATCCACCCGGGCGCGGGCGGCACGGAATCCTGCGACTGGGCCAGCATGCTCTTCCGCATGATCACGCGCTACTGCGAGGTGAAGGGGTTTGAATACGAGGTGCTCGATTTCCTGCCCGGCGAAGAAGCGGGCCTGAAGAGCGCGTCCCTCCGGATCACCGGCCCGTATGCATACGGACTGCTTAAGTCAGAGGCGGGTGTGCACCGGCTGGTACGCATTTCGCCCTTCGACGCGAACAAGCGGCGCCACACCTCCTTCACCGCCATCGAGGTGCTGTCCGAGATCGACGAGGACATCAACATCGAAGTGCGCGAGGAAGACCTGAAAATGGACGTCTTCCGCGCGAGCGGCCACGGGGGCCAGAAGGTCAACAAGACCAGCTCGGCGGTGCGGCTCACCCACCTGCCCACGGGATTCGTAGTCTCGTGCCAGGTGGAACGTTCGCAGCACCGCAACCGGGCCACCGCGCTCAATATGCTCAAGGCAAAGCTATACGACATGGAAGTGAAGAAGAAAGAAGCAGAACTGGCCTCGCAACGCGACGGACAACAGGACGTGGCGTGGGGCAGTCAGATCCGAAGCTACGTTTTGCAGCCGTATCAGATGGTGAAAGACCACCGCACCGGCGCCGAGACGAGCAATGTCGTCCGTGTTCTCGACGGGGACATCGACTTGTTCATCGAGGCGTACCTCAAGTGGAAGCTCGGGAACATGAACTAACGCGGGACGCTGCCGTCGCCGCTTGAACCAGGCGTGCCACGGGAAGACAGGAGGGAGCGACATGGAGCAGGAACATCACTCGACGGAACAGGACCTTCGTCAATTCCGCGTGGACAAGCTGGAACGGATCCGCGGCCGCGGGGACGACCCGTTCAAGTACGTGTTCAAGCGATCCGGCATGATCGCGGAAGCGCGCGCGGCATTCGAGGAGGCGGAGAAGACGGCTTCCGAGGAACATCCGGCGGAGGCGCCGGCCACGCTTGCGGGGCGCATGACGGCGTTCCGATCGCACGGCAAGAGCGTCTTTGCGGACCTGCGCGATGAGACGGGCAAGATCCAGGTCTTCCTGGGCCACGGCCAGATTGGCGAAGCGGCGTTCGCGCAACTGGACGACCTCGACCTCGGCGATTTCCTCGGTGTAACGGGCGTGGTGAAGCGCACGCGGCGCGGCGAGGTCACGCTTTTTGCCGAGCGCTATGAGATCCTGACGAAGTCACTGAAGGCGCTGCCCGAGAAATACCACGGCCTGACGGACGTCGAAACGCGCTACCGGCAGCGCTATCTGGACATGGCGGCGAATCCGGAGGTGCTCGAGATCTTCAAGAAGCGCATCAAAGTGGTCGCGGCGATGCGCAACTGGCTCACGCGCCACAGCTTCGTCGAGGTGGAGACGCCCATGCTGCAGGCGATCCCGGGCGGGGCCACGGCGCGCCCGTTCATCACGCACCACAACACGTTTGACTGCGATCTCTATCTGCGCATCGCGCCGGAACTTTATCTCAAGCGCCTGATTGTCGGGGGGTTCGACAAGGTCTTCGAGATCAACCGGTGCTTCCGCAATGAGGGCGTGGACACGCGCCACAACCCCGAATTCACGACGATGGAAATGTACGAGGCGTATCAGGATTATCTCGGCCTCATGGATGAGACGGAAGACATGCTCTGCACGATCATCGAAGAGGTGGCCGGGAGCAAGACCTTCACGTATCAGGGCCAGGAAATCAGCCTGGCGCGGCCGTGGGCGCGGATGACGCTCCACGACGCCATCCGCCGCTTCGCGGGCATCGATCTCGAAGCCACGCGCGACCGGGAGGAAGCCGCCCGCCTCGCCCGGAGCATCGGGGTCGAGGTTACGCCCGAGATGGGCTATGGCAAGATCGTGGACGAGGTCATGTCCGCGCGGGTGCAGCCGCTGCTCGTGCAGCCGACGTTCCTCTACGACTACCCGATCGAGCTGTCGCCGCTCGCGAAGAAGAAACGCGGGAATCCGGCGCTCACGGAGCGGTTCCAGCCGTTCATCGCGTGCCTGGAAGTCGGCAATGCCTTCTCAGAGCTGAACGATCCCATCGATCAGCGGGAGCGGTTCATGGAACAGCTCCGCCTTCGCGAAGCGGGTGACGACGAGGCCCAGTATCTCGACGAGGACTTCATCAACGCGCTCGAGATTGGCATGCCGCCCACGGCCGGACTCGGCATCGGGATCGACCGCCTCGCCATGATAGTGACCGATTCCGCGTCGATCCGGGAGGTCATCTTCTTCCCGCTGCTGCGCAGCATTTGACGCGCGGGATGGAAGCGCAGCGCAGGTTGTGCCACGCCCATTGAGGCGGCCCGATGACGTGTGGCAACTTCAGGTATGTCAGGCCTTCTGCCTGAGACGGAAGCCGCAATGGGCCGATGCGCTAATCTTGTCCTGCCTGGTTGACGTTGCGCCCCCGGCTCGGACGCGGGTTCAGGGAAGGCCTTACTCCGCGTCGAGTGTCTGGTACCACGTCCTGTAGAGCACGAGGCTGAGCACCGCGACCATTCCGCCGGTCAACGCGGCTTCGGTGAAGCGGTGAAGCACCACGAAGACCGGGCAGAGCCACATCGCGACGAGCCACGGGATCCCGATGACGACGTTGCACAGGTCGCGGGCGAATGTGGACGACTCGGGCGGGAGATTCGCCTCGGCCGCGATCGGCCCCCACCACCCCGCAGGCCGGACATTGCGGTAGAAGGCCAGCAGCGTCGCGCGATCCGTGGGCGCGGTGAGCAGCGTAACGAGGATCGTGACGGCGCAGACGCCGCCCGCGATCACGGGGAAGGTCACGTAGAGCGGCAGCCTGGCGAATTGGGGCGTGAGCGCCTGGATCAACGAGAGGACCATGCCCGAGATCGTGCCCACGGCATAGCCCCAGCCGTTCACGCGCCACCAGTACCAGCGGAGCACGTTCGGCATGAGCACGCCGGCGCCGAGGGTGCCCATGATCCAGGTGAACATCTGGTTGATGGAGGTGGCGGCGAAACTCACGGCGATGCCCAGGAGAATCAGGAGGGCCGAGGAGGCGTAACTCGCGTAGATCAGTTCCTTTTGCGGCGCGTCCGGCCGGAGGTACTTGTGGTAGATGTCCTTGACGATGTAACTGGCGCCGCCGTTCACGGTCGAGTTGAACGTGGCGAGGAAGCCCGAGAGCAGTGCGGCCAGGACCACGCCGCGAATCCCCTGGGGCAGCATGTTCTGGATCACGGACGGCAGGACCCGTTCCGGGTCGCCGGTTTCCGCGAGGCCGACAATCCCCATGGCGGCCAGGGCCATCGCCATGGGCCAGCGAACTGTGTGTATCACGCCCCAGAGCGCGCCGAGCTTGGATGCCTCTTTCGGGTCCTTGGCCGCGAGGAACCGCTGGAAATCGTAAAGCTGTTCGGGACCGGAGAGGCTGAGCAGCAGGCCCTTCACCACCCAGACGAGGAGGAGGGCGCCGAAGAGTTGATACTCGGTTTCCGCGAGCGAAGCGAAGTCCCATCCGGGCAGGAGGCTGTGCCAGTCCGGGCCGACTTTCGCCGCGAGCATTTCGGGCGTGACGTGCCGGAACCCGAGGTACGCAATGAGGAGGGCGCCGAGACTCAGCACGATCGTCTGGAAGATCTCGACGAGCACAACGCCGTGGAATCCGCCCACGATCACGTAGATGCCCGTGACGCCGAGGATGAGCGCGGCGCAGACATGATCGCTGAAGGGGAGGAAGACCGCCCCGAATTTGCCCATGCCCGTGGCGCCGTAGGCCAGGAAGGCCGTGATCGTCAGGACGGCGTAGAGCGTGTAGGACGCCCGGGCCAACTCGCCCGCGCGCCCCGAACCGAAACGCGTTTCCATCCATTCCGCGCCCGTCATGACGCCGGAACGCCGAATCCATTTGCCCATATAGGCCATGTAGAAAACGGGGATGATGAACCCCCAGATCCACTGCACCCACATTCCCTTGAGGCCCATCACGACGAAGAGGCTCACGATCCACATGGTGCCTGTGATGTCGAAGTAGGAGGAACTGCCCGACATCGCCAGCGCCCACCACGGCAACTGCCGCTCGCCCAGGAAGTAGCTTCCGATGTTGCGGGCGGCCCGCCGTTTCATGAGGGTGCCCAGGACCAGCACCACGGCCAGATAGATGACAACCACCACCGCATCGACGCCGCTTATCCGAAGTGACATGATCCCGTTTCTCCTGTTCCGAATCCCGCAACCCGCCGCTTCCCGTATTATCGCCATGGCGTGGAACTTTTTCCATGCGGAACGGAATCTTAATTGTTGCCGGACGGCGGGGCGCGCCGCTATACTGCCGCTCCGTACTGACACGCACATTCAGGAAACCCAGCATCGATGCGATTCGAAGCCTTTGTTGCCGCACGCTACCTCCGGGGGAAGCGGAAGAACCGCTTTGTCAACCTGATCACGATCATTTCCGTGGCGGGCGTCTGTGTCGGCGTCATCACGCTCATCGTGGTCATGAGCGTCATGACCGGCTTTGACATCGCGCTCCGCGAGACGATCGTCGGCAATCGTTCGCACCTCACGGTTTACCCCCGCGCCGAGAACTACTTCGAGGATTGGCACAAGGTCATTCAGGACATCGAGCGCGAGTGCCCGCAGATCCAGGCGGCCGGGCCGATCGCGCAAATCGAGGCGCTGCTCCGCAAGGGGGAGAATTCGACCGGCGCCCTCATTCTCGGCTGCGATCCGGAATTGCAGTCCAAGGTCACTGATCTCTCGACGAATCTGACGAGTGCGGGCGGGCGCACTTTCGCCATGGGCGAACTGCCCAAGGAGAAGGAGATCGTCCTGGGCTATCGCCTCGCCCAGCGCATCAACGCCAGCGTCGGCAGCGAGATCGTGGTCTACACCGCGCGTTCCACCGTGAAGGCCGTGGTTGGGCGGCAGATGGGCACGCCGGTGTGGCTCCGGGTCAGCGGCATTTCGCAGGCGCGCATGTCGGATTTCGATGAGCTGTACGCCTTTGTGGATCTCGCCACGGCGCGGATGCTGCGCGGCCAGGGCGGCGTGGACGGCATTCAGGTGAAGCTTTCCGACCCCTTCCAGGCGCCCAACGTGCAGAAGGCGATTAACACGGCGTTCCGGGGCTATTTCGCCAAGACGTGGTACGAGGACCAGGAGGCGTTCTTCCAGGCGCTCGCGCAGGAGAAGCTCGCCATGTTCATCATCCTTGCCTTCATCGTGCTTGTGGCGGCGTTCAACATCACGAGCACGCTCATCATGATCGTGATGGAGAAGCGGCGCGACATCGGCATTCTTCGCACGCTCGGCGCCAGCGGTCCCAGCATCATGCTCCTCTTCATCGTGCAAGGGCTCATCATCGGCCTCGGCGGAGCCTTCGCCGGCACGGTCCTCGGCGTGGTGCTCGCCTACAACATCAACGCCATCGCGCTCTTCCTGGGCCGGCTCCTGGGCGTGGATATCTTCAACAGCATCATCTACTACTTCGATCATATCCCCGTGGCCGTGGTGCCCCGGGATGTGTTCTGGATCACCTTCTCCGCGGTCGTTTTGACGCTGGTTTCCACGCTGTATCCCGCGTGGAGCGCGGTGCGGGTCAACCCGGTGGACGCGTTGCGCAATGAGTAAAGTAATCGAATGCCGCGGCGTCACAAAGTCGTATCACGACGGCACACGCGAGTTGAGCATCCTGCGGGGCGTCGATCTCGAGGTTCACGAGGGCGAGATCCTCGCCATCAGCGGACCCTCGGGCGTGGGCAAGAGCACACTCCTGCACATCATGGGCACCCTGGACAAGCCCAGCGGCGGCGAAGTCTTCTTCCGCGACAAGGCCCTCACAAAGACGAGTTGGGCCGGCGTCAATGAAATCCGCAACCGGGAAATCGGGTTTGTCTTCCAGTTCTATCATCTCCTGCCCGAGTTCTCCGCCCTCGAGAATGTGATGATGCCGGCGGTCTGCAAGGGCGCGCCCCGCGCCGCGTGCCGGCAGCGCGCGGAAGAGCTGCTCGGGAAGGTGGGGCTGGCCGAGCGCATGACGCACAAGCCCGGACAGCTCAGCGGCGGCGAACAGCAGCGCGCCGCCATTGCCCGCGCCCTCTTCAACGGGCCGAGCGTGGTGCTCAGCGACGAACCCACGGGAAACCTGGACGAGAACACGAGTTCGAGCATTCTCGAGCTGCTTTGGAGCCTCAATACCCGCGACGGCGTCACGCTCGTGATTGTCACCCACGATGAACAGCTCGCCGCGCGCGCCCACCGGTGGGTCCACCTCCACGCCGGGAAGGCCTTTCCCAAGAAATAGCCCGCAGGCATCCCCTGCCGCGTCCCGGTGCGCGTCGTCTTACGCTTCGTCTTCCTGCGCCGGATAGCCGCGCACCGTAAAGTAAAGACTGGCGGCAAGATAATAGACGACGTAGGCCAGCGACGGATAGATCCAGGGCAGGTGGCCGTTCGGATAGCTGATCAACGCGGCGAGCAGCATGACGCCCCAAACCATGCCCAGGCTCAACGTGAGCGGGCGCAGCACGCGGGTCCGCGTCGGATAGATGTACTTGACGGGAACGAAAACGAGCACCGTGCAAATCGCGATCACGGCCGCATTGGCCCACGGGTTCCATTCCACCAGGAACAGATAGAACACCACCAGGTTCCAGTAGGAGGGAAACCCTT
The DNA here is from genome assembly GCA_903837785.1 of Candidatus Hydrogenedentota bacterium. Classification (GTDB taxonomy): domain Bacteria; phylum Hydrogenedentota; class Hydrogenedentia; order Hydrogenedentales; family CAILVY01; genus CAILVY01. The sequence continues at coordinate 12,045 of CAILVY010000337.1, forward strand.
TGAAACAGTGATCGGGGGTCTTGGCGTCGGACTGGCAGAACTGGTATCCCGACGAGAACGTGATCATCGCCGCGAGCACCAGCGCCCAGTGCGGCGGCGCCAGTTCGGTTTCGCAGAGGAAGAATGCGGGCACGATCACGTACGTGAAGAAGTCCACGATGTTGTCGAGCAGCGCCCCGTCAAAGCCGGGGAGCACCTGTTTGACCTTGCAGGCCCGCGCGAGAGCGCCGTCCACCGAGTCGATCGCAATCGTGACGCCCATCCAGGCGAAGGCGGCGCGCCAGTTCTCGTTCACGATGGCGAGCATGGCCATCAGCCCGGCCACGGCCCCCGTCGCGGTGAACAGGTGTACGCTCCACGCCGCGCCCTTGCGCGCAGGGGAATCCGGGTCGTCCGCCAGCATCGAGTGATTTTTGAACATGGCCGCACCTTGTTTGACCACATGATACGTGTGGCCGGTGACGGGTATCAAGGCTTTGCGGTCAGATGTATTTGGCGAGCGTCTCTTCGAACTGGACTTTGAAGGCACCGTACGCCTCCTGGGCCAGCGGGACGCGGTGCGTGACGTAGGGGCTGCCCAGTGTGCGGGCGTAGAGCCCGACGGGATAGCCTTTCTCCGTCGCGTACATCTTGAAGAAGTCCACGGCATTCGGGCATGCGTAAACCAGTTCGTTTGTGTCTTCCTGCGCCTCGTTGGCGCCTTCGAGATCGCCCGCCAGGAAGCGGTCGAGGACGGCCCGGATCACCTGCGGATTCAGCGTGGTGCCCTGGCCGATGCAGGCGCGTGCGCCGGCGCACAGGCCCGCATAGTAAATCATCTCGGCCCCGACGATGAAGCCGAACGGCTTGTCCTTCACGGCCCGGATCAGATCGAAGACGTACGCGCCGTCGGCACTCGAAACCTTGATGCCCACGAGGTTTTCGATTTCGGCCAGTTGCGCGATGGACTGCCGGGTGACGCACTACTCGGACGCCGTGCCGGGCGGCTGATACAGCAGCACCGGAATATTCACCGCGGCGCAGATCTCCGAGAAGTACTTGAACTCGAAATCCGCCATGGAC